>JAFXJR010000100.1 GCA_017532145.1 Lachnospiraceae bacterium | reverse complement strand
GCAAAAATTCTTTTCATCAGTCCTAATCTCCCTTTCTTTTTTTCCTTTCACTTATGATGTCTCTGAATAGTTACCATTTTTGTAATGATTCTATTGTGCTTTGAATCAGTACAAGTTTTTTTATTTTAACTTAATCCAGAAAGTCCCTACTTCAGAACAGTCAACTACACATATCCTATTTGACTTTTAATAATAGACCGACAATGGCTTATTTCCTACACGGATAATTTCAAAGTCAACCTTGTAAATATCATACAGAGCTTCCTTATTGATTACCTCATCCACCGTTCCAAATCTGGCAATTTTTCCATTGGCAAACGCACAGATATAATCCGAATAAAAAGCTGCATAATTGATTTCATGCAAAACCAGAATTACCGTTTTTCCCAGTTCATCACATAGTCTGCGGACGATACGCATCAGATTGGAGGCATGATAAATATCCAGATTATTCGTCGGCTCATCCAGCAGAACATAATCTGTATCCTGGGCAATTACCATAGCAATATAGGCTCTCTGTCTCTGCCCTCCGGAAAGCTCATCAATGTAATGTTCCTCATACTCCTCCAGTTCCATATAAGCGATTGCCCTGTCTACCATTTCCTCATCCTCTGCGGTCAGACGGCTTCCTGAGTAAGGAAATCGTCCAAAGGCGACCAGTTCTCTGACGGTCAGCTTCATCTGAATATTGTTATGCTGGGTCAGAATAGCCAGCTTCTTTGCCAGCTCCCGACTCTTCCATCGGGAAAGATCCTTATCTTCAAAATGAATCAATCCCGCATCCTTGGCAATAAGTCTGGAAATCATCCCCATAACCGTAGACTTTCCGGCACCATTAGGACCAATCAGAGACAATACCTTTCCCTTTGGTACCTCAAAGCTGACTTCATTTACCACCGTTTTATTCCCATAGCTTTTTAACAAATCTTTTATATTCATCGTAATCAATAGGCTCCTTTCTTAACAAGCAGCAGATAAAGGAAGTAGACTCCTCCTGCTATCGTGACAAAGGTACTGACCGGCACAGTGAAATGGAAAATATGCTGAGAAATCAGCTGACCACCCATAAGTGCCAACATCCCCATTAAGGATGCCCCCCAAATCAGGTAGGAATGCCTATAGGTCTTTAATAACTGTCTGGACAGATTAGCCACAATCAGACCCAGAAAAGAAACCGGTCCTACTGATGCAGTGGCTACTGCCATACACAATACTACGCCAAACAGAAGCCTGCGAATTACCCTGTCATAGTTCACACCCAGATTGATTGCCTGATTTCTTCCCATAGTAATCACATCCAACAGCTTTAAATCCTTCCATAACAGCAAGGCGATACCAGCTAATGCCAAAATGGCAAACAAGATAATCTCTCCATTTACATGATTAAAATCTGCAACCAGGCTACTTAACAGTGCATCATACTCATTCGGATCCATTACACGAATCATAGAAGACTGCATACTACCAAACAGAGACGACAAAACTGTTCCAATCAACATAATATACAGAATATTGTGACCTGTTTTTTCAAATAAGTACCAGTAAACCAAAGTCGCCACTATCCCCATTAAAACTAAATCCACAGCAAAGGCCAGATTAGCATTTAAAAACAGTATACTCCCGGTTCCCATGGCAAAAACTGCTGCCGTATGCAAAAAGGAATAGATGGAACTCATTCCCAAAAGTGCCGGTGTAACGATTCGATTGTTTACAATCGATTGAAAAATCAAGGTAGCTGCCCCAATGGCAACCGAGGCAATCATCATGCAAACCAGTGTAGGAAGTCTCAATCCTAGAATATACCGAAACAGCTTTGGTTTTTCCGGATAAGAATGGATAAACAAATATATCAGGATAGCCGTGCTAACCAATCCTGTCAGCAGCAGAAGTACCCCTATGCTTCTTTTATGTATTCCCCGTACCTTCCCTTTGGCCAACACTTTCTTTTGCATCTGATTACTCATTGTCCATCACCTCCATCCTTCCTCTCTGCCGTCTGTGATATTGGTGATGATGTTTATATCCACAGAATCGATGTTCATGATGAGAATAGCCCTCTCTATGTCTGCCTTTTTTTCCCAGACGAATCGCCCTTTTTCCATGCTTTAATCGATAAAACAGCATAAGAATAAAGATACAGCTTCCCACAATACCGACCACTAATTCAATGGGTATCTCATAGGGCATAATTACTGTTCGGGCAATCAAATCACAGACCAGAACAAACAAAGCACCAAACAGGGCAGTATCTATCAGTGTTCCCCTAATCTTGTCTCCTTTAAACAAGGCTACAATATTGGGAACAATTAATCCAATATAAGAAATCTGTCCTACCACAACCACCACACTGGCTGTAATCACTGCGGATATAGATAGACCTAAAATCAAAATAAAATTATAGTTGATTCCCAGATTTTTAGAAAAATCCTGTCCCATACCCACAATATTAAAATGATTGGCATATAAAAAAGCAATAATTACCAAAGGCACTACCAGATGTACCAGTTCATAATTTCCCTGAATAATCAGAGCAAAGGAGCCGGAAAAGTAGGTAGAAAGCTGCTGGGTAATCTCTCCCTGAAAGGCAAGAAAATTGGTTACACCTCCTATAATATTGCCAAACATAATTCCCACCAGCGGTACCAGCACCATATCCTTCACCTTAATTCTTTGAACAAAGAATACAAAAATTAAGGTACCGGCTACTGCCATGGCAAAGGCAAAAAAGGTTCTCACTCCTAACCCCATTTTGGGAAAGAACATCATAGCCAGAGCAATGCCAAACTGTGCCGACTGAATGGTAGCACCAGTGGTTGGAGAAACAAATTTATTCATACACAGCTGCTGCATAATCAAGCCTGCCACACTCATTCCTATTCCGGTACAGAGTATAGCCAGCAGACGGGGAATCCTTCCCAGAAGAAAAATTTTTAACTTCATCTCATCTCCCCCAGCCAGCAAAGAACTTACCCCAATATCTATTGCTCCCGAAAACAGAGAAGCTACTGAAAAAATCAATACCAGACAAAATAAAAGCATAGTTGAACCATATCTTCCTCTTATTATTTTCTTTATTTCACAACACCTCCCAAAAGTTAGTAATTACTAACTATAGTCGAAAAAAAATTGAAGTAAACTCGTTTCTTCCTTTCCTTTAGCAGAAGTAAGAATAACAGACAAACCTTACCTGTGTCTGCTCCAATCAGAGTACAAAATGCTCCAATCAGATATTTCGGATTGCTTTTTTCGCCATACAATTGCGGTATTCTGTAGGATTAACACCTTTTACCGCACGAAAGGCACTGGCAAATTTACTCCCATTATCGTACCCATGTGCATTGGCAATATCAAGAATAGATTTCGTAGTATATTCCAGCATATAGGCTGCTGACTCCATTTTCTGGTTTCTGATATAGGAACCAATAGAAACACCATAGACTCCCTTAAAGGTCTTTTTCAGATGAGCCCCTGACAGATGAAAATGTTCAATCAGATGCTCCAGAGTAATACGCTCCTCCATATGCTCCATCATGTATTGACTGATTTCTTTGGCCAGAGTGACCTGAGACTTGGTACATATTCTGTTCTCCCATTCATCCTGCTGTATATCCAGTGTGCTTAAAAATAAAAATAATTCCAAAGCCTTAATTTTAAAGTATCCCTTCTGGATTTTTTCAGGTACTGAATATAATTCGGAAAAGATATGCTCTACAGAAGAATTGGCACGGGTAATAAAGCCGCCCCTGGCACCACAGAATTTTTCTGCAATTGCCCGGGGACTTACCGTCACGTCCTCCAACAGACAGGAAAGACACTGGGGTGTTTTCTTCAAATCAACCTGAATCGTCAGACCATGATAATGACAAAGAGGGAAATAAGCCCTTCCTGATATGCTGTTGGTTTGAGCAATCGCCAAATCTCCCGGTGTTAAATAACAAAATTCTCCATGAATATTACATTCCAGACGACCTTCCCTGCAATGACTGATTTCAATCATATCATTGGAGACCGTTTTGCGTTCTTCAAAACAAACCTGCTGAATATGAGCATCATTATAGATAAAAGTAATTCCCGGCAGTACCTGATAGGCTGTCATCAGGTATTGCCCCTTTTCATTTGCTATTTGAGTCAGTATACTGTCCTGTCCCTCTGACAGCATCTGTTTTTTTCCTTGGCAGAATTTTTCTTTTCCTTCACAAGCTTCCACTTTTTGTCCTCCAGCTTCTATCATATAAAAATATCCATAGAATCTTTATGAAAATATGGAACAAATTAGCAATCACTAACTGATGTTAGTATATAGACAAAATATAAACGTGTCAAATGCAAATAAAAATATCTAAATTTTTTAGAAAATGTATTTTTATCAATAGAACTCACAACTTACACAAGTATGTGAATAAAATTCTCTATGTTATTCTCATCACCGTTTCCCTTTCTTCCCTTCTGCCTGTGGAAAGATAGAATGCTTTGGCCTCTTTATGAATAAACTCCTCTCCCAGCTCCTGTGCCAGTGAACTGCCCGGATGAAAGAGAATTTCCAACGTTCTGCTCTTCTTTTTTGCCTTTTTCTTCATCAAAGGCAACAGCTTTCTTACTCGTTCCCTATCCATCCTCCCACTCAACAATACTCCCCACAGCAACATTGGCGGCTGCAAAATCCCCTCCTTTTTGATTCTTTTTTCCAGCCCTACTGCCAATATATTTAACAGGATATTCTTAATCAGATTGATGGGGCGATATGTTTTCCACAGAGAGGACTGTTTCAGATAAGGCTCTAAAGGTTCCTTTGTCACGCGAATATATTCGACTTGATATCCTTCTTCTTTTATCACCTCAAAGAGAGCCTGATAAACTACAGGCAGCATCTGGGTATGCTGATGTCCGTCAAACCGCAGTGGTCTTTCTCTGCCAAAGCATCGAAGAAAGCTTTCTGTCTGAGCCTTTATTTCCCTTTTTAATTCTTTTTTTACCAGCTGTCTCTTTCCCGGTAAATAACTCCAAAGCAAAAGCTGTCCCCAACTCCCCTTAAAAAATCCGTTTTTATCCACAAGATGAGGCAAGCCGGAAGGGGATGACAGGCAACGCCCTTCCATAAAATTCAGATGTATGGAAAGCAAAGGCTCCTTCTTCCACCCTTTCCTCTCTGCCAAATAACGGGCAGCATCTGCCTCATAGCCGGAAAGATTGGTCAGTACACTGATACTGTCCAGCTTTCCTGCTCTGATACAGCTTAAAATATCCTCTGAAGCTGCAGGCGACAGGGCATAGTCGTCTGCGTGTATATCTATGGATTTCATAATATTCTTCTGCTCCTTTCTGTCAAAGTGGTTACTCTCCATCCACAAATTCAACTTCGTTGAAGTTCGCTGCTTTCTTAGCATTCTTCCTCTGTTTCAGAGAGTTCCTCCGGCTCTTTCCAGATTACTGCATCCACAATATATCTAGGTCGGGATTTGGTTTCCAGATAGATTTTGCCCACATATTCACCCACGATACCCAGAGAAAATAAGGTCAAACCTCCCAGGATTAAGGATACTAGCAGAGTTGTTGTATACCCCTGTAAATTGTTGCCCAAGGCCCAGTCTATCAAACATTTTATCATCATTCCACAACTAAACAGACTCACCATAAATCCCAAAACGGTAATTAACCGCAAGGGACGGATACTCATAGAAGTAATGCCATCCACAGCCAGAGAAAACATTTTTCTCAGTGTATACTTGGAACGACCGGCCTCCCTCTTTTTTACATCAAAATAAACCACATCTGACACAAACCCCATAGTAGGAATCAATCCCCTTAAAAAAAGATTCACTTCTTTATATTCTGCCAGTGCGTCCAGAGCTGCCTTGGAGAGCAGTCGATAATCTGCATGATTAGGAATAATATGGCAGCCCAAAAGCTCCATCAGCCGATAAAAGCAGGTGGCTGTGGTCTTTTTAAAAAAACCATCCGTGTTACGGTTGTTACGAATACCATAGACGATTTCCGCTCCTTCCAGATAACATTGGATAAACCGATCCAGAGCCTCTATATCCTGCTGCAAATCTGCATCTATAGTGACTACCATATCCGCATGTATTCGGGCCTTCATCATTCCTGCTAAAATCGCACTCTGATGCCCATAATTTCTGGCAAAACGAATCCCACAGAACCGATTATCCTGTCTACATAGTCCAAAGATAATCTTCCAGGTATTATCCCCACTTCCATCATCCACCAGCAAAATCCTGCTTTTCTTATCTATCTTTCCTATTCTTACCAATGCTTCCAGCTTTTCTGCCATTACTCTGGCTGTATACCCCAAACCTTCCTCCTCATTATAGCAGGGGACTACCAAATACAGTACGTTTCCTCTCACTTGTCTCCACACCCTTTTCTTTTTGCCGATTGTTCTTCTATATCATTTCATTCTGCCTATGCAGCTCCGGTGCTTCATACTGATCCATAAAATCCTCTCCCAAATAGACGATTTCTTCTGCAAACTTTATGGAATGTACCACAGTAAACACCGATATTACCCGACGAAAACGCAATCCGGGAATATAGTTAAATATCTCCATGGGAAAGCCCCCATCCAGAACAATATAATCGGCAAACACCTGTCGATAATCCAGAACATCTCTTGGATGAGGCTTAATCATCACTACAGCCTCTTCTCCCTCTATCCTTCCATACTGGCTGATACAGTCCCGAAAGATTTTTTCCCGTACATCCAGACTGCACAAAGGCTCTGTCAGCAATAAAATCCGTGGCCTGTCTCCTGCCTCCTCCAGCCTACTGTTAATCCTATCCATATCCTCAACAAAAAGCTTTACCAGAATATTCTTTCCTTTCTGGTCCAGTCCATCTACCAGTTCACTCCTTGGCTTTTCTATATATTTTGGACAGGGATAGGGCAAAATATCAATATTGTTTACCTCCATATCCAAGCAATATTTCCCCCAGCCATTTTGAATAAAAATAAGATTCCAGGAGGCCAGCAGTGCCTTCAGCTTGAAGTGTCCCCGGTTATCATATCTGGCCGTATCATAGGTACTGATACAATCCAGCCCATCCTCCAGTGCATGATAAAAAATCCGTTTATAGCTTAAATAATAGCCAATTGGGTCTGAGTCACAGAAAACATAGATATCCTTATACTGCTTAAAATCCACTGGTACATAGGGTTCCTGCACCTTTCCCAGAAGCTTTGTATATCGGATACGATTGAAGAGATTAATCACCAGATTGCCGGTATCCTGATGGTATTTCATCACCTGAGGAAAACAGACATCCTCCTTTTCCTCAAACATAAATACAGCACTAAACAGACCACACCGCTGTGCTCTTTCCTTTAGATTTCCAAAGTTGTTAGACATGGTACTCAATATTAAATCTGCCTGTCCTCTCTGGTATTCAGGAAGATTCAGCTCCTTCAGGGCTGCCACATATACATGATAATAGGTATGGCAGACATAGATTCTTTGTTTCATCTATTTACCTTTCTACTCAATTCTAATGTACTAACTTGTTCGTCTCTTTTCTATCACTATCATCCATTCTCAGCTCTTCTTCGCCGTGTAACTGAAAAGTGGCTGATTGATGTTATCCTGTAACTATTCAGTAGGTCTGTCACTTGCTGTGCTGACCGTAGGAAAACGTCGTGGTAACAACATGATGATGGGGTACCGAACATTATATTATCTTTATCTGAATCATGGAAATCGCTCTTTTTGCCCGCTCCATCGCCTCCTGTGCATCCTTTCCAGTAGCAATAACATGTCCCAGTCTGTCATGGCTGGATTGTGTTTCTTTTATGGTCTCTCCCGGCTTTTTATACAGGACTACTTCTTCGATTCCTTCTATTTGGTAAATTTGAGGGTCTGCCTCCATGCTGTGCAGAACCTTACCCTTTTGTATCTCCTCCTGGATATTCTCACTGCCCAGAAAGCAGATAGCGGCTCCCTGCTGCTTTTTTGGTGTTAAATCCACCTGTTCTCCTATCGCCAGAAGCAAGGAATTTTCTACCATATCTACCCCTGTAGAAAGAGGCACCAGTCTGGAGGTAATAAAGTCTCCCCCCAATCGGGCAGCTACCTCTACAATCTTTGGTCCCTCAGAAGTCACCTTTATCTCCGTATGAGAAGGAGCATTGACTATGCCAATAGCCTTGACTGCCTGAAGAGTAATCTCTCTGATTTTCTCCTGTACTCCTTCTTCCAATCTGCTGGGTTCACTATGTGCCAGCTCAACAAAGTAAGGCGGAGGTGTAATCCATTTATCTGTAATCGTCAAAATGGTAGTCTGTCCCTTTACCGTTATGGCCTCCACACTTACCTCCGGTCCCTCCATAAATTCCTCTACCATCAAAATACCGTTTCGGGAACAACTCCTGCTATATTCATAGACTTGGAACAAATCTTCTTCTCCCCGAAGCAAAATTACTCCCCTGCTTCCTGCACTGTCAGACGGCTTTACCATGCAAAAGCCATCCAACTTGTCCACTGCTTCCTTAAATTCCTCAAAATTTTTAACCGCAAAATAAGCAGGAATAGGAATACCCTTCTCCCGCAGCCGGTCTCTCATCTGATTTTTCATGGTGGCACAGACTGCATCTTCATAGGCCAGGTCAGGCTGCTTTCCCAATTTTTCATTTACATAGGCAGCAGTTCTTACCGGGCCATCACTGGTAGAGGTCAGCACCACATCCGGCTGATAAATCAATGCCTGTCTGTATACCTCCTCCTGATCCAGTGTACTGACTACCAGCTTGATATCGGCCATAGGAAATCCCACAGCCTGTTCATCATAGTCTACCAGGATGAGCCGATATCCCAACTCCTTCGCCTTTTTTATGGCAGGCAATTGAAGGGGACCGGCTCCCAGTATCATCATCGTCTTCTGCATTACTTACCTCCTGAACTCTCCATCACCGTCAATCCCAATGAATATGCCTCCAATCCAGAGGAGTCCCTTTAACAATATCCTCTGCTGCTGTTTTCCCCAGCACTTCTTCATAATACATCGTATGCAAACCAAAGGCCGGACGGATGGAACGAATATTTTCCATGGTAAAGACCTCTCCTGCCTTTATATTCTGCACCACAAAAAGAGAGCGTCCATCCTCCCGACTCTTTTTCTGTTGTTGGCTCAGCTCATAGGTCACTCTGCCCAAGGCTTTCTCGGTAATCCGAATATCGTCTACCATTCGCTTAAACTCATCAGGCTCCATGGAAAAGGCTGCATCCGGTCCTCCATCTGCTCTGGCCAGCGTCAGATGCTTTTCTACCAGCTTCGCTCCCAGAGCCACACCCGCCACCGCTGCTGCTGTCCCCATACTATGATCGGAAAGTCCGGTAAGACAGTCAAATACCTGTGCCATATTGGGAATTACTCTTAGATTCATAGCCTCATAAGGAGAAGGATAGGTGGAGGTACATTTTAACAGAATTACCTGCTCATTCCCTTCCTCCTTACATACCTGAACTGCCCGTTCAATATCCTCCAGATAAGCAATCCCCGTGGCCAAAATCACCGGCTTTCCCAGCCGGGCAATCCTGCGTATCAGGGGAATATCATTGATTTCAAAGGAAGCCACCTTATAGGCCGGCATCTCCATCCTCTGCATAAAATCCACTGCTGTAAAATCAAAGGGAGAGGAAAAGCATTCCATTCCCAGCTCATTGGCCAGATGCATCAGCTTTGGCTGCCATTCCCAGGGAGTAAAAGCAGTCTGATAGAGCTTATGCAAGGTAGTGCCATCCCAGATGGTTCCCTGAGTAATCTGAAAGTAGTCATTGTCACAGTCCATGGTAATCGTATCCGGCAGATAGGTCTGCAGTTTTACCGCATCTGCTCCTGCCTCTGCAGCTGCTCTGATAATCGCCTCTGCTCTATGATAATCCTGTTGATGGTTGGCTGATACCTCGGCTACAATAAAGGTCGGCTCTCCTTCCCCCACATAACGACTGCCTATCTGAATCCTTTTTTTCATGTTTATCGCTGTACTCCTTTCCCAATGTCTGATGATTAAACGCTTATCTATCAGAATGATAAAGCAACTTATATTTCATCTCTGCCAGCTTCCAGTCCGACAGCTGATCAATATCCTGTACCTCCTCCTCGGATACAAGGATGGGATAATAGCCCTCCGGAAGCTGTCCTCTGCTCTCCCGATAAGGCTTCGTCTGATAAAAATAGAACTGTCCGCAATCGTGATATACCGGCTCTAAATCCTGAGAACGCTTTGGTGCATCCTCCGGGCTGCAATAGGTCAGCCTGCCATCCCTAACCCACATCCCTCTCTGGGGGGGAAAGGAAAACTGCACCACAGGCATCACTCCAGAAGCCTTATTTTCTGTTAAAATACGAAAAGCCTCCTGCAGCTTTTCTGCCGTTATAAAAGGGGCTGTGGGATAAAGACAGGCCATATAGGTAAAGGTTCTTCCTCTTTTTTCATACTCCTCCAGTACCTCCAAAAGTACATCATCGGTGGTGGCAAAATCATCAGCAGTTGTTTCACTGCGTAAAAAAGGAACACTGGCTCCTGCCTCTTGGGCAATCTGTGCAATCTCCTGATCATCAGTAGATACCATCACTTCTTCAAACAGACCGGATTTCCGTGCTGCCTCTATGGAATAGCAAATAATAGGCTTTCCCAAAAAACTCCTCTTATTCTTTCCAGGAATCCTCTTGCTGCCTCCTCTGGCTGTTATAATGGCTATTGCATTCATTTTTTCTACTTCCTCTGCCTTTCCTTTTTTCTTTTCTTACACCATATGTACAGTATACTATCAGACGATGGGTATTTCAAGGAAGTCTCTTAATGAGCAAGAAATTTGTTACTTTTCAGACCCACGCCAGCCACCACGCTGATTGGTGTGAGGTCAATGATGAAATAGGGCAATAAGTCTAGTGCCAGAATATATGTGTTCACTGGAGTTTTTATCTGAAATGATATTTTAGGAATTGATAAATCGAATTTAGTCTGTTACAATCGGTCCATGGGTGCTACCATAACGATAGGCAGTTAGTCCTTCAACAGAGGGACTGTGACCCTCTGATTACACAGAAATCCCCAGCTGTTCTGTAGGAAATCTTGTTAAAGAAGGGGATGCCCATGCTGACTATTGAAGATCTGATTGCAGTTATTAGCTTATGCTTGACTGCTTTTGGGCTTGGACATGCCATCAAAAGCAATAAGACACAAAAACAGCCGCCCTGTCTGGTAAACTTAGCGGCATTTTTGTCATACTAATTTACTTAGGCTAACCGTCTATCGGTAGTACCTTTTCTATTATTAGATTAACACTATATATCTCATATGTCAAAGAATTTTCTCCAATAAACCCTTGATGTGGTATAAAAAGTCGACACCCTATTCTCAAGGATTTGATATATAATCAAGATGATTTTATAAGACGTTCCAGCATAGTCTGAACCCTTTGTCCGACACTATGGTCTAAATTCTATGACTTGAAGATACAAAAACATACTCATACCATCACCACCAAAATGAAAGAAATCAAAAACCGGATTACCGCTTGTTTGACTAATTTTTATAATAGAAATACTGCTATTTAATGGAAAAACGCATTGTCTCCCCAGCACCAAGTACCATGAAAACAATACATTCTGTATTTTTTAAGAAACAGTATTCCGCTTTAATTTTAATGTATACTTGTATCATAATGGACTGACTCAATACCTATTATACATTATTTTCTTCAATCAATTTTATAATATTCCAATCAACATCTCCATTTATTCTTTGGTCTAATTCCTCAAGAATTTTGTATTGCTGTTGCTCAACACTTGCATCCAAACCAAATAATTCCATATACCGTTCTTTATATCTTGAACACCAATAATACTTGCTATACAAAATGGTCTGTATAGATTCATTAGTTAAACCTTGAATAATTTCTTCCCTTTCTTCAAAAAAATTCCAATAATTTAAAAAGTCATTTAAATCTTTATCTTCATATTTCTTTCTTTTTATATATTGGGCTTTCGTAAGTAACTCTTTCATCTTTTCTTTTAATACTTTCATAACATATGCTCCTGCTTTTCTTCCTTTCTATAGATGCGTACTGGTAAAGCTGTTTCGGTTTGAAAGATGAGATCCATTGCCCTTTCTTCTTTGGTATCTACCCAAAGGGTAGCTGTACCATGATGGTTTAACTTCTGGACAAGATGAAGGGCATGGATTCCCCGAATGCCCTCCAGCTCCAGATGAATGGTATAATGATGATACATTCTTAAAAGCTTTTAACACTCTCTTTCTATATTTCTTCTGTCCTTTAAAATTTGTAGTCAATTCTGATACATTCTCTTCTGAAACCAGAACGACAAAAATCTCATTCTTTACATCAAAAAGCGTTAGAGGAAGAAAATATATTCTGTCAGCTACTGCTCTAAAGATGACCTTTCCAATTACCACTTTTCGGTTTTACTTTATCATATTCATTTGTATTAAACGATTTTTTTAGAAGGTATTTTTTTGTTGTTATTTATTGTTTTATGTTGAAAATTGATATAGACTGTCGTTGGAAAAGGAAGTCATTTCGTTCCGAACAATGTCTACCATAAGCTCACTGTTTATCAAATACCTATTGTTTTTATGAAGTTTAACCATCCAATAGGAAAAAGGTATGCCTTTTTTATCAACATACCTTTTTCCTATCCTCTATTACACCTGTCAAAAATCATAAACGATTACCAATAAGCCCATAGCAAAGCAGATTAAGCATATCCACTTTATCTACAAGCTGCCTATCAGTTCTACTAAAGTAATCCACAGACCTCCTCCGCAATCCGGGCTGCTCCCTGCCCATCTGTTACCTGCTGCAGCCGGGTTCTCATTTTCACACGCAGATCTTTCTCTTCCAATAAGGTCTTTAGCTGTAATCCTATTCGTTCCAGACAGCCCTTTCTGTCTGTTCGGATATCCCCGGCAAACAGCATCCTGTCATGTTGAGCAAAAAATTCGCTGTCATATTGCTGATTGTCTGCACAGACGAAAAATACTGTAGGTATCTCCATAGCACAAAGTTCAAACAGAACGGTTCCTGCTGCCGACACGGCAAGCTGGCACTGACTCATCAGCTCTGCCATATGAGAAACATTTTCATGGAGTTGAATGTGAACTTCCTGCTGTGCCAGCTGCTCTAACTTCTCTCTGTCCTGATTAAATCGCCCTACCACCACATGAAATACCACCTGCGGAAGATGGACTTCCTGCAAAATACCCAAAAGTGCATGGCACACGTCCCCTCCGCCAGAACTTAGCAGCACGGAAATCCTGCCTTCTCTCCAGGCTGTCTCTGCTTTTTCTCCCTCTCTTTTGGCTAGCTGAAACTCCTCCCGTAAAGGGACATAGGCTGTACCTAACAGCAGTCTGGTACTTTCTTTATAGGACTTCCGATAAGGAAAGCGAGTATGATAAGCATTATAATTGATAACCATATCCACCGGATATATATCTTCAAAACAGTCGTCTATACAGACCAGACGACAGCAATCCCTTAGCTTGTTAAAATACTCTCTGGTAGCCTGATAGGAATCCACCAGCAGAATTTTACAACCTGTTTGCTGCAGTTGCCTCTTTAGCTGCTCTGTCTCCTCCTGTATCTGCTCCCAGCTGTTGTGCAGACATAAAGAAGACAGACCTGCTCCCTCCAACATGGAATGCCCATAGGTATCTGCGGTAAAAAAAAGAACCCTGCATCCCTTTCTGATTAACTGCTTTCCAATCGTAATGCACCGCATCATATGACCTGCACCAATCCGATCATTAGCATCCGTCCGTATTCCTACCAAAGCCCCTTCCGCTTTCCTTCCCAACAGATATTCCTCCAGTACTCCAGCCATATCTTCCATCTCCTTTTTTCCATACCTTTGGTCCACCGGTAAAGCCAACATATGCTGATAGATATTCTGTTCAGTCTGAGTTAAACAGCTCTGATTTTCCTCACCAATAAGCCAAAGCACAGGAGCAAAAACATTCCTTTTTTGCAAAAAGGATTGCAGCTCATCCCTGTTCTGTGCATAGACAGGCAAATATAAAGGAGCTGTATGGGAATCCAAGAGCAGCAGAGGATGACAATCTGCCTGTCCCCAGTCCTGAAGCTTTTGATAGATGAACTGACTGTTTTCCCTCCTTTTACGACAGCATTCCTCCTCCTTTATCTGCCCCAATAACCAGGCAGATACTTCTGACAGGCTGCTGATTTCTGCATAATCATCCAACTCCTCCTCCAATTTCCTGTTTTTATCCAGATACTCCTCCTTGATTGCCTGTTTTTCCTCTCTGCTGGCTTCTTTATGCAGATACTCCCACTTCTTTAGCAGGATTTCCAATCGAGCCTGCCAAAAGGCTTGATGGTCAGCCAGCTCTCTTTCCGGCAGCGGCTTATGGGAAGCTAAAAATCCTCCATCCGGTATGGCATACCACTTTCTCAAGCTGCCTACTACATAGTCAGCCTCCTGCCCTGCTGTTTCCAGATAATAGGATTGGGTTACATCCTCCATAATACAGATGCCCTGTGCCTGCCACTGAGGAAACCAAGGGCGAAGCTGCTTCCAGGTATCCACACCATAATAGGGATGGATAAACAACAGCCCTGGTTTGCTCTCCTGAAGCTGACAGCATAGCTTTTCCAAGTTCACCGTCAGGTCTTCCTCCAGATGATAAAAATTCAATTTCCATCCTGCTCTTAAAAAAGGGAAAAAAACAGAATCACACATATAAGCGGGCAGCAGACAGGATTTCCTTAATTCCGGTCGGTCTGTCTCCAAACTCTTTAAAGCCAGAGCAATAGCTTCTCTGCCGGAGCCGGTAAAATAACAGTACTTTTTCCCGTATTTTTCTACCTCTTTCAAACGAAAACAATGAGGAAAATCTCTATCCTGTTTAAATCCAGTAGTTTCCCCGGTTACTTCCGTTTCTCTCCATTGAACAAAAGCCTTGGTGGCAGCCTGCCTGGCAGCCTCCAAAGCTTCCGGATTGATTTCATAAATACTTCCTATTTCGGTTTTGACTTCCCTCTCTGTTTTTGTTTTCATCTCTATTTTAATTCCTATTTCAATTTTTATTCCTCTTATCCATGTGCCTTTCGCCACTTTCGATATCCCCACAGCAGCTTATAATACAGAATAAATAAAATGGTTGACTTTTGCTGCAGTCCTATCAGTCTCTTTTCTTCTGGATGGGTTCTTTGTGTATAATAGGGATTATTTTGAAAATCGGGAAAGATATTCCTCAACTCCTGTCCCATCCTTCTGACGAAACCTGGGCGTATTCCTTTTACTCCTGCCATATAGGTAAACAGAGTATTGATATAAAATAACAGGGTAAAGCTATATTCCAACTCAGGCAGATACTTTTCATAATATCCATGCCGTTTTGCCTCGTCTAACATCAATCGTCCTGCTGCCATTCTATCCTCACAGCGGGTAACAGAAACCGTATGCACAGTAGAGGCAGAATGCTGGTAATAATAGTATAGCGGTTCTTCCACATACTCAAAATGGTTTGCCAGAATCAAATAAGAATTGCCCACCGCATTATCTTCATAAAAAATCCCTTCAGGAAACCAGAGTCCTTTATCCAAAATCATCGAACGTCGAAAAATCTTTACTACCAGACTGCCACCATCCAAAATCAGACTTCTGCGTTTTTCATCATCCAATCTACCGGTCTGGGATTTTTTATTATTAGCAATCACTCGACCTACCCTTAGAGAATGTTCTTCCGTCAGATTGTAGTCACATCCCACCAGGTCTGCCCCTGTCTCCTCTGCTTTTTTTATCAGTCGCTCATACATATCGGCGGTAATCCAGTCGTCACTGTCGATAAAACCAATCCACTCTCCTCTTGCCTGCCGTATCCCTGCATTTCTCGCTCCGCCCTGATGCTTATTGACTTCCAGATAGATGGCATGAAATTTTTCGGGAAAGCGTCTTTCATAATCCTTTAATATCTGTGGAGATTCATCAGTAGAGCAGTCGTCCACCGCCAGAATCTCATAATCCTCTACCGTTTGATTCACTAAGGAATCCAGACAATAGTTCAGTTTGTTATCCGATGCCATATTATAAACCGGCACAATAATACTTAACTTCATCCTGCTCCTTTCCCTGTTGGCTGCTGGTATTCTGCCTATCTATTGGTATAATCTGCAGTAACTTATTCAGCAAGTCTGTACACTGGCTGTACTAACCGTACAAAAATGCAGTGGTAACAATCAAAAATCCCATCACCATAGGCAATTTTCATGGATTTTTGCATCATAACTGTGAATTTATCCAGCGTGAAACATATGCTTATTGAGTATGATTTCCGGCAGATACGGCAAAATAATCCGCAAT
The DNA here is from genome assembly GCA_017532145.1 of Lachnospiraceae bacterium. GTDB lineage: Bacteria > Bacillota > Clostridia > Lachnospirales > Lachnospiraceae > Kineothrix. The sequence continues at coordinate 55,222 of JAFXJR010000100.1, read as the reverse complement.
TCTGACCACTGCCCGAATCACATCCTCCACATCCTGATCCGTCATTCCATAATATAAGGGCAGACTAAGCATTTCCTGATACAGCTTCTCCGCCTTGGGACAGATTCCCTTTTGATATCCCAACCGTTGATAATAGGGGAAATAATAAGTGGGAATATAATGCACATTACCGCAGATATTTTCTGCTGCCAATGCCTCAAAAAACTGTCTTCTGTCGATAGTCAGCTGATCTGGTACCAGTCGCAGAATATACAGATGTCTGGTGGTATCCGACTCGGGAATCTCCTCTTGCAAGGCTATCTGAGGCAAAGCAGAAAAAGCCTGATTATACCTGGCAACAATTTCCTTTCTTCTGGCAGAAAAAAGGGGCAGCTTATCCAGCTGACTGATAAGCAATGCAGCCTGTATATCCGTCATCCGATAGTTGTAGCCCAGGTCAATCTGCTCATAATACCAAGGACCCTCCCAGGGATTCTCCATCCACTCCTGCTCTCTGGTAATACCATGACTTCTGTAAAGCAGCAGACGACGATAATATTCCTTATTGTTGGTGAGTACTGCCCCTCCCTCACCTCCTGTCACCGTCTTCACCGGATGGAAGCTAAAGGTGGTCATATCTGCCAGAGAGCCATTCATCCTGCCTTTGTAGCTTGTTCCAATTACATGGGCACCATCCTCAATCAGTACCAGCCCCTTTTCCTGACAAAGCTCCATTAGTCTATCCAGCTCCACTGACTGACCGGTAAAATCCACTGCCACGATTGCTTTGGTTTTTTCATTGACACAGACCTCCACACAGGCTGGGTCTATATTGTAGGTTTTTTCGTTAATATCCGCAAAAACAGGCTTTGCACCGCAATATAAAGCACAATTCGCTGAGGCTGCAAAGGTAATGGGTGTGGTAATCACTTCATCTCCTGCCTGTATTCCTGCTGCCATACAGGCAAGATGCAGTGCTGCTGTTCCATTACTGCAAACTACGGCATACCTGGCTCCTGTCAGCCGGCAAAGCTTTTCCTCCAGCTCCCCGATTTTAGGACCACAGGTCAGATAGTCGCTCCTTAGTACCTCCACTACCGACTGAATATCCTCTTCATCAATATACTGATGTCCATAATATAGCTTCCTGCTTCTTATTGGTGTGCCACCACAAATTGCCGGTTTTTCCATGCTTTCTTCCTCCAGCCCTATTTTTCCAGTTCCACACTGTCTAAACGTTCACGGATTTCCTCTACCGAAAGCCACTGATGATTATTATCCGAGCTGTAGGAGAAGCCTTCCGCCACCTTTCTGCCGCTTAAATCAGGCTGCTGCTTATTGTTCCATACCATCTGAGGATAGACAATAAAATGCTTATCATATTCATAGGTTGTATAAGAATCCTCCACTGTTACCATAATCTCATGCAGCTTTTCTCCGGGACGAATCCCCACCTCCGGCATGGGACAGCCCGGCAGCATAGCCTGAGCTAAATCGGTAATCTTAAAGGAGGGAATCTTGCTGATAAAGGTTTCCCCTCCGGTGGCTTCCTCCAGGGCTTTAATTACCAGCTCCACTCCTTGAGTCAGGCTAATCCAAAATCTGGTCATCCGATAATCCGTAATCGGCAGCTCCTTACCCCCATTTTTAATGATATTATGGAAAAAGGGAATTACTGACCCCCGGCTTCCTGCCACATTGCCGTATCGAACAATAGAAAAATTAATATCCTTCGTTCCTGTATAGGCATTCGCTGCAATAAAGAGCTTGTCCGATACCAACTTGGTACCTCCATAAAGATTGACCGGATTCACCGCCTTATCCGTAGACAGAGCAACCACTTTTTTTACCTGGGTATCCAAAGCTGCATCTATCACATTCTGAGCCCCATGGATATTGGTTTTAATCGCCTCATTGGGATTGTATTCACAGGCCGGTACCTGCTTAAGGGCAGCCGCATGAATAACATAATCCACTCCTTCCAAGGCACGCTTCATCCTTTCCCTGTCTCTTACATCACCAATAAAAAAGCGAAGCCTGCTTTCTTCCTCCTTAAACTCGTTAGCCATCATAAACTGCTTAAACTCATCTCGGGAATAGATGATGATTTTCTTTGGCTGATAATGCTGAAGTACATACTTGGTAAAGCATTTACCAAAGGAACCGGTTCCTCCCGTGATTAGTATAGTTTTATTATTTAACATAATACTCCTCCATAACGATTGTCAAAACAGGGTTTGGTCTCTGCTTTGAAGCTTGCAATACTTCCATCAATTTTCAGATATTTCCCAGTATACCATAAACCTGTCTGGATGACCAGAACCGTTTTATGACGAAGAAAAAGTAGGAAAAACGTAACTATTCAGTACCTTCACAGTTACCATCGTTACCACTACATTTTCGTACAGTCAGCCTGGCACGTGTGCAGACCTTCTAAATCGTTACGAAAATACCTTCATTTTCCATCCATGCACTCTGCGAACTGTTTTCGGTGCCACAGTCAGCAGCAGCAGATAGCTTCTGTCTCGCCGGGTAAGGCAGGGGTTGGTGAGAATATCCTTTCCATGCTTTCTCAGCCAACCTTTTACCGATTGATAAAAGGTATTTTTCCTCTCCATCATGACAATGGGAATATGAAGCAGATACTCCAGTCTTTGATACAGAGAAAAACGTAAAGCCTCCTGCTTTAATTCCGGATACTTTTTTTCCACCAGCCGGGCAGCAAAATCTGCATGATTTACAATATCCATAAATACTCTGGAAAATTCATTTTTGGATTTCTTTCTGGTATTGCTTCCTATCCGATAAAACACATGATACTCCTGCTGAGGGAGAATCACTGCTCCTTCTATTTCCTGCAGCATCTGTAATAAAAGATAAAAATCTTCATTCAGCACTCCTTCAGGAAAGGTATACTTATCAAAAAGCTCTCTGGCAATCAGCTTGGTACAATAGGAGCAGTCTCCCTGATGCAGCAGCAGTTGACGCAAAAATTCCTGAGAAGGGCAAATATACTGCCGGCTGGGAGGCTCACATACATTAGGAAGAAGCTTCCCCTGCTCATCCATTTCATCCCTTGAAATCTGAGCCATGGACAGACCTTCCTGTTTCACTGCCCGGATTAACCGCTCATACATTTGAGGAGAGATAAAATCGTCACTATCCACAAAGCCCAGCCAACGTCCCTGTGCCTGACGAATCCCCAGATTCCGGGCAGAGGAGGAACCTCCATTTTCCTTATGAAAGACACGAATCCTGGTATCTTTGGCAGCCAACTCATCCACCAGCTTTTCCGTACCATCGTTGGAACCATCATCCACCAGTATAATTTCCAGATGGGAATAGGTCTGATTACAGATAGATTCTACACATCTGGGAAGATAATCCCTGATATTATACACGGGTACGATAACACTAATTAAATCTTCCACGGTATTTTCCTCCTTGTTTTCTTATCTGTAGCTGTTCAGTATGTCACAGTTACATCATGGCCACTACGTTTTCCTACGGCCAGCATAGCAAGTGTGCTGACCTGCTGAATAGTTACTCTTATCTTTTCTTTGCGATAGGAGTGAAAACAGGCAGGCATGATTGACATAAAATATGGCTGAACGGTTACAAAAATCCGCACCACATAAAAAATTTAAGTCATGGACAGTTGGTACTCCTATCCTTTTCCGGGAATCAAAATAGGAGCCTTACTTAACGGACCTTCCTGAGCAGGTGCTATCTGTCCCTCCAACAGTGCTTTTCCAAATCGAATCAGCTCCTTTGCTGCGTGTTCTGCATTCCACTGATTGATGATTGTTTGATAAGCCTGCTGCCCCAGTCTTGCTGTCAGTTCTCTATCCCTTACCAGCTGTTTGACCAAACCGGCAAACTCCTGATAAGAATCTTTGTGATAAACCAGACCATTTTCCCCATGACGAATCAAATAGGGAACTGCCCCTGCTTCCTGACTGGCCACTATTCCGCAGCCGCTGTTCATTGCCTCATTGACCACAGCTCCCCATCCTTCATCCTGATTGCTGGTAAACAGGTAGATATGACATTGTTCCATCAGTTCACGCACCTGACCGGGAGCGGCAAATCCATGAAAGGTAATGACTTCTTCCAATCCCCTGTTTTTTACCTGAGCCTTCAGCTGTTCTTCCAACACTCCCCCTCCTACCATATGGATATGGAATTTTTCCTGCTCCTGTTTAAGCTCCTCCCCCAGGTTAATCACAAACTCCGGATGCTTATAGGGAATAAAACGACCTGCCCATAAAAGATGTACCCTTCCATCCTGCAGCTTCCTGTCCTCCAGCTGTCCCTCTGCATAAGATAAGGTTTCCGGAAAATAACCAAAACGCAGCATTTTATCAGGATAAGCTCCTATCAGTCGGAAATCCGAAGCCACATAGGCTCCTGCACATAACAGATACATGGGCTGCTTTCGATATCGGGTATACTGTCGATATTTTTTCCACAATCCTCTGGGTGAAAGAAATTTCCATCGTCCCTCTTTATATAGTCTTTCACTCATCCTTAAGGCAGGCTTGCCCAATGCCATTCGCTTTTGGATAATTCCATCCATCCATATCTCCTCATTACTCCAGCCAAAGACAACCAAATCACTTTCTAAAATCAGCTTTTCACACTGCTGTGCTTCCTGGTACAAATAGCGTACATAAGACAGCTTCCCCACCTCTTTTCCCCATCCCATAGCAATCCGTTCGTCCTCCATGGGTTCTGTCTGAATGAAAAAATATTCTCCCTCTAACTCCTGATAACAAGCATTAGAAAAAGGGATTTGATGATGATTGATATAATTAGAAACAAAAGTCAGTCTCATTTTTCTCTTTCTTCCTTTCTTGTTCCCATCATATTTTGTTGCTAAGGAACACGATACCCTGTGTTTTCCTTGATTCGGTTAATATTCAGTGTATCCGTATGAAGACCTACTCAAGAATTGCCTTCACCTTCAACTATCTTTGAGTAAATTTCCAGCATCCGCCAGTAGTTTTTCTCCCCATCATAAAGCCGGACAGCCCGCAGCCTCCCTGCCTCTGCCATTCGGACAGCTTCCTTTGGCTTTTGCCAAAGGTAAAGCACTGCCCTTGTCAACTCCTGAACGTTGCCAGGCGTAAACAACATTCCCTCCTTTTTCTCCTCCAACAAACTGGGAATACCTCCGGTTCGAGAGGCTGCCACCGGCACACCCAACAGCATAGCCTCTGCCAGGGAATTAGGAGAATTTTCCAAAGAAGAAGGACAGATAAAGATACTGCATTTTAACAGCTGCTCCTTCATCTCCTCTGCAGACAGTCTGCCCAGTATCTTTACATGTTCTTCCAATTTATGCTTCCTTATCAGCTCCAGCAGATACTTTCCGTAGGATGAAATCTTAATTTTATCCTTCCAGCTTGTATATTCCACCACACTGTTGCCTGCCACACAGACGCAGGCCTGTGGATAGATGTCAAGCAAGTAAGGTAAGGCTCTTAACACATAATGGAAGCCCTTCAACGGATAGTCCCCCTGACTTAAAAAGATACGGTAAGGTATGGATTTTTCCACTTCCCATTCTCCCGTATAAAAGGGCTGACGCATAGTTTCATTCATCTGGTGATAAACAGCCTTTGGATTGCAGGCGGCTGCCTCCCTTTTGTCAAAGGCTGTCCGCCCGGTCACATGTCCCGTCCTTTTCAATATCTCCCTTTCCTGTTCTCCCCGTCTGCGAAACTTCTCCTGCTGCTGCAAAATACTGTCCTTTTTCAACCAATCCCGGAAGGTACGCCTTTCCACTACCCTGTTTGGCAAATCAGCCAGATAAGACTCGGCACAGGCACTGCAAATCCCCTGCAGCCCCACCAGTGTCCGCTCCGGTCTGCCATACACCTTCACCATAGCCAAAGCATGGGGAAATTCTGTTCCAAAAATATGCACCAAATCTGGAGTAAAATCCTTAAGAATCCTCTCCAACCGGTCTTCCAATCCGGAATCGTAGATTTCCGGTTTGGTTAAGTCCTCCTGAAAAGGATAGCAACGGATTCCCTCCATGGAAAATCCCAGACCTTCCCCACAGTGGCGGTGTACCTGTTCTGGTATTTCCTGCATGGGAAAGCAAATCCCCAGTTGAATCAATGAATTGTTTTCTCCCTTTAATCTCTCATAAATCCCCGTCAGCCAGCCCTCTCTGTTGCTATAAGGCAGTCCCAATGCCTCCCCTATGGCAGGTATCATAATATTGCAAAGCCATAGTACTTTCATAAAAAAATCCTTTCAACTCCTCTTATTTGTGACAGTTCTTCCTCTGCCTTCGATAAAGTTTTTCCTTGATTTTATGATATATCCGGGCTGTAGCCTTATTTTCTGCCAGCCAGGTACGCAGCCAGGACAGACTGAGAAACATCACTGCACCATATCCCCAAACCTGAACAGGCTTCATATATTTTTTCACAATCTCCTTATGCTCCTGGGTGGAAATTTTTCGATTTTCCTTCGTTTCCGAAAATCCTCCTCCCTCATATCTGGCAATCACTAAGGGCAAATAAACCATCTTAGCCTTCCCCTGAAAAAAGCACCAGAGAAAATGTTCATAGTCTGCCCGTACCCGATAGCGTAGATTAAAATTCTTCTTTCGCATCAGGGCTGCTGCATAAAAACAGGCCTGGTGGCAGGGTACATTCCGATAGCAGCCAAAAGCATCCATAGAAGGGTTAGAAACCACTCGCTGTCCTGTTTGCTGAGCATAAATATCTCCATAAAAAATATATTCTGCGGTTTTGTTCTGTGCTTCCACCTTCCTGATTTGCTGATTCAGCTGCTGCAAAACCTCTCTATCATAAAACAGGTCTCCACAGTTAAGAAAATACACATACTCTCCCTTCACCTGCTCCACTGCCTGATTCATGGCATCATAGATACCTCTGTCCTTCTGATGAAAGATACGAATGCGACTATCCATGGGGAGACCTTCTATACTGCCGTCGGTGGAGCCTCCATCCTTAATAATCATCTCATAATCCCCAAAGGTCTGAGCTAAAATACTTTCTACCGTCTTATTCAGTCCAGCCCCCGGATTCAGGCAGACTACGATAATGCTAAATCTAATCATGACTGCCACCTCACCCCTATCATTTCTGCAAAACACTGATTCAGCTGACTCCAATCCTTTTTACGGTCGTCTGCAAGCTGACTGGAAATTTGCTTCTGCCTTTGGATTTCTTCCTGAATAAACTGCTGAATCACAGGAATCTGAGGATGCAGCTCCTGCTCTGCTGTCACCTTCTTTTTTTCCAATAACTCTTCGATAGCCATTTTTAAAGCTGGTTCCATCTGTAATTTCATCAAATCCTGAAAGAGTACTGGAGGCGGGGTATGAAAGGCTTCAATATAATTGGCAGCAAGCAGGGGACGAAGGGCATAGAAATATTTTTTATATCTTACCTTCTCTCCCTCCAGATACTCCTTAAAGGTATGGGCAGCCATTCCATAATAGTGGCAGAGGGCTGCTTTTTCAGAAAAGTAACCAAGACCTACCTGATAAATCTGCTCCCACTCTTTCGTAGTTTTGTATACAATGGGAGAATTGCTCCACTCAAAAAGAGTGGCATTCCCTTTTCCCAACTGCTGCAAGGCTTTTTTTATGTCCCAGCCATTGATATCCAGCACCTGATCAAGCTGCCATTCCAATACATCTCTGGACTCCTCCAGAGAAAGATAGTCCTTACCTGCTCTCCTGTACACAAACCGCACATCATAGTCACTGTCCGGGGAGGCCAATCCCCATGCACGGCTGCCGGATTCTACTGCATGGAGGATTTCTACTCCTGCTCCTTCTTCGATTTCTTTTAATTTTTCCTGTATCTGCTGTTCTATCGTTTTCATCTCGGTTCTCCCTTTATGCAGTGTATTTCTTGTGCTATCTCTTGTCAAAGCAGATATTCCCAATCCACTTAAACATGAATATTCCGTTACTTTTCAGCTCCATGCCAGGCACTCTGCCGTGGGGCGTGGAGAGAATATGTAAATTCAGCCAATGCATCAGTGATTCATTATTCGATATACTAACTATTCCAGCTCCCCTGTCACCACATATCGGTTGACTCGTTCCACAAACTTTCCCACCTTGTCCATATCCGGATTATCCGGTAGGCTGGTTAATCTGGCGGCTTGTTCCAATCTTTGCTCATATTCCTCCAATATCTCATAAAATTCTGGCACAAATCCCCCTTCCTCCTGCCGAAAGCCACCCTGTCTGATCTTTAATAAAAGTCCCAGTTCCTGACTTCGATGGGTACGGATTTCTCCTTTTTCCAAAATATCTATTGCCATGATAAACAGTCGAATCAAATGCATGGCATGCTTATTCAGATGGTTGTCATCCTTCTTTTTATTCCTTTTGCCAATCTTATCATAGTCGTTGACCACTGACCGAAGAATACCACACATCGTATTGTACTCCCTCAACGGCAAATGGTTGTATGCTGCATCCACAAAAATCTCTGTCTTTAAATCAGGAGTTTCTGCCTTGTCTATATAGAGACGGATACTTCCCTTTTCAAAGCCTCCATATCTACGATTAAAATCGTCTAAAGCATTTTGTACCGACTTTAAAATATGCTTTTCCCTTTCATCCTGCTCCATGGTATCTCTGGCCACTGCATTCTGCAGTCTGCGCAGCTGTGCATCCGCATAGCCTCCAAAGGATTTAATTGCACGCTTGGACAAAAACAGGCCGCTGTTGTCGATTAACTCCTGCCCCAGTCTGGATTTAATCAGATAATGCTCCTCCTTCAGTCCCAGTATCTCACAGGTGTTGGGATTGCATTCCAGCAAAAGCTTCACCATCTTATTAAAACCATAAATCACGGTATCTGTGGCAGCATCCTCATACTGCTCAAAATGAGTCATCCCTATTAAATCAGAGGGCAGTTGCAGCGTTACCCCCCGAAGGTCTATATCACTGTTTGCCTGATTTGTTCCATAAGCATAGCTTCCTCCCAGCCCCAGCAGCATTATCCGACTGCCCAAACGCTCCTGGGTATGGAGAAAGTCGTATTCCTTCGTATGTATCAACGCTTTAAAATCCAGAGTTTCTTCCTTGAAGCACTGATATATGGCACGGAAAAAATGCGAATAATCCTGATGCTCGGAAAGGCCAGAAACCCCTCCATCACCAGCCTCCAACACCTTCCAGCTTCCATCTGCCAGTTCTCCATAATCTATCGTATAAAATGGACTTTCCAGGTTACTGTATCTTTCCATCAATTCCCGAGGCGGCAGGGGAGTATAGATGCCCTGTCCAGAATTTCTGCTGACTGTGGCAATCTCATGATGAATATAGAACACCCTGTATTCATTGGTACAGACACCATACTTTTTTAAATCCAAATATTCCTTAATACAAATACCCCCTGTAAGAAGATTCCCTCTGTATTTATAGAATACCTCCATCCAGGTATCGAAGTCTTCCTGAGTGATGGATGAATCAAAATATTGGGGAAACTCTGTGCCTTTTACCGATTTTACAAAGTCCTTTACCATAAAGTGGTTAAACTCTGTCGCCAGCTCTTTCACTGAAATCCGGGTATGCAGAGGATAGAGCTTTATTTTAGCTGTATCCTCCTTCAGCTGTTCATATACATTGGGAAAAAGATGTAGCAGCTGATATGCTCCCGGCTCCGTCACCAGCTTGATATTGTGTTCTAACAACTGATAGTAAAATTCCTCATACTGCCGGGGCTTCATCATCCAGCCTCGATAAATCGCCATCTGCCTTCGTTCTGGTGCATTCTTAATTACCAGCTTGCCTTCCTGAAACCATTTTTCATATCCAAAGAGAGCTGCCTGAAACAGCCCTGTGGCCAGTACAGCTTCATATTCCTTCTGTAAATCCTCATCTACCTTTGCTATATCAAAGAAGCTAGAGGGAAAGAGTATCATATCTACCATATCTATCGTCTGCTCCTTTCAAGTCCATTATGTATCCCTTTTATCGCCTTTATCTCTATCTTCATTCTGTCTAACCTAATTCTATCTGCTCCAAAATAACAGTCCACCAGTTTTCTTCGTTTTCCAAAGCCCGAATATCCATTCGGGTAAACTCCTTCCGAACTTCTGCTAACACTGACTCTACATCATCTTCTTCTCTTAGTCTATCCTGATACCTTAAAAAAATCACGATAAATTCCAGTAAAGCCTCCAGGCTTTTATTCACAAACCTAGGGGGATATTCCTGTTCAGGGTCTACACTGACTACCTCCTGTTCCATATCCGGCTCAGAAGAAAGAGACAGGCAAATCGCTAAACCCAAATCGTCGCCAATTACGATATATTTTTCTTCTAATATCACGTCTTTTACTTCTTCTACCTGAAATCGAAGAAAGGGCAGGGGCTGGTTGGGTAAGCCTATGTCACATGGAACCCTTTTTGTGGAGCTGGATAAGGCATAGGATCTGTATTGTTCTTTTTTATATAATGAAAATCGGTTTTTTAGGTAGGTGTAGGAGGACATGGATATTATTCTCCTTTATGACCATGCTTTCTTAATTGCTTATCTATATACCATCTTAAAATACCTACATACTCTGGATATTCATTTCCATATGCTAAATTTGTGTATCTTTTTTTCCATTTCAACAACAGTCTTTTAACTTCCTGTGGATTTTTTATAGGGCTTAACTTATTAATCAGTGCATCTATAATCGCCTTTCTATTACCAATTAAATAACCATATGGATCATTTAAATTCAAAATATTATCTATATCTTTTTGATATTCTTTAGAATAAATCTTTCCTTGATTATCATAATAGATTGTCATCATGTCTTCCTGACTTTGTGGATTAATTTGCAACACCTGATTTCCCTTCATAGAATCACAAGTCAACCTTCTTTTTGCATATTTCACTACATTTCCAGAATCTGGCTGATTTCCATAGCAAACTGCCAACAGATTTGTATACTCTAACTCATTATCTGCATTTCGTGCTATATAATGTTCTATCTTCGTGTCCTTTTCATTATGAATACGTCTCATACAATATGCACATAAATATCCTTGCTCTTTCAAGAGACATTCTCTTAATTGTGTTTTATCCAAACCATCAAAATCTGCTCCTGGAGTACAGCGATGCTCCTCTAAGCTTTTTGGCTCAGGCATTTTTTTTATATATATCATTCTTTATCTCCTATAGTACTTCTAATTCATATGACATCTTTGCCCGTGTTACATCTGCATCATTTTCTCCCAAAATGGCTTCCATTTGATCCAAACACTTCTTTGCTGAATCATAATTTTCCTCTGCAAGCTGCATATAAAAATCTGCACGTAAGCGAAGTACCTCCTGAGGCCGCACTTCAATCTTCATCATTTCTCGCAAAATATCAGAAACATCTCTTCCATAAGTAGTATTATTGGGTAAGCAGACCTCACCATCTTCCAATAATAAAATATGCTCTTGTTTTACATTTGCCAGTACACTTGGAGAGTGTGTCGTCATAATAAACTGTATTTTCGGAAAAATGTAGTGTAAATCTTCAACAATCCTTTTTTGCCATGCAGGATGTAAATGCATATCTACTTCATCAATCAATACAATTCCCGGGGTTTTTTCTAAAATCTTATCTAATAATTGTGGATTTAAAACAGCCATTCGATATGCAATATCTGCTACCATACTAATCGTTATTTTCAGACCATCACTCAGTAATCGCATCGGAAGTTTTTCTACCTTTCCTCCCTTTTTATACTGAATCTCAATCTCCTGACTTTTCACCTTATATTCAAATTTTGCTATATTCATCTCATTGTGAACACCCATATAACACTTTCCCATTGCTTTCTTCACTACCTCCAGCTCTGGTACTAAACATCCTTCCTGCAATTGAATTTCTGTCATTTGTTTAAACCATTGTAACATCTGTTTATCATTAGAAGCAGAATCCAAACAGTCTACATATCCTGTCGTCCGAGAAAATCTTATATTTTCATCAGTATTTTTTCTTTGTCTTTTTTGCATATACAATCTTCCTGTTCCGTAATATGCAATTAATGGTAAAATAGTATCCTTATCACCTTCTCTTACTTTCTTTTGCAGGCTACTTCCATATTCCATAATCACTTTCGCCTGACTTATATGAGTTCTTCCTTCATGGCTGTGTAGGCTTCTTACCCAGGAAATCTCCTTCGCCTCCAATCCGCATATCGCAAGAATTTCTACTGGATATTGCTCCTCTGTATCTATGCGACTTCCTAATTCATACATCTTTATATGGGCATCCTCTCTGGATATCCTATTTGATGTAATGCCATCAAATCCTGAAATAAAGCTTCCTAAAGCAGTAGAAACTGCATCCAGTATGGTTGACTTTCCAGAACCATTTACACCAACTAATATCGTATATTCCTGATGAAAATCCACTTTCAATTCTTCATAGCATCTATAATTTTTTAAACTAAGTGACTTTAAATACATCATATACTCCTTTCTATCATCCACGACCTTTACCCCAAAGATTCTTTTCCCCCTCCTGCCCCCTTTTCTGAATATCCTCCAAAGAGATAGAAGTATACTCTATCCTTTCTGCCGAAACACAGTAATGCTGTCTGCTGTAGGTTTTAAACATAGGTGAATTATGCACATATCCAAAGATATTTGCATAAGGCATATTAGAGTTTACCTATAAAGGTTCATGGGACAGTATCCAAAAATCTTCTATAATAATGGGATGGTCATATACTTCTTGAAATCCGGCAGTTCTATAATAGTCATTGGTTTCCATATCATGGTTTCCTTTAATCAGATACTTGATACCCTTTAACTTGTCCAATAACAAGGCTTCCCGTCTGCCTGCTCCAAAATCTCCCACAAGGTATACAGTATCTTCCTCTTTTACCATACGGTTCCAGTTGGCAATCATGGAGTCATCCATATCCTGCACACCTTGGAAAGGTCTGTTTTCATATTTTATTATATTTTCTTCTGAAAAATGGGTATCTGCTATAAAATATATACTCATCATTTTGTCCTCCGGGTATTATTCCCATCTTTCATTTTGTTATATGGCAATTTTAACTGAATCAAGGAAGTCTCCACTTTAAGGATGTGATTTGACAGTTGCTGAATCAGAAGCTTCGCTCTGCCTGAATGCAGACCATTATCGACTTCTTCAACGACAATCCCTCCCTCTACCATTTGGCTATTTTCTCCATTCTACCACAAACTCACCTATATCACACAAAAAACATCCACGTCTTAACTATAAAGTTTATCTTGACTATTCACAGGTTTCCTGCACCCAGTAAAGCTTTCAGCCTATGCCAAGGGCTGAAAGCCTGAACCATTTCATTCCTGGCACAAGCTTGATAACAAGCATCAAATTTCCCAATCAAACTGTCTTATCCAATAGAACCTATCCACTAAAACAGGAAAGGAATGCCCTCTCTGGACATCCCTCTCCCTTTCCCTTATTTTCCTTCTGCTGCAGCCCACAGAAAAAACGGCTTCTCTAATGCTCTTTACATTCCGGATAAGCCAGTTGTTCCTGGCTGGAAGCTGTGGCTTTGTGCAGCTGCAGAACAATCTCACTAAAGTAGCGAGGATCTACCTCCTCCAGAGGCAGTCTTGTACTTTCCCACTGTTTAACGTTTCCATAAGGTTTTTTGCTGATTTTTTCAGGATAAAAACTTACCCCATAGACAATGATTTCCTCTTCACTTTCATATCCTACACCGCATCCTGAAAACTCTACCTCTACGCCCAGCTTTTCCTGCTCATGATAAAAGGTGTAAAAGCAGCCGGCATCCTCTATCACTCCCCGATACCAGCCCATACCCAGCAGCTTGCCTGACAGAGAAAGACCATTGAGTAGCTTTCCGCCAAAGCGGGTCAACTCCTTTTCCTTCTTTTCTTCCTCTGTCACCCGATAGACGGGGCGATCCAGCTGCTCAATAGGCTGAGTAATCTCATAATCAGCCAGCTGCTCCTTCCAGCCAGTCAGCTCCTCAGCTGATAGTTCAATAGGATGTACCAGACCAATCCATCCGTTTAGCTCCAATTCCTCTTCCTCTCTGGTATTAAAGCTGCCATCCTCCATATATCGGAAGGTTTCCTTTAAGACTCCCTCCTCATAGATACCCCAGATTAGACCAATAGCAAACTGATGCATCACCGGATTTTTTACAAACAGCTCCTCCCACTGCTCTGTATTCCACAGTCGCTCGGTAAACAAAGCCTGCTCCAGCCTTAATTTCTGATTAGCTGTTACGGTTTTCAGCTGCTTTTTAAACTGCTTAAACTCCTGATAAGCCGCTGCTGCCTTTTCCTCCTCGTCTCTTTTTCCAGGAGCCGGAAGATTTTTCAGTCGTTTTCCTCCCTCATCAAAGACCTCCAGCTCCAAAGTGGGAGTCAGATATACCTGAAAGCTTCTTGTCCCATAGTCAAAGGTACGCTTCAGGCTTTCATCAAAGCCCAGATTGGGAACGATTCGATCCTCCAGCTGCTCCCGACTGATTCCCAGGGCAGTAGCAGCGGCCTCCAAAGCAGCGGCAGCAGCGGTCTTTACCTGGCGGAACTTAAACTTCCGGGCAATCTGATCCACCTGCAGCAGAGCCTGAGATCCACCGTTAAATGCCATAGCTCTGACTGCTTCCGCTGCCAACGCTCCTCTGGAATGCTGAGCCCAGTCTTGCAGCTGCTTGGTCAATACAGGGACAGCTCCATCACCCCCATGGACAGAAAAGGCATACAGCACCCATTTTTTCTTCGCCTCTGCCCCGGACTCCAGCCACTTGCTAAACAGCTCTGACACAAACTGCGCCAGTTCCTCCTGATGGAGACCTTTTGCCAGCTGAGCTGCCTCTGCACTGATACCAGGGACTGTCTTATCTGCATAGGCCACCAACAATGCCTGCAGATACTTCTCCTCTGCTACACTGCCATCTAGCTTATGTACCTGAGAAAAGGGAGTTTCATAGGCCCAGGCCACCTTTCGGGACTTGCCACCCTTTAGCAGCTCTGTTGCCAGATCCTTGGGAAGCTTTTCTCCCTCTGCCTGGGCTGTTATTGCTTCTATTCCCAGACATTCCTGCAACAGCGCCTTTAGCTTCTTACTCTTTTCCTTTTCTAAGGCCTGAGCCAGCTCCTCCTGATACTGTGCCACTCCCCATCGCTTTATCACCCGGACTGCCAACTCTCTTTCCTGCATCTTCTTAGAGACCAGCATAGCCTTAATTTCGACTTCCCACTCTCTATGATTGGCCAGTACTGCCTCCAGTACCTCCCTCACCTGCTTGGAGCTGTCTGTGGCACAGGCCAATAGGGTCTCCTTTTCCTCCTGCCAGAAGGCATCCAGTACCCGAATACAGATGCTCCTTCCTGTAGGCGTAGCTTCTCCTGCTGCCTTACGCAATTCCTCCCTGCTGTTTTTAGTCTGACCCACTAATTCCTCCACTGCTGCATCCATCATCTGAGCCTGCCGTTCCGCATGCCAGATATTTTCATAAATATTGCTTAAAGCATCTATCTGGTTGACAAGAGGCAATCTCCCTCGTGTCCATATCTCTATCAGCTTCTTCATCTTCTGACTCAGCAGCTTTTGGTATTCCTCCTTCTTGCTATTCCCCGGAGGAGTAAAATAATGGTGGCTGAAAAATCCTCCCTTCAAGGCTAAACCCAACAGCACTACTCCTCTTTCATACATAGCCGTATCAATCTGTTCCATCTTCAGTAGCTTCTCATAGGTGCCATAGGTATAATAATATTCACTTCTCCAGGAGCTGACAAAGGCAGATAGAGTCTCCCATTCAGCCTCTCCCCGCAGATAGGCTATGGCCTCCGTCTTTCCCCCCTTCATCCAGGTCAACATCTCGTTAGCCAGTTGGTTCTGATATCGTTCTTCAAACGTCTCCTTCATCTTATCATACAGCTCTGGATTGCCCTCCTTTGCCTGCTCCAGTAAAAAGACATAGTTTTCTGCATTGGTCGTAGAGCTTTCTGCCACTTTCTGATAGATTCCCGGACTCTGCATGGCCATACGTCTTAACGCATTATACTGCTTATGTCTAAGACACCAGCCCATATATTCCTCCTTTTGTGTTACAGGCAACACCTCCTCCAAGGCCTTTAAATGCTTCTTAAACCAGGTACTTCCTGATGGAGAAATATTCCGACAGGCTTCTAAGGTATCCTCTATATCCATCATCATGGCTACCCGGAGAAAATTCCACATCAGAGAAGAATACTCTATGGTCAGAAAGGCTGTACCGGACAGCAGGGTAATCAGATAAGAATTGAACTTCTTTCCCCTGATCAAAGACAGGACTTCCTTGGGTAAATCAGTATTCCGCTCAGCCTGTTTCAAGAAGCTAACCAGCTCCTTTAATTCTTCCTGAGTAGCTCTGGACGAAGGATAGAGTTGCGGCAGGCTCTTTATCAGGTTATTTTCCTGATGTTCCACCGCCTTCTGTATCTCCTCCCTTCTCATCACCCTTCTAATAGGTGTTCTCACACTGAACAGGTAAATAGTAATCAGTAAGAACTCCGCATTGGCATACTCATGATAACATAATGTCCTCGCCTGATATAAAACCTCTGGATGTTCCCTGCCCGTCTCAAATAACCATTCCATCTGTTTATTATTCTGATATTTTAACCCCCAGCTTTCCCAAGCCAGATTCTCTGCATAGAGGGCTGCCCTCTGTTCCTGGGACAGACAGTCCAGAGAAGGAATTTGCATTATCCATCCATGATTTCTGTATAGATAGATTGCGGTAGATCCACCTATGGCTGCCATCAGCTGGATATATCGCTCCAAACTCTCTGTATGATTCCTTTTTTTCAGATATTCTATATATTCCACACTTTTTCTGCACTTTTCATTGTCCAGCTTGGAAAAATACTGTTTTTCCACCTGCTTTAACAGCTCCGCCTTTTGCCCCTCCTCCAGATACTCCTCTGCCAGCTTTTTGTTATTTGGCGACAGCTTCAGTGTCTCCAGAAGATCGATTAATTTTTGCCTGCTTTTTTCCTCTCTCAGACTCATAAAAGCTCCTTTCTTCATCCTTCTCTATGGTGTGATTATTGTACTGCTCAATCTGCATCTGCTTCTTCCATACCAACCCAGGCACTATCCAAAGTCAGCTTTTCCCGATATAGTTCCAAGCAAGTCTCCAGTCTGACCCAGGAAGCCAGCACAGGCTCCGGTTCAAAGGTCATCCGATGGCGTTTCTCTCCCAATTCTTTTGCCAGAAAAGCCAACTCCTGTCCCAAACAATGCAATCCCTGCTCCTCACTCTCCTGAGCCAGACGCTGCAGCTCCCTTAGACTTCCCTCCTGCAAAGAATTCAGCCCACATTGGAAGACAGCAGAGGATACCTGACGAACCTCTGTACAAAAGGCTTCCATCCGTTTTAGCAGTTGCAGCTTTGGACAACTTCCTACTTCTTCCCCTTCTGCTAAGCAATATTCTTCTTCCTCTGACTGGACAACATCCTTTCCCTCAAAACATTCAATGGGATAGAGATAAAGCTCTCCCTGTTCCAGATAAGGAATACCAAAAAAGACCATCCCTACCTGCTCTTTTCCCTCCAATCGCTGACTTAGACGCTCCAGCACCCGAATCGTCATCTTTTCCTCTTTAGAGTATTTTACCGCTACCCGAATATATCTGCCTACCTGGTCCAATAACTTCATGGTAAATTTCTGTTCTACCTGGTCAAAAACAGCCTCTTGCACACACCTGGCTCCTACCAGTGCCAAACGCTCAGCACTATTCCTCTGCTTCTGAAAGCAATCCATCAGCAGAAGGCGGTAATCCCAAAAAAATCATCCTGCTAATTTCTTCCTTTTTCAGATTCCTTACGCCTACTAACTCCCCCTTAGTATCCTGGCTGACGGACAACCTTCCATCCTCTGTAGCCTTTCCCTGTTCCAGAAAAAACTCCATCTCCATCAGCTGGTCCCGACTGCAGCCCAAGCTCCAGGGAGCTGCTGACTGCCCCAGCTTCCCTGCCGGTCTGCGGCGTACCCCTTCATAAAAAACGGGTCTTACATCCGTCCAGGTATACCACCTGCCCTGATTTATCTCCAAAAAGTAGTAACTCTCTCCCTCATATCCGGTCTTACTCTGGATATTTCTCGCTCCTATAGCAACCAGATGCAGCCGGGGCATCGGATAATAGGTATCCCGGAAGCTGCCTGCAAGATTCCGCAGTTTTTCCGGCTCTCTGGCTTCTTCCAACAGCACTGTTCTGCGGTACAGCTTTAATAGCCGTTCCAGCAGTGTCTCTACCCGAAAGGCTGCTTTACGTTCAAAGTACATCCGATATTCCGCTGCTGCTACCCGAAAACCGGTCTCAAAGGCCGGAAGCTGTGTGCTGTGGCTAATAACGGCTAACCGTTCCATACTCTCCTCTGCTTCAGGAGAAAGACGGGACAAGCCAGTCATCAACTGTAAACGGAGTACCTCTTTAATGGAAGCTGCCGTCTGCTGCAGCATCTGATTATCCCAGACCATTTTTTCCTCTAGCAGCTGTTCCAGTTTTTCCACATCCCATATCCCCTGAGACAGTCCCACTGCCAGAATCGCCTGTGCCTTGTGGGTACACAGCTTCTTGCTATGACAGCTGCAGGAAGAATATGCCAAAGGGCTTAACAGCTTTACTACCGTTTCCTCCCAGGGCAAACGGACGGTAATCACTGTTCCTTGCTGAATATCCGGCAGATTGCCTGCTCGAAGATAAGTAACCAGGCTTTGGTAATTCTTTCCCTTGCAGGCTCGCTTTAGATCGGTTAGAGATAGGGAAGATATCTCCTGTAGTAAAGGAGTGGAAGAAGTCTTCATTTCCTCAGTGCTGGTATGGCTATCTGAAGCCTTCTTCCGGGTATGGATTAAACCATTTGAAGCCTTCTGTTCTCCATTTGCTGCAGACTGACTGGAGGATTCCGTTGCTTTCCCTGCGGCAGATTGGCTGTGGGCTTCTTCTTCCTTATCCATTTTTGACTGTCTATCCGACTCTGGCTTCTGTCCATCTGCTCCTTCCCTTTGCTTCTGCTCCAAACTGTCGCATTCATTATCTGCCTGTTCCGATTGAGTCCCTTCCTCTAAGCCTGCTTTTTCCTCTCCATCCAGCCCCTGCTTTAAGGATAAAATAGCCGTAATCAAATGGCGACAGATACTTCGGGAGGGACAGCTGCAACTGCTTTCTCCCAATGGCACCCGAATCTGGCATATAACCTCCTTTAGCCTGACTTCTGCTCCCTCCTCCTGCCATTGGACTGATGGATTTTCTTCTCCCAAATCCTTATAGGCTCGCTTCACCGTTCCCTTATTGCAAAGCCCTGTTAAATATTCATCGTCTGTCTGTAAAAGCAGTTTTTTCAATTCTTCCATAGTATCTCCTTTTGTTAATGCTTACCGCTTAGCCATTGATTTTTCCGGTGTAGCCTGATAACAGGAAAACGCTGATATCATCACAGATTCCACAATATAGTACATATGTTCTGATATTGCCTTTTTTATTTTATCACATTTTGTCGCTTATGGGGAGACTTTATTTATATAAGATTTGTATTTATATTTTGTAACTGTTCAATACCTTCACCTTTACGATGCAAAAAGTCCCCCACTTAGCATAAGATATGCTTGAAGCAGGAGACCTCTTAATCTATCAAATAATAAATACCTGATTACTATTCAGCAGGGACTGTGCTGAGACTTTTTGATACGGACTATAGCAATCACAGAGCGGTCAAGGCACAGTTAATTCATATTCTGTCTACTGGATTCAGTTAAAGCAAAAGGGGGCTTGTGAAGAGTAACAGAAAGCTCATCCTCCCTTTACTCCATCACCTTCCCTACAAAATCTCCCAAGGCCTCCGGTGTCATCGCCCCCACAAAGGCACCCAGTCCAGCCAGCCTTCCTGCGATATATCGATCATAAACCGGATTGGCATCCCGATCCAGGGCAGTCAGGCAGACCAGCTTTGCCCCACTCTCTATCATTCCCCGACTAATTCCCAACAGTGACTGTACATTGCCACCCTCACACAGGTCAGAAACCAGCACTACTATGGTCTTATGGGGATTGTCAATAAGTCTCTCACAATACTGCATAGCTCCCGCAATATTGGTACCTCCTCCCAGTTGGATACTCATCAGCGTTTCTACCGGATCATCCAGATAGCCGCTTAAATCCACCACCTGAGTATCAAAAATAACCAGACGGGTATCCAGCATAGGTAATTTGGCAAAGATTCCTGCCATCACCGCACTATGTATCACAGAATCCAGCATAGAACCACTTTCATCTACGACAATAATCATCCTCCACTGGCTGTATTTTCTCGTTCTACTGCTAAAATACACCTGTTCCAGCACCAACCGTTTTTCTTCCGGATTATAGTTTTTTAAGTTTTTCCTAATGGTTTTCTGAATATTTAAGTTACGCATGGACTTTACATGGCTGGGCATATTTCTATCCAATCTTCCCAACAAGGAGCATCGGATATCCCTGTTTAACTTCTCTGCAATCTCCTCTGCCACCTTTTTAACGATTCGACGAGCCGCCTCCAGTACCTCCCCCTTCATCAGATGCTTTAGCTGTAAAATCGTCTTTAACAGCTCCTGATTTGGCTCCAGCTTCTCTAAAACCTCCTTGTCCGTCAGCAGCTCCGTCATCCCATAGGTTTCTAAGGCATGGCGTTCCAGTATTTCCACCGTCTCTTTGGGAAACAGCTTTCTAATCCGGGTAATCCAGTCCACCGCTGTCAATCTGCTGTCACCAGTTCCTCCTTCCCGCCTGACATCCTCCCCATATTCCCGTCCATAAAGAAAGTCCAGAGCATCCTCCAGCTCCTGACAGGAAAAGTTCTGTACCTGTCTGCCATCCTCTTCAAAGGAAATCTGCTGCTGGGCAAAACGTCCCAGTATCAGCCTCCAGCGGTTTAATATCTCTGTATCCTTCAAATCCAATCCTCTCCCATTCGTTCTTCTGCATAAGCATTCAATTCTTCTCCATAGGCATATTCCAAAGGGTCTACATTCCGTCCCTTCAATAGCTGAGCTCCCGTCTTTCCATGAAAGGCTGCAGCCTGCCCTGCAATCCGGTCTGTCTCCATGGGGGTAAAATAGGCAAAGGCCATTCTCAACTCTGGCAGCAGCTTTAAAAATTCCTCTGCCGGCAGGCGTTCCAGCAGCTCATCCACCAGACGAAGAAAATCCTGGCTCACAAAGACAAAATCCCTGGCAGTAAAAAATAGTCCCCGAAGAAAGGCTGCACTTTTTTTCAGCATTTCCTCCGTTCCTCTCAGATACCCTTGGGCAGAATGGGCAATCCATTCTCCATACTCACCATGATAGCCATACAACAGTCCCAGAACAGTTCCTTCGATTCCCGGCTGAATACCCGGCTGAATAATTGGCTGAACCCTCTGGTCAATCTGCTGCCAGGATTGGAAAGCCTGTGACTGCTCCTGCTCAGTCTGCTGTCGGGATTGGGAAGCTTGCGGTAATCGCTGGGGGGATGGTAATGATATCTGAGGCTGTCCTCCCGAAAGTAATAGTTCCAAAGCCTCTATAAAAAATGGCTGCAGCTCCTGATAGGCTTTCTTCCCCGTAGCCTGATACAGAATCCTCAGACATTCCATACATTCCTGCTGATTCTCCTCTCCTACCTTCCCCATGGAAGGCAGTAACTGAATCAGCTTTTGAAAACACGTACGAATCATTCCCTCTAAATCCATCTGCTGCCTTACCCGATATAAATCCTGCAGCTCTGCCAGCATCAACAAATGAGAAAAGCCTCTTGCCAGAGAAAAAAAGTCTCCATCCGTAGCCAATACTCTGCTCAAATGCTCCTGCATCAATGTCTGCTCATCTTGCAGTCCCATCAGAAATCCCTTTACTAACAGCTCGGCTGCCTCTTTACAGCCGGTACTTTTTGCCAATCCGGTATACAGTAAAGAACGTACTGCCTCCTGTAAGGTACCGCCTGAGATGGAAGCATCAATCAACGCTGCAGTTATCTGACCAGACCATTTATAAATCCAGATTTCACGCACCCGGTTTCTGTCTCTTCGTCCCACCAAATCAGAACCTTTTTTCCTTTTTGCAAACTGGCAGCCTAAAAATTCTGTCTGGTATAGGAAACGACTCATTCGCAAATGTTTTTCTTTGGAAAAAATTTCCAGAGTTACCTCTGTTTCTGATACTGAATGAAGCTTAATACCAAAGAATCTGCATTGTTCCTCAAAATCCTCCAAAAGAGGAGGACGTCTGGCATCTGCACAAAGCTTCCCTACCTGCTGTCCCGTCACCAGCTTTTGCAGGATTCTTAGTGTACCATCAGTAGATAGGCTGTATTCTCCCTTGACAAAGGAAGATAAGGCACTGTCTCGCAGCTCATACAGTCCCGGCTCCTGCTTTCCCCTTAGAGCTGCCAGCCCTCTTGCCATGGAATAGGCACAGATTTCATCATAGGAGGAAATTCCTTCTCCCTTCTGCCTTGCCGCCTTTCCTGTGGCCGCCAGATAATACAGTACCGCTTCCTCGTAGGCTCCCTCCGGTTTTTCTCCTTCCTCCAAGCCTTGCCACACCTGCTGATAAAAGCCCGGAGACTGCATCCCACTGGCATAACCATTGAGAGCATCTGCTGCCTCCATGGAATAGGACATAGGATATACCTCCTGATTGTTTTTTGCCGACGTATGGAGCTTTAAGGGCTTATTTTTTTTCTGAAGCAGCTCCCACAGTCCATAGGTATGGAATCCCCCTGTAACTACCAAAATTTTACCATAGGTCTTTGATGCCTTTACTATCTGCTCCACCATATATTGCTCTCGCAAAAGACAACCGTCTTCTTCCAGCTCCTCCTTTGGTGTGTGCTGTCTGGACAGTACGCAGTAGGTCAGCATCTGTCTGACAAAAACAGAGGTCTCCTGTCTTAGTCCCTGAATCTCAAAATATTTCTCCCACAGCTCCTCAAAGCTGCGTAGCCCGGTTTTTTCACAAAGCCTTTTCAGATACAGACTCCGGCTTAACAGGTAATCGTCGTTGTAGGTCTGCTTCTCCCCCTCCTGTCTTACCCCTCGATTTTTGGCTGTACCAATTAAAATCTCCTGATAGGGCAAGTCAATAAAAGAGGCAGGAATTCCCCTTGCTACAGCCTCCCTCAGTGCTACCAGCTCCGGAGAATAGTCCAAAAAGGGATAGTAGCATTTATAATCCTCTTTTTCCGGACTTACCAGACCTCCCTTATCCCGATAAGCATAATACAGTGCCAGAGGAGGCTTGGTCTCCTTATGTACCAGCACAGGAATCAAATCCTGAGCATTCTCCGGTCCTTCAATTAAAATACAGTCAGGGCGATATTCTGCAATAGCCTTTTTTAAATGGAAAGCACAGCAGGGGCTGTGATGACGTACCGGAAAAAACAGAATGGGATGGGTTATATCATAGACAAGCGGTGAGGGAAGCTCATTGAACCTTTCCTCTATCGCAGATATTTCCTGGCTGCATAATACTCGCTCCATAAGCCGCCCTCTTTCTCTCCCTTAACTCGAATTACGGTCTGAAAATAGCTCCTTAGCTTTTCCAAATCCTCCTTATTTTCCTTTTGTACTGCCCCTACCAGATTTTGTACCAGACAGCCCAAATCCATTCCCGGTTCTCCCTGATTCGTTTCCTGACTGTCCTCCTGTTCCTTTTTCCGGGTATTCTTCCGTCCCTTTCCTGCTTCCTTACTCTGATCAGCCTCCTTCTGAACACTCTTCCCGGAGAAACCATAATAATAAGCCGTCATCATGGTCTGATAATAGACAGAAACTGCCTCTGCTGTACTCATCACTGCAGAGGGTCTGTCAATCCGATGTCCCAGAGAGGATACACCCTCCCGCAGCTCATGATAGGTAGAGGCCAGCAACTCTGCCACATCCTCATCCGGCTTCATTTCAATCTGATTTTCCTTCGCCAGCTCCTCTACCTCATTTAAAATAATCTGCTTCTCCATCGCCACATCCCGAATAGGCATAACGGTCTCAAAGTTAAAACGGCGCTTCAAGGCACTGCTCATCTCGTTGACTCCTTTGTCTCTGGTATTGG
This sequence comes from Lachnospiraceae bacterium, assembly GCA_017532145.1. GTDB lineage: Bacteria > Bacillota > Clostridia > Lachnospirales > Lachnospiraceae > Kineothrix. The sequence continues at coordinate 31,154 of JAFXJR010000100.1, read as the reverse complement.
CTGTACCAATCACATTAAAGCCTGTTTGGGCAAAAAGCAGCCCCTCCTCTCCCAGCTCCGGTACATTCAACACCTTGTCGCTTAACACACTAATCAGACTATCCTGAATTTCTGCAGGAGTACGGGTAATTTCCTCAAAGCGGGTGAGAATCCCCCTCTCCATTCCCACATAGAGAGGAGAAGGCACCAAGGCCTCCCGGCTGGGTCCCTTTGCCAGAAGCAACGCATAATTCCAGCTATACTTAATCATGTCCTCTGTGGTACCTGCTGTTCCCTGAATGGTATTGGTGCTGACACCGCTAATGGCAGCAGAAAGCAGCTCCGACAGCATGGTTTTTGCTGTTCCCGGCTCTCCTACCAGCATCAGACCCCGATTACCGGCCAGAGTGATAATACAACGTTCTACTAAAGCATCATTGCCCAGATACTTCTTTTTGATGAACAGTTCCTTACCCTTCCACTGCAGAGGCTTCTTACTGCCCAGAATAAAGGTACGAACTGCCTGGGGCGACAACTTCCAATTCAGCGGCTTTTTCCCCGTATCCAAATCCTTTAGTGCCTCCAATTCCTCCCGGTAACGCACCTCCACCGGAGGCTTCATCTGCTTGTTGTCAGCTTGATTATCCTTTGTCATTTTAATCACTATACTCCTTTCGTTTTCTTTCCATCAAAATAGCGAAGCGGATTGCGAATATCCGCTTTGACCCGAATCCAAAAAATTGCCGCTTCCCGTATACCGAGTACGAAGCGACATAAGGAAACTTACTAACCTTCGTATAATCCTTCCTCCTGCTCCATAGGATGCACAAAGCTTTTATAAAACAGACTCTTAGTATAAGTATGAGCTTCCTGTAATAAATACCCTTCCAATCTGTCCACTCCAAACAACTTTTTTTCCTGATTGGCTAATCCTCTCATATAATGATAGATTTCTTCCCTTGCCATTGATTCCTGTATTTTTTTTGTCTTATCTCCCTGATAAACCAAGATATAATTTACCTGTTTTCTGATAAAATCAAAATCCGGGAAAACCTTTAATTCCATGAGCAGAATCAAGCTGTCATATATTTTTCTATAAATATCTTCCCGATGTACCTTACCATTTTGAAACTCAATAAAATACCACATTCCTTTGGTATCCCCATATAGGGCAGCATTGGATTTTGGTTCTCCCCTCCATCCTCTTTCCTGAATATATTGCTTTGGGATTTCCCCTAAATATACCACCTTTATTTTACTTTCACACATCATCTCCCCATTGGTATTTATCTCCGATACTTTCTTTAATGTACAAATCTGCTTTTGTAACGCTTCCGGGAGTGCTTTAATTACTTCTTCTGTCATCTGTCTTTACCTTTCACCTATTGTTTAATTCATATCTTAAGGAATCCAGCATCTGAATCGGAGCAGCCATCTTTTGATAAATCTCTTCCAGATTTCCTGTGACACAATCCATTTTTACCAGATTCCCTACCTTAGAAGATGCATAATAGTTTACCCTGCTTTCACTTCCATATTTACAGGAAAACAGATGGATAGCATCCATAAAATAAGGGCTATGGGTAGTAATCACTACCGAAAGATCAAAGTGCTTCTGCAACAATACAATTAACTCTGCATAGGCGATTTGCCATTGTGGATGCAGATGAATCTCCGGCTCGTCTAAAATCAGGACATCCTTCTCCTTTAATTCGCCCTTTTCCAACAGCATCTTTAATATCACAAAGGACTTCATTCCTGTCGAAAGGTTACGGAAGGAAATAGGCTCATTGGACTCCTGATTTTTTAAGTAATATTCTTCATTGCTTTGGTTGATGACGATTTCCCCATCCACTACACTCTGCAGGATTTCATAAAAATCACCCAGCTTTTCCTTTGCTCTGACCGCACCAATCACTTCATCCAATACATCCTCCTGAGCCTTACTTGTCAATAAGTCTCTCAACATCTTATCCATCGGATTTAAGTCTCTATAACCGGATAATTCGTCTACGGCAAACGGATTGTCTATGTAGATTGCCTTTTGAAAAATTCTGATATGATTGGCAAAAGCCTTACAGGAATCACTGTCAAAAAACAACTTCTGTTCCTTTCCCTTCATCTCCAGAACTAACATGGTTTCTCCATGGATATCCTCAGCAAAGGAGGTAATTTGCGAATGAAATACCTGATTAAAATATCGGGAGATAATTTCCAACACAATATTTTCCTCCGGCAGCTCCATAACTTCCTGAATGGTATTACAAATATCCTCCAACATATCCAGATAAGTGTAGGGTTCGATTCCTTCCGTTGATTCTCCCCACTTCTTTATCAATTTTGCCACCATATTCAGAAGATTTTCTTCTGTCAGAGACAGGTTTCTATCCAGCTCTTTTCTGATTTGCATATTGATTTTTCTGGCCAGAACTGCTGCACTCTGTACCTGCATACTTCTTGTTACCCAGGCATCACTAATATAATCCTGAATTAATGCCTTATTGGCACGTTCAATTTCCTTTAACCGCTTTTGTAAAATTTTTTCCTCTACATCGGATAAAGCATTAAACCATGAAAATAATATTTTCCCAACCGTACTCTTTCCTGTATTATTTTCACCAGTAATCACTGTGATTCCATCAATTGTTATCTCCGCTTCTTTAATTTTTGCAAAGTTTTTTATACTTAGTTTCATTGTTCTTCCTCCTAAAGCAACTGTGCCAGCTGACGATACTCAAAGGTATAGCTCCGCATAAAAATATCCTGTACCAACTCCTGTGTATTCACTAAATAAATAGAATAGCAACAGTACCATTGTCCATGATAAGAGGTATAGCGATAATTATATTTCAGCAGTCCGGACTGCCCTGGCTCTAAAATAAATGCCGTTTCATTTAATACATTTGACCGTCCTGCCAGCCTGCTTCCTTTTCTATAGAATTCTTCGTTTCTTCCTTTCCGTCTTGGCATACCCTTCTCATCATCAAACCATCGAATTCGATAGGAATCCCCCTGCTCCCTGGCAATCGTCACACAGGGAATCTCCACCTTTTCCATTGTGTAAAATGCCCCTTTTTCTCTCTCCATCTGCTGTCTCCACTTCCTCAGCCTTCTATATTCGTATTCATCCTCTCCCATAAAAGGCCTTCCCCTATCTCGTTCAAGCAGCTTTTGATTCATTTCTAAAAACCTATCCCCTGCATGGGACACGCTATCTCTCTTTTGATAATAGCTGCATTTTTTTAAGAAGATACCCTCTCCTGCCAGATTTACTCCTTCCTCAATCTTCATTGGCTGAAGGTATTTTTCTCTCTGCAAAGCACCTTGGGGCGACCTGCTTTCTTTTCTCCATTCTATTGCCATCCATAAAATTGCCAGCATAGTTTCCTCCATGGATTTTCATGTTCATCCTTATATTGCTTCCCGCACCTGTCACCATATCGATTCTGACTTCTAGCCTGACTACTATCTGCTTTATCCTATCTTATCCTATCTTATCCTATTTGTTCCTAATCTTAATCAACTACTGACAGTCAGTCCTTGAAAATCAGAAAAAATCCCCATACACTCAAATTCCAACACATAGTCTTCGTCACAATATGCAATCATAGCCCTATCATTGCCCTGGAGAAAAATCCAGGGAATCGACATACTGTTTTTTAATAAGTCCAAAGTCTGTTCTATAGAAGGTTTCTCATAGCTTTCCTGAAACTCCCTTTCCCCGCTAATATATTGCGCAATTTTATTTATTGCAGAAGGATATTGCTCCGCCAGTTGTAAGGCATAGCCTTCCCCTTCTTCCCCCGGCTGATTTTCACAGCTGATTCTTATTGATTGTGTCTCCCATAGATAACACTTTTTGATTTCATCCCATTGAAACATCTTCCTTATCCCTTATTAACTATTCTTCAGGCTGTACACCTTCTCTCTATAAATCTTGACGAACAACTGTTTTGGCTCTATTATATAATAAAAAAAGAGAAATGGGTAGAACTTTGCTCTATTTTTCTATATACTGACTTATAAATAACTATTTGTACCATTCCTCCTCCAGTCAAAGGAATGAAATTTTTTCCTAATCCCCTCCAAGGAGACCCTATTTATGACCCAATACAGAACTTCCTTTTCTATTACCGATAATCAATACACTATCAGACATACCTGCTTTTGCCATACTCTGACACTGGGACAGGGAAAAAAGTATGGTGTCTGGAAAGACCAACAGGCTTATCTGTTAGTTGAAGTAGAACAAACCTCCAATCCCTTTGATACCATCCATCTCTTTTCCCAGCACCTCTACATAGGAAACGGTGATACCATCTTTGTTGTCAATCTGCTGACTCTGGACTATCAAACCATTCCCGTAGATTTGTATTTTGGCTATTTTTATGAGGTCAATTGTTTTCTCTTTGCTGCATCAGCCACCAGAGTTCTGTGTTTTGGAGAAAATGGAAAGCGGTTATGGCAGACTCCTCAGATTGCTGTAGACGGTATCACCTTTCAGAGCTGGAATAAAAAAATACTAAAGGTATCCTGCTGCATGGATCCCTGCCCTGCCCTGTGGATTGAGCAAGATATTTTCCTCTAAAGCCTTGCCTATAAGATCATGCCTTATCAAAAAGAAAACAATTGGTCATCTCAGCTCCCATCTATCTGCCCACCGCAAAGGCATCCTTAGACTATCCTAATTCATCTCTGACAGAATCGGTACCATATCATGAAACATAAACGTCTGGTAGGGAAGGACTCTGATTCCGTCGTCGTCTGCCCGGAGCAGATACAGGATAAAATATCCCACTGCTGCCAGCACTACCGCTCCTGTCCAAAACCACCTCTGTTTCCTGTTGGGAATCTTCTTCAGCACTGCCGGAATAAACAGAATCTGCGTTACATTTAAATAGTAGCCAATACGGGTAATAATCGGCAGAAAGGAGCAGCAGGTATATAATACCAGGGCACCCAGATTGCAGAAAAAGTAGAACCGATTTCTGCTGCTGCCCTTCACTGCCTGCTGATAATAAATCAGAGAAAGCACCAGCACTGCACTGCATCGCAAAATATTAAACCAGCTCACCCCTCCCTCCAGATACTCCGTATCCTTATACGAAGGATATAAAAACACCACCACCTTAAGATAAAAGTCCTGCAGATAAAAAAAGGTACTGCAAAAGGCTGCCAGTAAGGCCAGCTGCCATTTTTTCCAAGGCAGAGTAGCGAAAAAATACAGGGGAATCACCACCAGCATGGACTTATGAAAGGCAGACCCCAGAAGTACCAGTAGAAGAAACCTGATCCATTCCGTTCTTAACACATATTTTACTGCATATAAGGCTATCCCCAGTGCCAGATAGTACCTGACCGTATTAAAGGTGGAAAAATAGAAGCCGAAGGTCATAAACAGAAAAAAGCTCCATCCAAAGCTGTCACTCTGTTCATACATGGCCTTTAAAAATAGCCAAATCGTCACAAAGGCAAATACAGCAAACACCAGTAGAAAGTTTTCACTTCCTGCCAGCTCATACAGTACGGTTACCAGTGCATTAAAGCCCACCTCTGTCGGCACATAGCTATAGGCATCGAAGGCTATCAGATGCATAAACTCCACATAACGGGCATAGTCATTGCCCACATTCATCCGACAGGCTGATACGGCAAACAGGACCAGAAAAATAGAAAACAGGCACAACCCATTGATTGCCTGTTGTCTGCTGATTCCTTCCTCCATCCTGTCTTCTCTCACCGGAAACATCCGCACTGATGCTGCCAGCCCTATGGTCACTAGGGCAATTATCATATAAAAGAGCATATCTTCCCTCCTTTTGTCTCTATCCAGCAGTCTGCTAAGAGCTTTCTTTTTTCCTCATTTCCTCCCCCGAAAGCTTAGTTCATCGGAGACTTTCTCCTCTAAGCTTAGTGGAGAGCATATCTGCCTATTTCCAAGGATTCAGCCTCTTCCATCCTTCCCCTCCCGGATACCCTCCCGCATCAGCCCAAAAGCCTGTCTCCAACCTATTTCCCCACACATTTCCTGTCGATGAGCCAGTAGAAAGCGAAGGGAGAAGGGAAGAGCCATCCTTCCATACAGGAAATGATACAGTACGCCCCTATCCCTAAAAAATTTCTCTGTATATCCATGAAACCAGGTGGATTCCCTTTCCCTTTCTTCTCCAATCACGATAGGCAAAGCGATAATCTTCAATCCGGCTCTCAGACAGTCCCTGAGAAACAGACTATCCTCTCCGTTGCTGTATTTTGCCCCTCCTCCAAACAGCAGGGAAAAGCTGATATTGGCTCTATGGAGGGATGCCGTTCTGGCTGCTATACTGTAAGCTGGATATCTGCCATAGTTATACCAGCGGATTGTCTTTACTCTTTCATTCCAATAGGTTTTTCTGGCTGGACACACCCGGATATTAAACAATAATAAATCTGCCTGGGGATAGGTAGTAAAGGCCTCCTCTATCTGCCCTCCATACCCCTGGTCGTATACAATATCCTCATCCCCAAACAGACAAAATCTGGCATCTGCACGCATCAGTCCGCTGTTTCTGGATAGCCCCACCCCCCGTTCTGCCAGACTATAGCACCGTATCCGACTGCCTTTATGGGTATATTCCTGATAAGCAAAGCCTTCACACTGATTGATAATAATTGCCTCTGTTTCCAGATTCATTCTTTCTGCCATACCGGCCATTTCCTGATTGACCGCAGAAACCAATACCTGCAAATCCATCTTTTCCTCATCCCTTTCTTAATCAACAGCCTTCTGTCCTTCTCCTTTTTTCAACTGATAAATAGCCGCCTTTACCTTTTCCATATCAATAGGCTTGGAAGTATGTATATTCATCCCCACACTCAACGCCTTTTGCACATCCTCCTCAAACGCATTGGCTGTCATGGCAATAATGGGAATCACTCCAGCCTCCGGATGATTACTAAGACGAATCTTTCGGGTTGCCTCATACCCATCCATCACCGGCATTTGTACATCCATAAAAATAAAATCGTAATCACCTGGGGCAGATTGAAGAAATTTTTCCACTACCTCCTGCCCATTGGCAGCAAGCTCACAGTGAATACCTTCCATCCCCAATAACTCTGCCAGGATTTCTGCATTGATTTCATTATCCTCTGCTGCCAGCACACGTAAGCCCGCCAAGGAAGCAGACTGCTGCTTTCTCTGTTCTTCCTTTTGCCGGATTGCCTGTCCTATCTCCTGCTTTTGATAGATTTCTGCCAAAGCTCTGCGAAAGGCGGACAAAAAGAAGGGCTTGGATAAAAACATCTGAATTCCTGCCTCCTTTGCTTCCTCCTCAATTTCTTCAAAATGATAGGCGGTTAAAATCAGAATGGGAATATCCGGCCCTACCTTGGCACGAATCTGTCGAGCGGTTTCTACTCCATCCATATCCGGCATCTTCCAGTCCACCAGAATAATATCATAATCCTCCTGCCTGTCACGGGCATCAGCAGCCTTTTCCACTGCTAAACGTCCTTCTGTTACCCATACCACCTGTACTCCTGTATCTGCCATAATATCCAGAATATTTTCACAGATTTCCTCCTCATCATCTACCACCAACAGCTTGGTAATCTGATGCTCCTTCCAGAAATCTGCATCCAGCTCCTCCTCACACAGGGCAAATTCCAAATCTACTGTAAAGGTACTGCCTTCTCCCAGCTTACTCTTTACACTGATGCTGCCGCCCATTAAATCCACAATATTTTTGGTAATTGCCATTCCCAGTCCGGTACCCTGAATATCTTTAATATAGGAAGCATTCTCTCTGGCAAAGGGTTCAAAAATAATCTCAATAAAATCCTCCTTCATTCCATAGCCATTATCCCATATGACAAACTGAAGATGCACATGGTTACGCAGCTTCTGCTCCAGATTCTGCACCATCAGTCCGACTTTTCCTCCCTCCTGCGTATATTTTACTGCATTAGAGAGCAGATTAATTAAAATCTGATTCAACCGCAGCTTATCTCCTAAAAGCAGCTCTGGCAAAACACCTTTGGTATGCAGCTCAAAGGTTTGCTTTTTAGCATTTGCCTGAGGAAGCAGCATAGTATAAACCTCATCTAACAGGGTAGCCAGATTAAACTCGGTAATGTGCAAAGAGGTCTTTCCGCTTTCTATCTTACTCATATCCAGAATATCGTTAATCAGTCCCAGCAGATGCTGGCTGGAGGCCGTAATTTTTCTGGTATATTCCCTTACCTTCTCCGGCTTATCTGCATCCCGTCCCAGCAGAGCAGAAAATCCTACAATGGCATTCATGGGTGTTCTAATATCATGGGACATATTTGAGAGAAAATTACTTTTAGCCTCATTTGCTGCCCTGGTCATATCCAAAGCTTCCTCCAAAGTAGCCGTCATCTGCCGTTCAATCGTCCGGTCAGAAAGCACTGCCACAAATCGATCCGCTTCCTCCTCCGGTGCATGATACAGCATTTCCTTAAACCAGCGCCTCTCCTGAGTCTGGCAGTGGTGGCGTATCTTCTCGCAGGTCCAGGTGGATCCCTTGGGAATAGCGCTTAAATTTTCTCTGGAAAAGGTGGCTTCCCCTTCCACTAAAGTAGCAATCAGTGTCCTTACATCCTTGCGTACTTCTTCTGCCCGTATTCCAAACACCTGTTCCAGATTTTGACTGACATACTCTGCTGCAAAGGTTTCAGGAGAAAACAATAGAAAAATATCCTTGGTATTCTGTGCCAACAGGTCAAACAGTTTTTCTCTGTACCTGACCTCCATATTTTTTTTCTGAATATCTCTTTTATTGCTGGATATCACCAACAGCACAATATTGGCTGCAATCAGAGTAAAAATTGCTGCCATAACCAACATAGTTACCGTCGTCAGCATATTCATATTTGAGTTTACCACTTCTACCGGAACTATACCATGCATTACCCAATCGCTAAAGCCTACCGGCTGATAGGACAGATAGTACTCCTTTACCCCGACTCGATAACGGATGACATCACTGACTCCCTCCTTCCAGTCCTGTCCCACCTGTTCTGCCGTTTTCTCCCCCAATACCTGATTTTTCTTTAAATAAGCCAAAAGATTATAGGGCTGCTCATCCTCTACCTGAGAGGAAAAAATAATCCTGCCATCCCCATAAGAGACGTAGCATTTTCCCTGTCCGGAAAAAGATTGGATATTCAAAGCATCTGCCAAATCCTGAATATTAAAGCTAATGGCAATAGCCGTATAAGAAAACCCCTGATAGCTTCCTTCTGTTACTGGTACCGCAAAAATAATAATTTTATTCGCATCCGGTAAGGAGCCATCCAAAACCACATTCTCCCGTCCTTCTACCAGTGTTTCCAGCTCTCTGCCCAGATTTAAGTAGCCACTGCGTCCATCTGCTGTCATATAGTTGCCATCTCCAGAAAGGAAATAGAAGTCGGTAAAGCTCCAGTCCTGCTTTTCCTTTCTGATATAGGTCTGGAAGGCTTCCATATCAACGGCTGCAATCTCCTGAATATACTCTTCCCACCCTCGTAAAATCCGCCAGTTTTTTGAAACCAGTGCAGAAAAAGTAGTATTTACCTGCGTAAAAATCTCCTTTAAATGGTGAGAGCTTTCCTGATAGATACGCTGAGCCAAAAAACGGGAATAGACCTGACAGATAAAAACTACTACTGCCAAACATACAACGATAATCACATACTCTGCCGGTTTCCTCTTTGTCATGAATCACCTTGCTCCTTTCCCAGACTATTCCAGTATCAGATAGGGAGTGGCCGGCTCCGGTTGATTACCTGCCAGAATATAGTCCACCCATAAGGCACTGGCCCAAATTTCTCCGGAAGAGGTCAGCTGTGCAAAGCTTCCTTCTCCCAGTACCTGCTCCACCAGCGGCTGCACTCTGGTGGGATTATCCGGAATGGCTAAACGGTAGACAGCGGTATCTTCTATCGGCTTATCCCCTACTGTAATATCCTTTAAGCGATACCCTTCCGTAGAGGATACCACCGTAATTTCACAACCACTGACAATAGGCAAGGTCTCCTTACTAAAGGGGTCATTCAACTCTCCATAGCCCTCTACTGCTAAACTTACTAGATTCCGGAACTGAGCTCCTGTTATCTCCCCGGTATAAAGACGATTTCCACTGGCCTGAAAAGCCTGCTCCAGCTGCTGTTTGGTATAGGAGCCTTCATAGAGAGTTCCTGTAGTAATGGAAGCGGGTGCCAAAAGTAAATCTGTTCCTGCTATCCTACGCATCGTATTGGCCAGCGAGGAAGCTGACTCATTTCCCTTTTCCGGATGAAATCCGGAAGGATACCCCCTTTCTAAATCAGCTACTGTGGTCTCCTTCTGCTTCTCCCAGCCAGCTACAATCCTGTTCATCCACTCATATGCACCCTCTGCATCCAGCTCCCCTGTGAGAAGCTTCTGAACTGCTTCTGTAGCGGCTGCTCTTAGTCCAGTAGAGCTATGTCCAATGTAAATTCGATTAGAGGAAATAAAATCAGCCAGATTTTCCAGTTTTTCAGGAAGTTCCAAGGAAGCCTCCTGCTGATAGGCTTCCTGATGATAAGCCAGTAAATATTGGGAGCTTTCTGCCAGGGTCTGAATCCCCTCTGCCGACAGCATTACCTCCAATACTTTAAGTACCTGAGACTGCTTTTTTTCATTATCAGCCAGCTGTCCATTCAGTGCCACATGGAAGCTGGGCGTGGTAAAAAGCCAGTTTTCTTCCGGAGCTTTGCCAAAATAGGGAAGCAGCACAATATTGCCAAATTCTTCATATCCCGGCATATCTCCAGCAGTTCCGCGAATCATAGCCACCTTCCTCTGTCCAAAGTCTTCTTTAGTCATGGTATAGCCTCTGTTTACGTCTTCCGGTAGCATGCCCACATCCTGAAACAGAGCTTCCATCCGCTGAAAAGCACTCAGCCACAGCTTCCTATCCAACTGATTGGTAAGACCTGCCTCATAATCCAGCCGCCAGAGACTGCCTTCTCTGCTCATTAGCTCATTGATTGACCATCCCTCTAATGTATACAGACAGGTATAATCATATTTATAGTCGGTGACGAATCCCCTTATTCCATGGGTCTCAAACTGCTTACAAGCTGCCACAAAGCTACTATAATCCGTAGGCAGAGGAATCTGATATTGATCAAATAAATCCTTATTGGCCAAAATACCATGAAAGACGCCTCCTGAGGGCAACCATCGGATACCCCCATCATCACACCGGTAATTTTCCAGATAAGTGGTATAATAGGAGGCTGCTGTCTCTGTTTCACTCATATCCAGCAAATACGGGTTTAATTCCAAACTGTCCCTTGCTGATAGCTGTCCCACCATCATAATATCCGGCAAATCTCCATGCTGCTGTTTAAATTCATAGAAACTAATCACGTTTCGTCCCACATAAAACTCCAGATTCAGCTCCGGAAGCTGTGCCTTAATATAGGGGGCATAGTCCTCCAGCAATTCTGCCTCATGCAGATAGATAGTGATAGCTTCCTCCTTTTCTCCACTTCTATCTGCCATGCATCCATTTGCTGTACCTAACAGCAACATCAACAGCAGTATAATGCCCCTTCTCTTCCACCTGTTCACACCTCTTCTCCTCTCTTGTTATCTTAAGAATTCTCTCTTAATCTTTTGTTATAATAGCTCTGACAAAACTGCCTGTCAGCCTCTGTTATCACCACTCCTACTGCCTGACAGTCCTGCAGCTTCAGTTGATGCAACAGCCCTCTTACCACTCTGCCATTTCTGCCACCAAAGCGAATAACCAGCAGAATACCCTCTTTTTGACGCAGTCTCTGATAATCCTCTTCTGCCTCCGGCAGACCCACAGACTCTAAAGCAGGTAAATTTGCCGGATGTAAACCATCTTCCACAACCGATGAAGTAGCTGTCTGTTCCCCCACAGCTTCTCCACTGCCTCCTTCCAGCCAGACCTTCCTTATCATAGCTTCCGCCTGTACTGCCTTCTCTTTTCCCTCTATCCCAAGGAGAGCCAGCTGTCCCAGCTGCCCACACAGATAGGCATAATTGGCACAAAAGACTTTGCCCCAGCCTGTCTCCCTCCCATCGGCTGCAAACATTCCCATCACCGACAGTCCGCAGCTTCTTTGCACATCCTGCTCCACATACAGGGAATCATCCAGCACATAATAAAAGGCCAAAACCATTACCGATACTACAAACGCAAGCACTGCACCTGTCACCAAGGCTGCCTGGGTTCGGTTATCCCACAGAATCTGTGCTGCCTCAGTTACTCCATAAATCTCTATTCCACGAAACAGCTCATCCGTCTCTCCCAGATGCACCAGAGAGGCACCCACTGCCTCAATAATTGAGGTGGTCAGCTGAGGAGTAGGTGTAGTCACCGTTACCGTCAACAGCCGAATATCAGAAAGAATCTCTGCTTCTGTTGCAGCTGCCACCGTCTCCCTGTCCACCTTATCAGACAGCTGCTCCATCATATAATCCAGAATCGGATCCGTATCCATTAAGTCATTCCAGGTGTAGCCATTGTAAGAAAGCTGGTTATAGTCCTCAGGCTCACAGTTAAAATGCAGATAATACTTTCCTACTGCCTGATACTCCCTCTCCGGAAGCAACACCAGATGAAACAGAAGATAAAGACCGCCTCCTGCCAAAGCACCTGCCACCATTGCGACCAAGGGTATCCAAAGCTTCCTTTTCATTAAAAGCAACAGCTTTTTTATATCCAGCCCCTCCTGCAAATATCTTTGGTTTTCCATCTTCATCTCCGGCTCCTTTCTGATTTTATCTGTCCTCTTCCTTCTTCATGGCTGTAATCTGGCTACTGTCCACGCCTTCCGTACTTTCCGGCTTAAACAGAATCTTCAGCGTCAACAGCATCAGCTTAATATCCAGCCATACGGTATAATTTTCAATATATGCCAAATCCAGCTTCAGCTTATCATATGGTGTGGTATTATACTTTCCATAAACCTGTGCATAGCCAGCCAATCCGGCCTTTACCTTCATCCTAAAGACAAACTCCGGCATCTCCTCCACATATTGAGTAATAATCTCTGGACGTTCCGGTCGTGGACCAATAAAGGACATATCTCCCTTTAAAATATTAAAAAGCTGTGGTAGCTCATCGATTCTCACTGCCCGGATAAATCTGCCTATGGGGGTAATCCTGGCATCGTTTCGGGTGGCCAGACGAGCCACCCCATCCTTTTCTGCATCCACCTGCATACTTCTGAATTTTAAAATAAAAAATTCCTTTTGGTCTTTAGTACACCGTATCTGCTTATATAAAACCGGTCCTCCATCGTAGAGCTTGATGACCACTGCCGTTACCAGCATAAAGGGAGCTGCAGTCACCAGTAAAATCAAGGCACAGAAAATATCTATCAGCCGTTTCACTACTCTCTGTTCCACAGTAAGCGGATTTTCTCTGGTCAGAAAGATGGGAGTATCAAACAGATGGAGCTGCTCTGAACCCTGAATCAGTACGTCTGTGATTTTAGGCATCATATATACGCGCAGTGACCTGCCATAGCAAAATTTCAGCAGTCTGTTTCTGTGGTGGGTGGGAATATCCCAAAGTACCATAGCATCATAGTCCTTTTCGGCCTCCTTCTCCACTGCCTGAGTTCCTTCCAGAATATTGATGCACTTTGCGACCACAAACTTATCTTTTCTGGTAGAAAACTTATGAAGAATATCCTCTATCGGACGCTCTCCATAGACCAATAGCAGCTTCCGGGGAGGGAAAATCCTCCGATAAATCCTGTAGCAAAACCAGGTCCATACAGCAGAAAAAGCCAGCTGCACTGCCATACAGCTTAGGATAGGCTGTACCGGAGCAATCCAGTTTCTTAGCAGAGAAATCTGAACATAGGAAATAGCATTGACCACCAGCAGGGAAAATACCTGAGAAAAATATACCTCCATAGGCTTCAGATATCCTATCTTCAATCCGCCATAGGTATTTTGAAAAAAGAAAAGTAAAAGCAAATACAGTCCAACCACCAGCACATGAGCATTTTGGTAAAAATTTACCCTGCCCAGGTGAGATAGATAGGGATAATAAATCTTTAGCCAGAAGCCGGCGTATATAGCAATCTGCATTCCCAGCCCAGCTAAAGACAGCAGGAGCAGAATCACTCTCTTTTTCGGTTCTTTGCTCTTTTTATCAACCATCATCTTTCTATATCCGTCTGAATGCTGCCCGAAAAGCCCAGCCGGTAAAATTCCAGAGACTCAGGGACAGGGACAGCTTTTCTTCCTTTCTATACAGATTCCATATTCTCTGAATGGCTACCAGCTTATTAGAGGACAGGGACTTTTTTGGTCTTCGATAAATAGTCAATACCTGATTCAATCCATAGGCTATATAACCATTCCTTAAAATTTTCCACCATGTAGCCGTATCCTCACTTGCCACATCAGGCATCCGAACCAGCTCCCTGTCTATTTTCTGCAAATCAAATAAAACGGTACTGGTAAAAATTACCGTCCGGGACAGGGCTTCCCGATAGGGCAATCGCTCCGGTACATGAACAATCTTTCCTGTTCCTCTGGCATCCTCGTCTCCAAATTCATAAGCAGTAAAAACAAAGGCTGCCTTCCTTTCCTTCAAAAATTCCAGCTCCAGCTCCAGCTTTCGAGGCAGCCATACATCGTCTGCATCCAGAAAAGCCAGATATCTTCCCCTTGCCTGCTGTACACCAGTGTTTCTGGCCTGTGCAGCTCCTGCATTTTTTTTCTTGGTTATCAAGTGGATTCGACTGTCCCGTTTACCATATTCCTCTATCAACTGTCTGCTGTTATCCTGAGAACAATCGTCTACCAGCAGCAGTTCCCAATGGGGATAGGTCTGTTGGCATACCATTTCTATTGTTTGTTTAATAAAAGCACCTGCATTATATACTGGTACCACAATACTGATTAAAGCTTCTTCCATTTTTTCCTCCCCACTGTCTGGGTTAAAGCGGATATTCACAATCCTTAGTAACGTTCACCACTTAGTACTTAGTGTACTTGAAGTGGGAGACTTCCTTGATTCGGTTAAATTTCTTCCTTCACCAGATAGATGGGACGCTTCTTCACTTCCATATAGGTTTTAGAAAGATACTGCCCTACAATCCCCAGACAGAATAACTGCACTCCACTAATCATAGAAATAATACATACCAGAGAGGGCCAGCCGGAGGTAGGGTCGCCAAACAACAGTTTTCTTACGATTGTAAATCCAATTAACAGGAAGGATAAGACACAAAACAGTACTCCCATAATGGAGGCCAGAGCCAGTGGTGCTGTAGAAAAGGCGGTAATTCCATCTATGGAATATAAAAAAAGCTTCCAGACTGACCATTTGGTCTCTCCCTTTTTCCTTTCTACATTTTCATATTCCAGCCACTTGGTTTCAAATCCTACCCAACCAAAGATACCCTTGGTAAAGCGATTGTATTCTGCCATGGACAGAATCGCATCTACCACACATCTTTTCATCAGCCGATAGTCTCTGGCACCGTCTACAATTTCTGTCCTTGAAATCCGGTTCATCAACCGATAGAAAGCTCTGGCTAAAATGGAACGCAAAAAAGGCTCTCCCTTTCTCGTAACCCTTCGGGTAGCCACTGAATCATAGCCCTGACCCAGATAGGAAAACATCTCTGGCAGCAGGGAAGGAGGATCCTGAAGATCACAGTCCATCATCACTGCATAGTCTCCTGCAGCCTTCTGAAAGCCTGCATAAATTGCTGCCTCCTTACCAAAGTTTCTGGAAAAGGAAACCAGATGCACCCTTGCGTCCTGTGCCACCAGCTCCTTGACCCTTGCAGCAGTCCCATCCTTGGAGCCATCATCGATATACCAAACCTCTACTTCCAGTTCTCTTTCCTGAAAAAATAGAGTATTCTTCATTAATTCATGATAAAAATCAAAAACGTTCTCCTCTTCGTTATAACAGGGAACGATTACACTAAGCAATTCCATCCTTTTGCCACTCCTGTATCCTTTATCTTCTCTGCAGTGAACGTTGTTTTGGAGTAACGATTCAGTAGATCTGCACATTTGCTGTACTAACCATATGAAAACGTAGGGATAACAACGTAACGGTGAGGGTATGGAACAGTTACGTTCCGGAATAGATTTTTGCCCGTAACTGTACAACTGCCAAATAGTTATTAGTTTCTATTTTATCATATATTTCCATAAACCACAAATAGGCTCTAAAAAAAGAATCCCATAACTGGGATTCCCTTTTTTATCCGTTTTATCCAATAGTTCTAACTACTCAACTTGCTTTTTTTACTTCCATAAAAAGATTGCTGAACATCAATCTCTATGCACAAATTTTTATGCACAGGCTTCCTCTCTGCTACGCATATATAATCCTATTCTATCTGCAATCTGTGCAATATACTCACTATTAGTAGGGCGGTTCTGTCCTGTCAGGCTGGAATAACCGAAAAGCTCCTCCAAAGTATCTGCGTTTCCCCGGGTCCAGGATACCTCAATGGCATTTCTAATTGCCCTCTCCACTTTTTGATCTGTGGTTTTGAACTTTTTAGCTATTTCAGGATAGAGCAGCTTCGTTACACTTCCCACCATATTCATATCCTCTCCGGCCAGCAGTATAGCCATACGCAGATAATGGTAGCCCTTGAGATGGGCGGGTACCCCCACATCCAGCATCATATTCGTGATATAATTCATCAGTTCCGTTTCTTCCATCCTATCTGCCCTATCCAGCTCCATACCTGTCTCCATGACAATACCTGCCTTTCCTTCGCGATTCACTACTGTTCATCTGTCTTCTTTCCTAAAATAACATAGCACTATTCTGACTGTAAACTGTAACTTATCGCGTCTGCTTAATTTATAGGAATTGTTCCCGTCCCTGCTCCTCCAATAGCTCGACTACCTTCTTCACATCCTGGGTTCTGGACTTGTCACAGACTAAAATCGCATCCTCCGTTTCCACAATCACTACATTGTCCAATCCAATGGTGGCAATCAGCTTATCCTTACCGCCATAGGCAATGCAGTTTTTGGAACCAATGTGAATCTGCTCTCCCTGTACCACATTATTATTTTCATCAGTATCATAGATGGCATCCAGGGTATCCCAGCTTCCCACATCGTTCCAGCCAAAGTCTCCCTCCAACATAATGACGTTGTCAGCTCTCTCCATAATTCCATAGTCTATGGATATTTTAGGAATCGTGGGATAAATTTTGTCTATCGTTTCCTGCTCTTTATCCGTTCCTATAGCCTCCTCAATCTTCTTTAAACATTCATACACATCTGGAAG
Organism: Lachnospiraceae bacterium; assembly: GCA_017532145.1. Taxonomy (GTDB): domain Bacteria; phylum Bacillota; class Clostridia; order Lachnospirales; family Lachnospiraceae; genus Kineothrix. Next base: position 13,890 of record JAFXJR010000100.1, on the reverse strand, counting down.
CAGTTCTTCAAAATATTTTAAAATTACAGAAGTTTTCCATACAAACATTCCACTATTCCACAGGTAACATCCCTGCTTTAGATAGGATTTTGCTGCCGATAGATTGGGCTTCTCTACAAAATCGGATACCTCATAGGCTGCTATCCTTTTTTGACTTGCTGCACCTATCGTATAGCCTACTTCCTTCACCTTCTTATTATATTTAATATAACCATAGCCGGTAGCCGGCTTGGTGGGCTTAATCCCTATTGTCACCAGTCGGTCCGTTTCCTCTGCCAGCTTCATGGCAAAATCCATTACCTCTGCATAAGCCTCTTTGGCCTTAATATAATGGTCAGAGGGCAGTACACACATGACACTGTCACCAAATCGTTTCTGGATTGCCACTGCTGCATAACCGATACACGCTGCCGTATTTCTGGCAGCAGGTTCTGCCAGAATCCTGCCCTCCTTTAGCCTTCCTCTGGTAACCTCCTCCATAATATCGGCCTGAGAAACGTTGGTCACAATAAAAATATGCTCCATAGGTACATTACTGCTGATTCTGTCAATCGTTTCATTTACCATAATATCCTTGCCTGTTAAGTTCAAAAACTGCTTTGGCTTTTTTCTGCGGCTCAGCGGCCAGAACCTGGTTCCTCCTCCACCTGCCATAATCACACTGTATTTTTCCATCCTTCCAGCCATGCTCCTTTCTCTATCGCCCCTGCATTCTGGCACTGTCTATGTTTTCGGTAAACCACTGGTAGGCCAGCTTCACACCTTCCTCCAGCTCTACCTTATGTCTCCACCCCATTGCATGCAGCTTATCTACATTAGTCAGCTTTCTGGGTGTTCCGTCCGGCATTTCCTTATTCCAGCGGATTTCTCCCTGAAATCCCACTGTTCTACATACCGTTTCTGCCAGTTCTTTAATCGAAATCTCTTTTCCGGTTCCTATGTTCACATGCTGCTCCCCACTGTAATTTTCCAGCAGGAAGACGCAGGCATCTGCCATATCATCCACATACAGAAACTCTCTCAAAGGACTTCCCGTCCCCCATAGTTCTACACTTTCAGCTTCGGATTCTTTGGCCTCATGAAATTTACGAATCATCGCGGGCAGTACATGAGAATCCTCTAAATCATAGTTGTCATTAGGGCCATATAGATTAGTAGGCATACAACTGATAAAATCATCCCCATACTGCTTCTTAAAAAAACGACACATCTCCAGCCCGGAGATTTTAGCAATCGCGTAGGCCTCATTCGTTTCCTCCAAAGGTCCGGTCAGCAGAGCCTCCTCCCGTATGGGCTGAGGCGCCATCCGCGGATAGATACAGGTACTGCCTAAAAACAGCAGCTTCTGTACCCGATAGTCATGACAGCATTTAATTACATTACACTGCACCTGCATATTTTCATAAGCAAATTCTGCCGGCTTTGTATTGTTCGCATGGATACCTCCTACTTTGGCCGCAGCTAAAACGACAATATCCGGCCTTTCCTCCTCGAAGAAGCGGATAACTGCAGCCTGGTTTGTCAAATCTAACTCCTGATGCGTCCTGCCCACAATATTGGTGTATCCTTTTTCCTGCAGATTCCTGACAATGGCACTTCCCACCAGTCCCCGATGGCCTGCCACATAAATTTTGTCCGTTTTATTCATGTTCTACGGAACGCTCCTTTCCCTATTCTGTATCTTCACTGTTACGAACCTATTCCCAAAGTCCTGCTTCATCATTTCCTTTTTATAAATATATGAGTACTCCTATCAGAATACCCAATAAAGCACCCATCAGTACCTGTATTGGGGTATGTCCCACAAATTCTTTCAGCTTTTCCTCCACGCTCATGGGTTTTCCCATAGTAGTCAGAATCTCCATCATCTCATTGAGAACCTTCGCCTGGATACCTGTCTCCCTCCTTACTCCCATAGCATCATACATAACAATAATTGCCAGAATACCAGCCAGAGCAAATTCAAAGCTGCCTCCACCACACTCAATACCGACAGCCGTGGCTAAAGCACATACCGTAGAAGAATGAGAGCTGGGCATACCGCCACTTCCCACCAGTCTCTCTGCTACAAACTTACGGTTAAACCACAGATGAATAATGGTTTTCAGTATCTGGGCCACCATCCATCCTCCGACAGCTGCCCAAAAGATACGATTTCCCATTAAGTCGCTTAAAAATTCCATCGTTCCGTCCTATCTTAAAAAGTACTTATATAGGCTGCAATCGCATCCTGCCAGTCTGCAAACCGGTAATCTGTCGTCAACCTAAGCATATAGTTATCCAATACTGAATAAGCAGGACGAGGGGCAGAAGCCGGATTCATTTTCTTATATTCCTCTGTACTGATTCCCTCCACCTGTGTCTGCTTACCAGCCAATCTGAAAATCTCTGTGGCAAAGTCTGCCCAACTGCAAAAGCCTTCACAGGTGCCGTGGAAGATTCCATAGTTTTCCGTTACCAACAGCCGACAGATGGCCTTTGCCAGTTCATCTGCACTGGTAGGAGTGCCTATCTGGTCATTGACTACTCTAACTTTGTCATTGGTTTCAGACAGCCGCAACATGGTCTTTACAAAATTCTTTCCTTCTCCATACAGCCATGCTGTTCTTATGATGAAATAATTGTTTGCAAAAGCTTTGACAAAATTTTCTCCTGCCAGCTTGGAGGCTCCATAGACTCCATGGGGAGCTGTAGCATCAAATTCAAAATAGGGTCTGTCTGCCCTTCCATCAAATACATAATCGGTGGAAACCTGTACCAGTTTTGCTCCCACCTCTGTGGAGGCAATTGCTAAATTACGTGCACCAATGGCATTGATGCGGTATGCATTATCCACATCCGTCTCACAGGCATCCACATTGGTATGAGCTGCACAGTTAATAATACCATAAGGTTTTACCTGTCTAACCAGCTCCATTACCCGGTCGATATTAGTAATATCCAGTTCGCCCACATCTGTGTTGACCAGCTCTATTTCCCTGTTCTCTGCATACTGCTTATTTACTGCAATTCCCAGCTGCCCATGACAGCCAGTCACCATGATTTTCTTCATCAATCCATAACCTCCACATTTTACATTATTCGCTATACTTAATAATACATCCCCCACCTCCATTATGCAAGTATAAACATACGGAGAAACGGCAGGGAATCTACAGCAGAGGTCATAAAATCTTAAGAATTTCCCTATGTTTTTTTATCCATTCTTAGTGACTAGACCATATTTATATGCTATAATTGCCGAGGTAATGCCCTTTTTATTTGAGTAATAACATCTATGAAAGAGAGGATTATTTATGAAAAGACTACAGGTGCTTCTTCTTGTGGCTCTTTCTTCCACATTCCTGATGTTTGGCTGTGGAAAGGAAGAAAGCACATCGAAGCCTTCATCCCAGCTATTTACAGAACAGCAGCCTGAAGCACAGAAACAGACACCAACAGCAGCTCAGACGATTCAAGACCAGGATGGCGACGTTCCGCCGGCAGAAGGGATGGTTCGAAGCACTCTTACTAATGAATGGATTGACGGAGAATTGGCAAATGCACGCCCTATTGCCGTTATGATTCCTAATGATTCTGTAGCTTTGCCCCACTACAATCTTTCCAAAGCAGATATTCTCTATGAATGTGGTGTAGAGGGTGGTATTACCAGGTGTATGGCAATTATCAAGGACTGGGAGGATATGGAACGAATTGGTAATGTACGAAGCTGCCGTGATTATTATGTATACTGGTCCTTTGAATGGGATTCCATCTACCTTCATTATGGCGGTCCCTTTTATATTAATACGATTATAGAAAAGAGTGACACGGATCATATCACCGGTTCCTCTTATGGAGACAGGAGAACGGACAACCTGTATGATAAGGCTTTCTTCCGCTCCACCGATAAAAGAGCTCCCCATAATGCTTATGCCAGTGCAGAGGGCATCAATGCAGCGATTGAAAAATTTGGCTACTCCAAGACTTACCGAGAGGACTATCATGATCCTAATCATTTCCTCTTTGCTTCCTCCGGTCAGCCTAATACTTTAGAGCAGTATGGCGATTCCATCACTGCCGGGGAAATCGACCTGCAGTCTGCCTATCCTCAAACGGATACAGCCTTTAGCTACAATCCGGAGGATGGACTCTATTACCGATCCATGTATGGAAAGCCACATACAGATGCTGCCAACGACAATCAACAGCTGTCCTTTAAAAATGTGCTTATCCAGTTTACCTATCATGAAGTCCGGGATAATAAGGGTTACTTAGCCTTCCAGGTACACGACACCACCAGAGACGGCTATTTCTTCACTAATGGCAGAGGTATTCATGTCACCTGGAAAAAGACGGCTGACTATGAACCTACCAAATATTATGATGATAATGGTAATGAAATTGAAATTAATACAGGAAAAACGATGATTTGTGTTCTCAAGGAAGGAGATTCCTTTGAGGTAGACGGTGCTGTTCTGAAGTCTAAGGCAAATTAGCTACATAAAAAACTCCTCGGAAAGCTGTTAACTGGCTTCCCAGGGAGTTTTTTCTATAGCTTTAATATCCACTGTACTAGCGCTGCCCAATCCCCAACCGGTTAATCGCTGAGAAAATGGCTCTTACAGAGGCTCTGGTGATATTGGAGCTAACTCCTACTCCATAGGTGACACGTCCATTATCCACATCCAACAGATGGATATAGGCAGCTGCCTGAGAGTTTGAGCCACTCTGCAGAGCATGCTCCTCATAATCCAAAATCTTCATTTCTTCACCCAGTACCTCCTGCAGTCCCCGCTTTACTGCATCAATAGGACCATTACCCACTGCTTCAATGTTCTTTTCTACTCCATGGTCTGTATATACTACAGTTACTTTAGTATCAAATTCAGAAGTAACCTCATCACTCAAGTCATCCACCTTCAGCTTTCTGAAATGGATGGGTTCCTTCCTCTCCAGATACTCCTTCCTGAACTGCTCCATAATCTGATCCGGAGACACTTCTCCCTGCTGCTCTGAAATTTTCTGGATTACATTAGCAAACTCCTTATGCATTCCTTTCGGCAGCTTAAAGCCAAAATAGGTATCCATAACAAAGGCCACACCGCCCTTACCTGACTGAGAATTGATTCTGACAATAGGCTCATACTCCCGACCAATGTCAGCAGGGTCAATCGGCAGATAAGGAACCTGCCAGATACTCCTATTTCTCTCCTTCATGGCCTTTACTCCTTTATTAATGGCATCCTGATGAGAGCCGGAAAAGGCAGTGAAAACCAGCTTGCCTGCATAGGGATGTCTGGGATGAATCGGTATCTTACAGCATCTCTCATAGATTTCTATAATTTCATTCACCTTTTCAATATTCAGCTCTGGATTGATACCTTGAGAAAACATATTGTAGCCAATATTCAAAATGTCTACATTTCCTGTTCTTTCTCCATTTCCAAACAGTGTTCCCTCTACCCGGTCTGCTCCTGCCAACAGTGCCAGCTCAGCACTGGCCACACCAGTACCTCTATCATTGTGAGGATGGACACTTAAAATAATACTCTCCCTATTTTTAAAATGTGTATTCATCCACTCAATCTGGTCTGCATAAACGTTGGGAGTGGTCATCTCTACTGTAGAGGGAAGATTAATGATAATAGGATTTTCCTTCGTAGCTCCCCAGGTCTCCTGAACTGCTGTACAGATTTCCAAGGCAAAATCCAACTCTGTACCGGTAAAGCTTTCCGGAGAATATTCCAGAATAATCTTGCCCGGAAACTTTTCAGCCCTCTCCTTTACCCATTGAGTACCCTGTACGGCTATCTGAATAATTTCTTCCCTGCTCATTCCAAACACCACATCTCTTTGTAGTGTTGAAGTAGAATTGTAAATATGGACGATAGCCTGAGAACAACCTTGAATAGCCTCAAATGTTCTGTCTATCAGTTCTTCACGGCATTGAGTCAGTACCTGCACCCTGACATCATCCGGTATCATCTTTCTGTCTGCCAACTGGCGGAGAAAATCAAATTCAATCTGACTGGCAGCAGGAAACCCTATCTCAATCTCCCGAAAACCCAGCTTAATTAAATACTGGAACATCTCAATCTTTTCTTCTACTACCATGGGATCAATCAATGCCTGATTACCATCCCTTAAATCCACACTACACCATATAGGAGCCTTTTGAATCTCCTTTCCCGGCCATTCTCTTTCCGGATAATCTATCACTGGATTTCTCTGATACCTGCTATAATTTAACATAACCTCTTCCTCCCTTTTCCCATACAACTTATGCTAATCATACTCCTGTTCAAAGCGGATATTCACCATCATCCGATTCAACTTCAGTGCCTTTCCCTACCTATCTGCTTATCCGCTTAAAGACAACTTTATTGATTCGGGTAAATACAAAAATAGAACATCAAAAACCGGCTCAAGAGAGCCGGCTTATATTACTTATCTGATATACATGCATCACAAAGCTGATTCTGGCAGCTGCCTGTTTCCTTCTACTCTCCAAGACCGTTTTCTATTGCTAGAATAAGAGTTTTTAATGCTTCCTCTTCGTCCTCTCCCTCACAGAAAAACTCTACCTCATCACCACATTTTACACAGGCTCCCAGTACACTTAACACGCTTTTTGCATTCGCCGTATTCTCTTTATCTCTATAACTGAAAGTAATATGCGATTTAAACTGCATTGCTTCTTTACATAGAATACCTGCCGGCCGTAGATGCAGCCCTGTTGGGTTTTTAATCACTACCTTCTGGCTTACCATATCCTCGTCTCCTCCAATACACATACTATCTTTACCACATATGTTTTCTTTCCTGCAACTATTTGTATCCTGTTAGCTACCCTTACCTACTATACCATTTTTTTCCTTACTTGTGAAGCCTAATCATAGAACCTGTATAAAAATTCAGTATTCCTGGTTATCATTCACCTGCATCTAAAGTTGCCTGTAGCGAGACAGGCGATGTCCTGGCTGAATTTACACCTCTCTCCATTCCCTGCAGCAGAGTGTATGGCGTGGATGTACAAAGTAACCTATTCCTTCCCTTCTATAACATAATATGCTGGATTAGGTTGGCCAGTCTCCTCGCTTCTTCATCAATCTGCTGCTTCTGCTTTCCTTCAATCATTACCCTCACCATAGGTTCTGTTCCCGAGGGTCTGATTAGCACCCTTCCCTCTCCTGCAAATTTCTGTTCGAGAACCTGAATGGCCTCTGCAATCTCCGGATAGTCCATATAATGTTCCTTTTTATGATTTGGTACCTTTGCATTCACCAGAGCCTGAGGAAGTACCTCCATAATCTGGGACAGCTCCGACAAGGACTGGTTCGTCTCCACCATTACCTGAAGCAGATGCAATGCACTTAACAAACCGTCTCCTGTGGTATTCTCATCCAGAAAGATAATATGTCCCGACTGCTCTCCTCCCAGATTTGCTCCTATTTCCCGCATTCGTTCCAACACATACCTGTCGCCTACTTTCGTCTGGTCTATTTGAATCCCACACTTTTCACCCATGAGAAAAAATCCCAGATTACTCATTACTGTAGCCACTATCCTGTTCTGCTTCAGTCTGCCCTGATTCTTCATATGGTTGCCTATAATGGCCATAATCTGGTCTCCATCCACTATGGCTCCGGTTTCATCTACAGCCAGTAATCTGTCAGCATCCCCATCAAAGGCCAGCCCCACATTGGCCTTTTCATATACTACCCTGGCCTGAAGTTCCTCCATATGGGTGGAACCACAGTTGGCATTGATATTGGTTCCATCCGGGCTGTTATGAATGGCTACTACCTCCGCACCTAACTCCCGCAAGGCTTCTATGGAGGTATAATAAGAAGCTCCCTCCGCACAGTCCGCTACAATTTTCATCCCTTGTAAATCTACCTTCACCGAACGAATGGAGTGGTTAATATACTCTTCTCTGGCATCCGTCCGATACTTAATCTTTCCTACTCCTGTACCTGTGGGAAACTTTATCCCCTTCATCTCACTTTTAATCATGGCTTCAATCTCATCCTCCAGAGAATCCGGCAGCTTATACCCATCCCCATCAAAGAACTTGATTCCATTAAATTCCACTGGATTATGAGAAGCAGAAATAACTACTCCTGCATCCACCTTATACTTCCTTGTGAGATAGGCAATAGCTGGCGTAGGAAGTACGCCCACATAGACACAGTTGGCTCCTACTGAGCAGGCTCCCGCCATTAGGGCATTAGCCAACATATCACCAGAAATACGTGTATCACAGCCTATCATTATCGTCGGCTTATGTGCTTTTTCCTTTGTCAGTACACAGGCTCCTGCCTGCCCAAGCTGCATGGCAAGCATAGGTGTAAGCTCCTCATTGGCAACTCCGCGGACACCATCTGTCCCAAACAATCTGCCCATAACTTTACTCTCTCTCTCTATTTCACTCTTCTGCTTTTTCTCTTAAGTTTACTCTAACTGTTATTTTTTCTCTTAAGCTAACTGTGTCTGGAAGATTAAATGCCAGATGGACATCATAGTCTCCCTCCTTCAGTTCTTCAATAGCTCCCGATTCCAGCAGCTGTGCAATATCAATCGTTCCTTTAATCTGATTTTCATCAAGAGCTGCCAAATCTTCTGCTAACCCTTTTACCTGAATATAAAACTCGTCCTCATAGGTGGAAAACATAGCATAATAGCCCTCTGGTATATTTGTCAGTTCAATATCCTCCTGCTTTTTAATCTGGATATTTCTTACTGTCTCCTTTTCCACAAAAGCAGTCACTGTTACATTACCATCAAACTCCTTAATTCCCAGATTCGTATTTGCCGGCAGATAGTCTCTGATATCTACTGTAGCTGTTACATTTCCGGTAGCACCGGTTAAATCTATCACATTATCCTGTACATGAATCACCGACAGATTCTTTAAAATATTGCTTTTTCCTGCCAGGACTAGGGTTTCCGGTGTACTTACCACTGCTCCTGTAGCCCGATATCCTTCTGCCGGTACTCCGGAAGCAGTAAAACGAATAGGTACCTCTTTTGTCGTAAGTATCTCTACCTGAACTCCTACATTATTGATATTTAAAGACAGGCTTTTTTTGGGAATCTCTATCCCTTCTCCATCATACAGCTTTATTTCTGCATTGGTACCAATATCTGAAGTAAAGCCGGTTACGCCTACGTTTACCTCTGCTTTTTCTATTCTTGAAATTATGGATTCCGGTCCTGATACCCTTACCAGATTCTGATCCGTCGTCACATTGCCAATTACATAGCCTTCCTGTAATGTACCGGTAGCCGATGCAGTCAACGGAATAGAAATACTTTTCCTATCCTCAATATTCAGCTTTACTGTATCAGAGCTGCCTGTAATACTATCCAGACTTTCATTATATTTATTGGTAGACAGTTCTATTTTAATGGTATTAACATTGGTTAAATTTTTCATATCTGCAATAGCCACAATATTGTCTACACTAATACTGTCGTAAAGAGAGCGGGGAAGCATAATCGTAACCGTATCAATAGTGTCTGACCCCTCTAATACCTCATATACCTTTCCCTGGCTGGTAATCAAATCTGTATTAATAATCCTGACAGGAACATTGTCGATAATCAGCCTGGAGGAAGGATTGCTTATATTCGTGACCAGAAGCCACAGAATTACGGAAAACAGAATAGAACCTATTTTCAGTCCAAGATTTTCAGTCAGTTTCCTTCGCATTCTTTTCCCTTCCTTTTCCAATCTTACGTTTCTTCTCCTCCACTGGCTTATTTTGAACAAGGTATAGCTTCTCCTTCAGCTCATCACCACTTAAACTACGTTCCAGTTTTCCTTCATAGGCCACACTGATTTTTCCGGTCTCCTCTGAGACGATAATCGTCATAGAATCCGTAGCCTCAGAAATACCTACAGCAGCCCGATGCCGGGTTCCTAAATCCTTACTCAGTGCCATGTTGTCTGAAAGGGGAAGGTAACAGGTGGCTGAGATAACCCGATTACCGCGTATAATCACGGCTCCATCATGTAACGGTGTATTATGCTCAAAAATATTAATCAATAGCTGGCTGGATACCACCCCATCTATGTCGATTCCCGTTCTTTCATACTCTGCCAGCGACTGATGCTGCTCTACCACAATAAGAGCTCCTGTCTTTACCTTTCCCATCTCCACGCAGGCCTTGGTAATTTCATTGATTGTACGGTCTGAAAAAAAACCTACTTCCATCTTTCCCATATCAAAGGGAAAAATGGAAGCGATAATATTTTTTCTTCCCAGCTCTTCCAACGCCCTTCTCAGCTCCGGCTGTAGAATAACAATAATAACAGTAGCAGCTATTCCCATTACATTCTGTGCAATCCAGAGAATGGTTGTCATATTAAAAATCACAGCTATTATCAGAAAAATAGCAATTACTACGACACCCTTTAATAAAGACCATGCCTTTGTATTTTTTACCCACACTAAGATATGGTATACCAGAAAGGAAATAATTACAATTTCTGCAATATCCGTCCATCTGAGGCTTGGCATACGCCTAAAATATGTGTCTAAAATCTGTTGAATCTGCTGCATTTAACTCATTCCAGTCTTTTTTTAATCATTCCGGCATGCCGGTATCCCCTTGCTGCTGTCTCTCTTTACTTTTTCCTTCTGTACTCTTTGGTGCAGCCTCTTCCTGTTCCATACCTGCTGACATCCTGGAGGATACTTCCTCAACTGCTCTCTTTCTGGCCTCTGTACCTCTTGCTGTCTCAGCAGCTCCCATTCCCGATGCTGTTGCTTTCGATGATACAGCTTTTGAAGAAGTCCCACCAGAACCTCCTGTCCGGGAAGTGGCTCCCTTCATCAGTGTTCCTTTAGAACTTCCGCCTTTGGGGGCAGTATTTTTCTGAACAGGACGCTGCTTCTTTCGTTGATTAATTTTTTTTATGGTGCGTTCGGGAGCTGCCACTATAATCTTAGGTACAGCCTTTACATAATAATAATATTCATCATCCTCAAACTGCACCTTCTCTATTCGGGCATAGTCCACATTAAATGCAAAAAATTTTACCACAAATGCAATCAGTACTGATACAACTGTTCCTGCCAGCATCCCGCCAATCGATACCTTGGTATCCAACATCAGCTCTCCCATCAGAAAAATCATCATGTTTACCAAAGCACCTGCTACGATAGCAATCGTCCAGGAATAGTCTAAAGACAGTCTTCTGATTAAATATACCAGAATAAGAGTAATGGAAAAGGCTGCCAGAGTCGTCACCATCTCTCTATTGCTCAGTATGCCGTCTATTAAAAAACGAAATTTAACAGTTACTTCCTCTCCTTCCAAACCAGCAATTGCCTTCGTACTGCCAGCCACATAGGCAAGCAGATAATAGACCACTGTTCCACAACCTACTGATACCACACAGGAAGGATTGCCCAGTAAACCTGCCACGATGGGAATTACATAAGGAATATGCAGCCAGAAGCAGAGAGGGGTTAAAACTATCAGTACCGTATCCTTGGGCGAAAATCGAAAATACAATAAAAAAATCAACAAGAATACTGCCAATACAATGATAGCACATTCCATCGACAGGGCATATACATGCAGAAGTACAAATGCTGCTGCTGACAGGATAATAAAATTCCTGGGCATAAAGGAACACATCAGTGCCACCACCAGAACTACTACAATACTGTCCAGTCTGGACATAAATTTTAATTTTGCATTGATTGCCAGCAAACTGATAAAGGAAAGCAGAAACTTCATCAGAGGGATTAAATATACCTCATACTTTCCATAAAATTTTTTTAAAGCTTGCTTTGCCACAAGTAATGATGTCATAGTAATTTCCTTTCAGGGCATCCTCTCCCTGTTTTCTGTTTTATCGTCACTGTCCGGCCGCTCTCCCGGATAAATCCTCAAAGGATAGTCACAGCTTTTCATACATGCCGGACAGTCTAGCCAGATTACTCCTATACAATGCTGTGTTGTTTTTTGCCTTAGCATACTGATAGCTATAGACAGCATAGGAAATAATAGAATAAAGACCAATGGAAACAAAATATTTGATTAGTACGGATTTACCAAAAGCCAACAGATCCATTTTATAAATCTCTGTCATAAACACTTCAAAATCATAAAAAATATACATAGCAAAAATGATTCCAAAGGCCAGGGTACCGCAGATAATTGATTTCACTAGGTGAAACCACACATAGTCCCCCCTGAAATAACCCATAATGACACTGCTCTTTTTTCCCTTATCCTCTTCATAAGCAGCCAGCTTTGTCATCAGAATAATTCTATCCTGGTTCAACATCTCTTTCTCCTAATGATCCAGATAACGCATTCTGGCATTATCCTTGTAATCCTTTGGCTTTTCATGCTCTACAGGCTTATGCTCCGATTTATACATATTCTGCAGGCTATGGGTCATTTCCAGCTTACACTTATCGCAGAAACGTCCACTGCGAATCATCGCATTACAGTTTTCACAATTCAGACCCACTGGTGAATCCTCTGAAAACTGCAGTCTTTCGTCCCGCAACCACTGCTTAATCTGCTGTTGAGAAACTTCACATTCATCAGAAACCTCTGCAATTCCACAGCCCGGATGATCCCGGATATATTTTTTTACCTCCTGGAACTTCTCTTCCAACTGCTCCTTACAAAGAGGACAGATTACCGGTCCTATCGCATGATTAAAAAGCTTTCCACATTTTTTACAGTTTCGTACATCCATGTCCATCACCGAGCCTTTCACTAAATTTTCTGTCATCCACTGCCAATAGCCAATGCTGCATAATATACCTCTTTTACCCCACTTGCCAGCAATACTGCAGCCAGGGCATCGACAGTACTCCCTGTTGTATAAATATCGTCAATAATTATAATTGTACTTAATTTTACATCATTTTTCTGGATTTTAAAAGCCTTTTTCAAATTATTTTGTCTCTGTATACTGTTTAAGTTCTTCTGAGGCAGTGTTTTTCTCATCCGCTTTACCAAATCTGTTCGTAAGGGAATCCCCATTTCTCTGGATACTACAGCTGCCAAAAGCTCTGCCTGATTATACCCTCTCCTCCTTTTTCTGGAAGTATGCACAGGAACAGGTATCAGAGCATCCGGCTTCCACGAGACCATCTGTCTGCCCAGCCTGGCTGCCATTTCCTTTCCAAAAAAATCGGCATACTCCTGTCTTCCCCCATACTTAAAACGATAGAGAGCAGGGGCTACACTCCCATATTCAAAGACGGCTGCTCCCTGTCTGTACCAATGTCTTTTTCCGGCACAATCACGGCAATACTCTGTCTCCTCTCTCAGCGCTTTTCCACACTTCATACAAGTAGGGTCTTCCACATACTTTATCGTATCCCGACAGTCAGGACACAGATACTCTTTTCTAAATCTGACTATCCTATCACAGACAGGACATCTTCTGGGAAATAAAATATCCAACAGAAGTTCTCTGCCCTGTAACAGCTTTCCTTTCTTTTTTTGTATAGTTACGCTCTCCTTTCATATCTCTTCATCGGTTATCCGCTGCTACATCATCTCCCGAATTCTATCAGCTAAGCTGGTATATCTTTTATTCTGGTAGCCATTAGCAATCATATTCTCCACTGTCTGCCGGCTGCCCAGTATGGTTACACAGGATTTTGCTCTGGTCACCCCTGTATATAACAGATTTCGGTTAAACAGCATTTTGGGACCTGCCAGCAGAGGCAGAATCACTGCCGGATATTCACTGCCTCGAGATTTATGAATCGTTACCGCATAGGCTAACTCTATCTCTTCCACTTGGGCAAAGGCATAAGACACTCTGCGATGCTCATCATATTCCACCGTCAGCGTCTGGGAAAAATCATTAATTTCCTTAATCATCCCCATGTCGCCATTAAAAACTCCCATTCCCTTATC
>JAFXJR010000099.1 GCA_017532145.1 Lachnospiraceae bacterium | reverse complement strand
TTGTTGGCAGGACCAGCCAAAGCGATAAGAGCGTCCTCGCCAGTAACATAGTGCTTTACCTGCACCGCATCGCCAACAGCATAGATGTCAGATACCGAAGTTTCCATCCGGTCATTGACCAGAATGCTGCCTTTCATACCCAGAGTCAGACCGGCATTCTTTGCAAGACTGGATTCTGGAGTGACACCGATGGCCAACACCACCATGTCAGCATGAAGGGAAGCCTGATTTTGCAGCAGCACATCCACGCCGTCATCCGTTGCTACAAAACCCTCTACGCTTTGACCCAGTACTAGCTTCACACCATGTTTGCGAACTTCGTTGTGAATAAAGGAAGCCATATCGGCATCAAAGGGATTCATCAGCTGCTTTGGCCGCTGGACGATGGTTACATCCATACCAAGTTCCCGCAGGTTCTCGGCCACTTCCAGACCGATGAAACCACCGCCCACCATCACCACAGACTTTGGTTTCTGCTGATCCACAAATTCCTTAATCCGGAAAGTATCCTCCACAGTGCGAAGCGTGAACAGTTTGTCGATATCCATTCCAGTCAGGCTGGGCCAGACAGGCTTTGCACCGGGGGAAAGAAGAAGTTTATCATAGTTCTCTTCAAATTCTTCGCCAGTTTCCAGATTCTTTACCGACACTGTTTTTCTGTCAGGATAAATTGCAGTAACCTCGTGCCGCACCTTCATATGGATGCGGAAACGGGAGAAGAAGCTCTCTGGGGTTTGGAGTGTCAGATCCTCCGGTTCTTCAATGACACCACCTATGTAATAGGGCAAACCACAGTTAGCATAGGAAATATAGCCTGACCGCTCGAACACAACGATTTCAGCCTGCTCATTCAGTCTACGGATTCTTGCTGCCGCAGTGGCTCCGCCTGCCACACCACCTACAATCACGATTTTCATGTTATCTTTCCACCTTTCCGGAATAGGCGGCAATACCGCCGATGTTTTGCACATTGGTATATCCCATATGCTGCAGCCTGGAAGCTGCCTGACGGCTTCTGCCGCCGGAATAGCAGTAAACAAACAATGCTGTCTCCTTATCGTTGGCTACAGTGCTTATTTTGTCAAGCTGCTGTAGCGGCACATTTTTGCTTCCGGGAATATGACCTTCCCGATATTCCTGGGGCATACGTACATCCAGCAGAACGGCATCAGGGGTATTGTGATAGTCCACTACACCCTGATTAATATTGGGCTGTCTAAACAAATCGAAGATTCCCATAGCTGTACCTCCTTAAAGCATCGTTAGCTCTCCTTTTTTTTCTTTATGATTTTATTATAATCAGGAAAAACCAGTTCTTCCGTGATAAGATCACCTAATCGGGAAAGATGAACAGAACGGCTCTGTCCTTACTAGGGGTGTGGAAATTATGAGAGTGATGAAGCAAAAGAAATTGCCCTACTAAAGAAAGAAGTATGTGATACCCGGGATGCATAAGAAAGATTAAAAAAACGACATCCGGGGAAAAGGACAAAAGCTTTGTTTCCTGAAGCTGCTGAGTGTGAAGAGCAATTGAAGGAACAGGGAGAACTCCGGTTGAATATCTCTGGTGTGCTAAACATATTAGGTGTTTCAAGAAGTGGATATATCAACCGGAAGAAAAGACTCCATCCAAAAGAGAGCTTAGAAAACAAACCATAAACAAACGTATTCTTGAAATTTATCATGAATTTCATCAGAATTATGCTGTGCCCAAGATTACTGAATACCTGAAAACGGAAAGTGAAACAATTGCCGAAAAGATGGTAGGAAGCTATATGTGAGAATTAGAAATTAAAGCCCAGTATGTGAAGCCCTATACCATGACAACCGTAGATTCTGATTTTATTCCTTCAACATATCAACGGCTTCATCTTTTGCTTGCACTTGATATTGATTATGAATCGCTTGTAACTGTTCAGTACTTTCATCATTATATCGCTACTACTGCATTTTCCTATGGTCAGCACAGCAAGTGTGCAGACCTACTGAACAGTTACATACTTTTCAATCACCTTATATCTGGGATTATTCAATACCTTCACCAGTGCCTTGTATGGCGATAACTCCTGAGAAAGTACCATTTGGCAGATATGTGTAGAAAATCCACTGACCAACGCTACTCCTTGCTCATTCTCTCTTATGGGAATCACTCCTGTTCTGCTGTTTACATTCCAGAAAACCAATCGGGGCAGAATGTATCCATGCTTTTGATACTTCTTTCTAATTGTTTCAAATAAAGTATCCCTATTATCCTCCTCAAAAACTTTTCCTTTTCTCATCGCTTTTGTCAGAGCATCCCAAGTAGAACAATCAAAGCCTGTCAGAACTTCTGGGACTGCCGCATCAAATTCCATATCTGAAATAATCAATACTGTCCCTGGTAACTCCTCCTGCTTCAACCTTCCTTTAACTGCAGTTTCTAAAATCAAATCAAAGGTAGCTTCCAGATTGGTATTGCTGCAGTCATCACATAAAAAGGCTAACTGCAGCTTTTCTTGTAAGCTTTGGCACTTGGATAAATCCACATACTCAGGCCGACTGGAAAATGTGATAAATTTATTGTGATAATCCCCCTTCAGCCTCTCGGCAAAATAGATACCTAAAGCATTGGAAATATGCAGAGCAGTAATTCCTGTCCGCCCAATAGGAACATTCATACTACCCGAACCATCCACTACACAGAGAACATTTTCTGCCTCATTCACCGTATTAGAAAGATTGTTCCACAAAATTTCCAATGATATATCTATATCACCAAAAAAAACATCAGGTGCATACTGAGCAACAATATCATGGGGCATCAATACCTCTGCATGCATGACAGCTTCCCCTTGCTCTGCTTTTTCCAGAAAAGCTTCTCTTCTTTCTACATCATGCCTCATAAAGGCATTTCTATAAAGTACATTTGCCTTGGATGCTACGGCTGAATAGTCGATATCTTCCCAACGATTAGCACTCATATAAACTTCGGTTATCTTAAGATATTCCCTTAACTGCGCCAGCAGCTTTCTATACTGCTTTGCAGTAAAGCCCAAAGACTTCTGAAGCTTCTTGGCTAAGCTTCTGGACTCCGCTGAGGAAGTATTAATACTCGGCATCCATTTGGCACATAAAGAAATACTTTGCCCCTTTTCCCTATTTGCCGCATCTTCCTTTAGCTGTGCAGCTATACAGGAAAGCACCCGTTCCTCTGCCGGGGTATCGATAAGCACCAGCAAATCGTCATATCTTCCATACTCTGATAAAATTTCTGTCAAAGCACAGATCATATCGGTGTAGTGATAAGCCAGATATCTAAGGATAATCCGGAAAGTACGCCTTTCTCCTAATCCCCCTCTTACATCTCTAAGGAAGAATAACCACTTCATCGCCAGAACCCGGTCTTCCAAAAAAGCTTTCATAAATCGTGTGGTAATTTCCTGCTCCTGTTCATTTCTAAGAGAAGCTACTGCAAAATTTAAATCTACCAATGCACTTTTACTGGTTTCAAATCCTGCTGCCCCATTTTCTGTCAGCTTCATTCTATCCTCTAAGGTATCCTGCAACTTTTTCATAAAGTTCATTCTGGTCTCCTCCTTTTTGTATAAAAGTCAAAAGCTCCACCTCATACAGATAAGTTCTTCAAACTACACAGTCACGTTCACCACTTAACCTTGTACTCAATATACGTCAAAGCAGATATTTATCTCCTGACACAAGTAAGTCACTTACTCCCACATAGTACTTGACATACTTAAAGTGGCTAGTTTCCTTGAATCTGTTACATGGAAGAACTTCTTTATTCGTAACTGTTCAGTACCCTCACCTTTACTATCATTACAACTACATTTTTATACTACTGAATAATTACCTTTATTCAATAAAAAAAAGGACAGTCTGGCAATATAGGATTTGAACCTAAATTCGTATGCTTAACAGGCATTGATTTACCAAAAAATTGCTGTAAAAGTCTTTTTCAAGACTCATTCAAGCCAGACTGTCCTTTGACATCGGAAACAAACCTATGGCTCTGGCAGGAATCGAACCTGCGACAACCACCTTAACCGTAGGATGAAAATTGCTGTGAGAGTCTTTTTCAAGACTCATTTATTTTGGCGCTCTACCTGACTGAGCTACAGCAGCCTCGGTCTGTTCCCTCTGTCTGAAGCTATCATACAACTTTTTCCAAAAAGAATCATTTAAAAAAAGTTGCGAAGATGATAGAATACAGATACTACTAATGATGCAGAAAGGAAAAATAGCATGTCAGAATTTCAGGAACTGGTCAAATCCTTTGCCCACATTAGGGACTATGTAAGGGACTTCTTCGTCTATGGCTTTAAGACAAGAGAGGATTTTTCTGATAAAAGTGGACGTACCTACGATAATGAGAGACGCAGAATTGAAAGCTGGCTGTCAGAATATATACGCAGTGACTATACCCAAAAAGGAAAACATATTTCTATTGCCTTAGACAGCAACCTGCTGTTGACCAATCCCCTCTATCGGGTATGGAAGTCCAAAAGCTTTACCGATAACGATATTATGCTCCATTTTTTTATACTGGATATCCTTCAGGATAGGGAAGCCCGCTCCATTGATGAATTAACCAATGAAATCTATGCCAACTATGATGTACTCTTTGAACCTCAGTTAGTACGGAAAAAAGTGAAAGAATATGAAGCAGAAGGTTTACTTCTCTGTGAAAAATCCGGCAAGCAGTACCACTATCTATGTGCAGACAGCCTAACCTATTCCATTCCCGCTGAGCTGCCTGCCCTTTTGGATGCTGTCCGTTTTTACCATCTTGCCGCACCTATTGGTATTCTGGGCAGTACAATTTTGGACAATCAGAAAACAACAAATCATGTATTTCTCCTAAAGCATGGCTTTTTTGCTCATACTTTGGAGGATGAAATACTGCTGACTATTCTGACTGCCATTCGGCAAAAAAGGGCAATTTCCCTCACTATCCGCAGTTCCAAATCCCAACAGGTACAGAACATGGAAGGAATCCCTTTAAAGATTTTCGTCAGTACCCGCACCGGTCGACGCTACCTCTGTCTTTACCATAAACGGGGACAGAGATTAGCCAATCTCCGACTAGACTCCATCAAAAAATTGGTTCTTATGGATTCTGTACCTTCCTATGAGGAATATCAACACATTCTGTCACAGAATCTTTCCAAGGTTTTTGGTGTTTCTTTTGGAAATGTACATACCATGGATTATATTAAACTTACCCTTTCTATTCATGAACCAACCGAAAACTTTATCTTAAAACGCTTGGAGCGGGAAGGCAGAAATGGGAGGATCACCCGTGTGGCAGAAAATATCTATACCTATGAAGCAGAGGTATTTGACGGAAATGAAATGATACCCTGGATTAAAACCTTTACCGGACGGATTCTTTACTTTGATTCCAATAACAGCTATCTGAAACGTAAATTTTATCAGGATATACAGCGGCTGGCTGCTATGTATAATCTGTGAACAGTGAGTATTGCTGATAAAGTGAAAAAGTGTTGTACTTTTGAAGTGAGACCTTCCCTAATATGGTTAAAATAGTGTAACGATTCAGCAGGTCTGTACACTTACTGTACTGATTGTAAGAAAACATAGTGATAACAACATAACTGTGACATACTGAACAGTGACGAAATAATAAAAAAGATGGAGGAAAAAAATTAATTCATGAAACTGTTTACCGAAATATACAACTGCTATTTTCAGATTGTGGATGAAATCTGTAAAACAGCACAAGCTGCTCCTATTACCCAAAAGGAGATGATTTCTCTGGCAGCTCGCTTTGGCTTTAAGGAAAGTGCTTTTCTTATTGTTCCCCGAATGATAAACAATTGGAATCTTTTAGAGAAAGTTCCAGAAGGCTATCTCTCTAAAATAGATAATCTGGAGGTTCTGCCTTTGACTATTCTGCAAAAAAGATGGCTAAAATCTATCCTTATGGATAAACGCATTGGCTTATTTCTGGACACCTCCCAGCTTAAAATTTTACATACCTATTTGGATAAAACAGAACCTTTGTTTGAGCCTGATGATTTCTATGAGTATGACCGATTCTCAGATGGAGACGATTTTTCCTGCCCTCAATATATCTCCCATTTTCGTACCTTGCTCAAGGCCATACACCAAAGACAGTATGTACAAATCCACTTTTATTCCCATAAGGATAGACCCATATCCATAGTCTGTCTTCCCTGTCGTCTGGAATATTCTGCGAAAAATGATAAATTTCGTCTTTTGGCTATCTCAAAAAAAAGCAGTGGGCTACGACAAGTAGAAACTATCAATCTTTCCCGTATCCACAGACTGACTCTGATAGAGCAATACTGTGAAAAGAAAATTTCTCTGGAAGATGCTCTAAAAAACACTTATTATAAGGAGCCTGTCAGACTTCTGATTACCACCAGCCGGAATACCCTGGAACGTACCATGCTCCATTTTGCCAACTACGAAAAACAGACAAAAAAACTGGACGACCATCACTATGAATGTCTGATTTATTACAATCGTATGGTAGAAACAGAGCTACTGATTGAAATTCTTTCCTTTGGTCCTACTGTTCAGGTATTGGGACCAGAGAGTTTTCTGGCAAAGATAAAGGAACGAATCCAAAAACAGCTACAATTAATTGCCCAAAATGAAACATGAGTATTGTGCAGCTTGCAAGTTTACCTGATATGTAACTATTCAGTACCCTCCCCCTCATATCATTACCATTACATTCTCCTGAGTCATCACATCAGGCATGCCGACGACTGAAGAGCTGCCTTGATACACAAAAATCCCCCACTTCGCATTTTATATGCTTGAAGCAGGGGATTTCTTTGTTTTTTTAAGCTAATATTCCCATTTTTATTCCCAAATCCTGAGTGTTCACCCTTTTGTGGGCTGAACTCTTATTATCTAAAGTCAGTAAAATCCTATTAGCTTTATTTCGAGGATACTCTCCAACTTTTATTATCTTATGCCTGAATATCCGCCTCGTCAAAAGGGTCTCCACATTCTGGACAGAATCTTGGTGCCTTTGTCGGATCTGCAGGCTCCCAACCACATTTATCACACTTATACAGGGGAGCACCGGCCGGCTTCTTTCCTCCACATTCTGCACAGAATTTTCCTTTATTTACAGCACCACAGGAACAGGTCCATCCATCTGCACTCATCTCCTCCGGCTTCTTTCCTCCACATTCCGGACAGAATTTACCACTGGCTTCAGCACCACAGGAGCATTTCCAGCTGCCTGCCGGTGCCGGCTTAGGCTGTCCACAGCTGCTGCAGAATTTTCCTGAATTTCCTCTCTGTCCACATCTACAATCCCAGCCACCTGCTGCACCAGCACCTGCTGCCGGTTGTGCCATGGCCATTGCCTGTGCCTGCTGCTGTCCCATCTGGAACAGGCTCTGTGCATTCATTCCTCCTGCATTGCCAGCCATATTCATGCCCATAAATCCAAGAGCTGCACCACCCTGATTGCCTGCTGCGGTCTGCATAGCTGCTGCCTGAGCTCCTACTAAGTGAGCGGCAGCACGATTAGGATCCATAAAAGCCGCATTACGCTGCAACTCCTTGAGCATAGCCTCATCTTCTTCACTGGCTTTTAAGCTGGACACACCAAAGGAAACAATCTCCAATCCCCTTAGTTTACGCCATTTAGCTGAAAGAATCTCATTTAAGGCATCTGCCATTTCCATGGTATGCCCTACAATAGCAGAATAACGAATACCCATATCAGACAGCTTTGCAAATGCCGGCTGTAAAGCTGTCAGTAACTCAGTCTTTAACTGACTGTCAATTTCTGAACGGTTATACTCCTCTGATACGTTTCCACATACATTGGTGTAAAACAACAGGGGATCAACTACCTTATAGCTGTATTCACCAAAACAACGAACTCCTATATCAATATCTATGCCTGCACGCTGGTCTACTACACGGAAAGGAACCGGCGAAGGTGTTCCATATTTATTTCCTGTCAGCTCCTTCGTATTAAAATAATAGACACGCTGATCCTTTGGTGCCTCACCGCCAAAGGTAAAACGCTTTCCTATCTGTTTAAAGGTCTCTATAATACCTTTTCCCAAGCTACCTGCAAAAATACTAGGCTCTGTGGAAGCATCATAGGTAAATTCACCTGGCTCTGCACAAATCTCGACTACCTTACCCTGCTCCACAATCATCATACACTGTCCGTCAGCTACAGCTACGATTGAACCACTACTGATAATATTGTCACTTCCTTTTTTATTGGAAGATCTGTCTGAAATCCTTCTCTTTCCCTTCACCGCCAAAGTTTCTACCGGCAATGCTTCACAATAAAAGTACTCCTTCCACTGATCTGCCAAAACGCCTCCTGCAGCTCCAAATGCAGCTTTAATAAGTCCCATACGCTCCTTCTCCTTTCGATGTCCGCCTGCAACTGTTCAGTATGAGAATATCGTCTTCTGAATCGTCACATCTTTTTTACTATTATATAATTAAAAAGACGATTTTTAAAGCTTTTTTTACAGAAAATAACGGTTTGCCAAAAAACGCTATATGATGGGCTGCACTATTTTTAACAGCTGAATATAGACTGTTGCTGGAAAAAAACTTTTCTCGTGTAAACTATTTGTCCCCTTTTTTGATACTGCTTACTCTCCATCCAGTAACCCATTTAGTTCATCAATCATGGGGGACAAAGTTTCAATCATCCACACTGCTCCTGTTTCTGATATATTCTCCGGTGTAAATCTTGATAACGTTTCATGCACTTCTCTCAACGTTTGATCTGCTGTAGCCAAATCACCCATCTTTTCATATGACTTTTCCGTCAGCTCAAAATCACCAGAACCATCAGTCTCTCCATAGGCTATAATAATTCCATCAAGTAGTAGTCCAAGATCCATTCTCATTTCCAGAAGTTCGTCAAAGGTTCCCTCAGAAACCAGCAAATCATCTGGGACTTTTTCAATAGTTGCACCAGTGGCTAACAAAATTCCTATAATTTGATCTCCACTTTCTGCCATTGCCTCTAATGTCTCTTTCAGCTCCTTTGCCTCTGCTTCTGTTAAATTCTCCTGTTGAATAACGTTTCCCGATTCCTCAAAGGTATCCATAGCCTTTTCAATGGGAAATTCAGCAAAAATAGCTTCAAATCCGGTTATCACAGTAGATCTATCCGCATCATTAATAATATTAAATAACTCTACTACTTTTTTATGAAGATTCTGAAGTTCTGTTACCGTTTCTGCTGAAGCAATCGCTTCAGACTCTGCTGCTTCTTCTACTTCTTCTGTTTCCTCTACTACCTCCGCCTTTTTCTCCTCAGTTCCCTGACTTGCAGAATCTGCTTCCTCAGCTCCTTCATTCTGTCGGGTCTGCTGCTCAGTTGCTGCAGCCGGCTCAGCTGTTGTCTCCTTTCCACCGCAAGCTGTCAACATGGATGCTGTTACTGCACCTGCCAACAAGACTCCTAATAGTTTCTTTTTCATCGTTTCCTCCTACTTGTATTCTATATATATTTTGCTGGATTCTTATTAGATATACCAGATATCTGCTAGACTAAATTTATCGTTACCCGATGACATTTTTTTATTATATCGTTTCAAATATTTTTTTCAACCCTTTGACATATTTAACAAAATTTTAGGAATAATTGACAGTATATTTTTTATTTTTTACTCAACAACTATAATTTTTTAACCGAATCAAGGAAGTTCCCCACTTCAAGTACGCTAAGTACTGAGTAGGGGTAAGGGGACTGGCTTGTGTCAGGTGGAGTACAAGCTCCACCTGATAAATCACAAAGGGGTTTCACCACTTTGTGATGATGAGGTTATGAGCAAGTAGCGAAATTCAACAAAGTTGAATTCGCGGATTGCGAATATCCGCTTTGACTCCCTCTCCTGCCTATATCCTAATCGTCATTCATCAATAAACGATTAGTATATAAATGTACTAATAGTACATTTCGTTATAAATTATACAAAATAATATTTTATTTGTCAATATTTCAAAAAAAACGTTATAAAATATTATGGTAAATCTCAATAAAAAAACGCAACTGTACCTCTTCACAGTTACGTTTTTTCTCACCACATTTTCTTTCCGATTTTGTCTTATCTCTTATCCTTATCCAAACAAATATTTATCATTCATTTTACTACTTCCTTATCATTTCATCCAAATTCTACACGGTCAGCCATTACCTCCCAGACTCACTCCCATCTGCTCAGCTAAAATCTCCTTTCCCCGCTCCAGCTGGTTATCATACTCATTCTCATAATATTGCTCACTGTCAAACTCCACCACCTCATCCGGCGCCACTCCAATTTCATGGATATTGTTTCCTTTTGGAGTATAATAAGTGCTTACTGTCAGCTTAATTGCCGTTCCATCAGATAAAGAAAGGACTCTTTGCACGATACCCTTTCCATAGGTGGTAGTACCCACCAGCGTTCCAATCCCATAATCCTTAACAGCTCCTGCCAGAATCTCTGAGGCACTGGCAGAATAACCATCAATTAAGACTACCAAAGGCAAATCAAACTCCTGTTCTCCATCACAGTTGTATTCCATTCGATTGCCTTCCCTATCCTCTGTATAGACAATCAGCCCTTCCGGCAGCAGCTGTTCTGAAATCTCTACTACTGAAGTTAAATTTCCGCCTGGATTGCCTCTCAGATCCAGAATCAGACCTCTCATCCCCTGGGTTCTTAAGTCTGCCAGGGCATGCTCAAACTGAGTCACCGTAATATCACCAAATTCTGTAATCTGTATATAACCAATCTCCTGCTCCAGCATTTCATAATTTACCGTCGGGCTTTCTATCTTCCTTCTTTCCACATCAAATTCCAGATAATCGGCTTCACCATCCCGATAAACAGTGACCTTTACTGTAGTTCCCTCCAGTCCTTTAATCTTTGCCACTACCTCGGACAGTTCCAGCCCCTGAGTGATTTCCCCATCCACCATATAGATAATGTCTCCACCTCTTAGACCTGCTTCCTCTGCCGGTGTTCCTTCTATCACACCACTAATCAGAGCCAGCCCTGTCTCCGTATCCAGACTAACATAGGCACCTATCCCATAATAGATTCCCTCTGTCTGCTCCATCAAATCATTGAGTTCTTCCTCTGTATAATAAACAGAGTACGGATCTCCCAGAGAAGCAATAACACCAGCATACATTCCCTCTGCCATCGCTTCCCTATCTACATCGGTTTTGTAATAATATTTGTCAATGGTATCTTCTATTACCTCCAGCTTGTCTTTTGTCTTCTGTGTCAGTAGGGCTTCTTCCCCCTCCTGTATTGCCCCTTCTCTTCTCTCATCACCCAGCTTAGCCAGACTGCGGAACTGCTGTATAGTATAGATAGAAAAAGCAGCCAGAAGCGTCAGCAGCACACCGGTAAAAATTCCCCCAAGAAAACCATTGCCCTTTTTCACCCTTTGATAAGCATCACTTCTGCCAGTATCTTCTCCCTGATTCCTGTCATTGTTCCAATTATTTTCTGTTTTTTCTTCCACTTTAACCTCTCCAACTTATTTACTTAAATAGTTCCAGGGACTGACATAATTGCCATTCAGTCTTACACTAAAGTGCAGATGATTTCCTGTAGACCGCCCTGTCGTTCCCACTGCTGCAATCTTCTGTCCTCTTGTCACCGATGCACCTTGCGATACATAAAGAGCTGAGGCATGCATATAGATGGTATACAGTCCATCCCCATGATCAATCATAATATAATTTCCCATCGTGCTGCTGTAAGCAGCTGCCACTACCTGCCCCTTATAGGCAGCCAAAATAGGAGAACCTCCAAGTGCGGCCATATCTACTCCATTATGGAACTGAGGTACATTCAAAATCGGATGGATTCTATTCCCATAATCGTCGGATATTCTGGTAAAATCCGGTGCCGGCCAGGCAAACATACCACCATCATATTTTAGCCTGCGTTCTTCTTCCAGCCGCTTCTTTTCTTCTGCCACAATTTTTTCCAGAGCAGCTATTGTATCATTCTGTTCTCGGATACCAGCCTCATATTCCGCAATAGCCGCTTCTTTATTGACAATATCATTGGCTACTTGTAAAATTTTCTGCTCCTTTTCTTTAATCAAAGCATTTAATGCAGCTTCTTCCTGCTCTACACCAGCTCTGGCTTCCTCCAGATATTCCTTCTCTACCTCCAGCTGCTCTTTCTCCAGCTCCAACTGTTCCTTATGCAAGCTGATTATCTCCCCGGCTTTCACATATTCATCCAGCATTCTTCTGTCATAGGCAGAAAGCATTTCAATATACTCTGCCTTATTCAGCATTTCTCCAAAGCTTCCTGCGGAAAAAATCAGCTCCATGTAAAGAGAGTCTCCCATCTCATACATAAACCTTATTCTATCCTTCATCGCTTTATACTGGCGTTCCTGGTCCTCTATGGCTATCTCCAGTTCCTGTTGCGTGACCTCCAGCTCCTGCTCCGTCACCTTCAGTTCTTCTTCTTTTATCCGAATCTGTTCCTGTAAATCTGCAATCTTTCCCTGTATCGCAGCCAATTCTCCATCTAGCTGCTTTACATACTGGGTTAAGTCATCCTTAGAGCTTTCCAGTTCTTCCTTGACCCTCTTTATATCAGTCAGCCCATCCTTTAGCTGCTCCTTCATCTCCTTGGCATCCTTAATTTCAGCCTCTTTTTCTTTAATAGTATCATTGGTCAAATCCGAAGCCCTAACGACTGGCAGCTTTCTTATCCCTTCTCCATATACACCTATCACTATGATAATACAGAGAGCTGTGAAAAATGCCTTTTGCCATCCTCTCATGCACGGTACCTTTCTATTTCTGTATCCAATTCCAATTTTCCTTGTATCCTTATATCTATCAACTATTACTTCAGCTCATACACCAAATATTCATTCACTAACCTTTTAACTGGCCTGTGCTTTCTCTGGCACAGAGTCAAAGCGGATATTCGCAACAGCACTACGCCTACGTTTTGCTATGCACTCATTTTTGCTATGCACTCGTTTTTGTATATCTATTTTCCGAATTTACACCCTCAAATGCTTTCTTACCGTTACAATACTTCCTACCAGTCCCATACCTACTCCCATAGAGATAGCTATCGGCAGCAGCGTATCAAAAATCGTGTCTACCGTAAGGAAATTCAGCAACTGAGACAGCATGGAAAACCGCTCTGCTACATATTCGATAATCCGATTATAAAGAACATAGATAATCCCCATCGGCAGCATGGAGCCAATCAGCCCAATCAGAACTCCTTCTATAATAAAAGGGGATCTGACAAAAAAATCTGTTGCACCGATATACTTCATAATATTGATTTCTTCTTTTCTTACCGATATACCAATGGTTACTGTATTGCTAATCAAAAAAATGGAAACAGCAAAAAGAATGGCGATAATTCCCAAAGATACATAAGCCACCAATCCATCGATTCCACTTAAGGTACGAGCAGTAATCTCTGACTGATTAATCCTTCTAATATCCTGAATGGATTCCAGATAAGTAACCAATGCCGACTGCATGGAAACATCGTTCAAGTAAATTTCATAGTGAGACGACTCTGCCAGAGGATTTTCTGTAAAGCCATCTGCATACTCTCCCAGATAGTCCTCCTTAAACTCTGCCCAGGCTTCATCTGCAGAAACATATTTAATCTTGGAAACCTCTACCCGCTTCCCAATCTGCTCTCCAATCTCTGCAATTCTGGTATCACTGATGCCTTCCTCAAAAAACACAGTTACTGAAACACCTTTTTCTGCCGTTTTTACAATATGCTGAAAATTAGAAAGAATTGCATAAAAAACACCAAACAAAAACAGACAGGCACCGATTGTCGCAATGGAAGCCAGGGAAAACCATTTATTTCTTATAATATTGCGGAAACCCTGCCCTATCGTATAAAAAAACGTACTAATCCTCATCGATATAACCACCTTTTTCCTCATCGCTTATGACGATGCCTTTTTTCATTGTAATTACCCGTTTTTGCATAGAATTTACGATTTCACGGTTATGTGTCACCACAATTACTGTGGTTCCATTTTCATTAATCTGCTCCAGCAGCTTCATAATTTCCCAGGAATTTTTAGGATCCAGATTTCCTGTAGGCTCATCTGCCAGCAGAATGGCCGGTCTGTTCACCAGCGCTCTTGCCAATGCCACCCTCTGCTACTCTCCACCCGAAAGCTGCCTGGGCTTTGCCTTATACTTTCCTGCCAGTCCTACTGTCGCCAAAATACTGGGAACATTCCTTTTAATCTCCTTGCTGGATACCTGAATGATTCTTTGAGCAAAGGCTACATTCTCATAGACATTTCTATCCTTCAGCAAACGAAAATCCTGAAATACAATTCCTAAATTTCTCCGAAATTTCGGTATTCTTCCATGGCGGATTCTCACCAAATCGTAGCCCAATACGTTGATTGTACCTGAAGTAGGCGTCAACTCCCTTAGCAAAAGCTTAATCAGTGTAGACTTCCCTGAACCACTGTCTCCTACTACAAAAACAAACTCGCCTCTTTTAATATGTATATTTACTCCATTCAGGGCCGGTGCCCCAGTGGCATATGCCTTACACACATTTTCCAGGGTAATAATCTCCTCGCCTATATTGGCTTCTCCCTTTCCCTGCTGCTTTCTTCTCTCTTTTTCCATCAACGTTATCCACCTATCTCAAAGAATTATCCACTCGTGATTTTTAATAATCCAGTGTCTCCATATATTTCATATATTTAACTACCATAAGAGCAATCTTAAAGGTAATTGCATCTTCAAATACTCTTAAATCCAGTCCGGTACTCTTCTGCAGCTTATCCAACCGGTATACCAGCGTATTTCTGTGAATAAAAAGCTGTCTGGAGGTTTCTGAAACATTCAGACTGTTTTCAAAAAACTTATTGATTGTCACCAATGTTTCTTCATCAAAGTCATCTGGACTTTTTCCACCAAAAATCTCCCGGATAAACATTCTGCACAATGGAATTGGCAGCTGATAGATTAAACGTCCGATTCCCAACTCGCTATATGCCACAATATCCCGTTCTCCAAAAAAGATTTTCCCCACATCCAGTGCCATTCGGGCCTCTTTATAAGAACGACTCACCTCTTTGATTTCATTCACAATCGTTCCATAGGAAATCCTAATCTCACTGATATTTTCTTTCAGCAGACAGGACTCCACCTGTTTGGCTGTTTTTTCGATTTCCTTATTTTTTTCTCCCTCAGAAAGATCCTTTACCACAATTACATTATTTTCATCCACAGCGGTTACAAAATCCCTGCTGTTGCTGCCAAAATGAGTCCGCATCAGTTCCAGTACATTGTCTTCCTTATTTTTCTCCGTTTCGACAATCATAACAACCCGCTTTACATCCGTCTGGATATGCAGCTTCTTTGCCCTGCTGTAAATATCCACCAGCAACAGATTATCCAGCAGCAGATTCTTAATAAAATTATCCTTATCAAAACGCTCTTTGTAGGCTACCAGCAGACTTTGAATCTGGAAAGCCACCATCTTTCCCATGGTATAGATGTCCTCTCCCGGACCCCCTACAATCAAAATATACTCCAACTGCTGCTCATCAAAAATTTTAAAATACTGACACCCATATATCTCCTGAGAATCTGCCGGAGAATTAGCAAATTCTGCTGCTGCCCCCATATAGCTTTCCATTCCCGAACCAGTGGATGCAATCTCCTTTCCATCCGTATCGGTCACGCACAATTCCACTCTGGCGATAGCCTTTATTCCGTCAATTGTATTCTGTAATATCTGATTTGATATCATGTCCCCACTCCTTCTCCCTTACTCCGAATGTAACCATGGCTTTTATCTGTTACCAATATTCACAGTTATTTTCTATGCACTATTGACAATTTATATTTCGGATAAAGATTATTTTTTCTGTACCCTTTTTATATTTTAATTTAAAACCACAAAAAAATCTATACCAATTCGTCATTACTTTGTATATTTTTTATGTTTTAATATAATTTTAAGAATTTGTTGCGATAGGCATTTTTCACAACTCTGCTTTGCGGATTGCGAATATCCACTTTGACTATACTTAAAGCAGAGACCTTCCTTAATTTGATTAAATAAGCAGATTTGCAATGTTTTTCATTCCAAATCTGCCTACTATTCCTTTCTGTTATTATCACTGAAGCGGTTTATTCTCCTGCGAAATATTCTTTTGTAAATTTCACTTAAAATCCTTCTGTGTACCGTTTTTTTCGTACCATCCAGAATCATATCCCTGGAAATTCCCAGCCATACCTTTGCATTCACCAAAGGCTTTGCTTCACTCATGCTTCTCTCCTGCAATCCTGCAGGCAAGCGGGAAATTACTGCTGCCGGAGCAATATCGTTAATCTTATTGATAATTTCTTCTATATTCTGCGTTTCTGCAGTCAGCAGACTATAACCGACAATTGAAAGCCCCGGTCGGAATGCCGTCAGCTCATTTTCCAACAGTGCCAGCTCCTTCTCTGAATCTGCCAGCAGATAAATCTTCTTATCAGCCTGCTCCATACGCCGCAAAAACTCCTTTAAAAAAACCAGATTTTCCACCTCATACAATCTGCCCACTGATTCAATCCCTGCTGCCTTCAAAATATCCGCTTCCCCGCACAAGGTTAAATCCATTTCTTCAATCCATCGCTTTTCCTCTGCATCACTCCCTGCCAACATCAGCATCGGTGTGGTTACATAGAGTACAGTACTACATACTCCCCCTTGGGAATAGCTTTCTGTCAAAGCCAGAGATTCCTTCAATGGGTGGTCAGTCAGTTCCACTCCCAAAATGTTTATTTTTTGCATAACTACACCCTTTTTTATATTTTTCCTTCTTATCTTGTCAATTATATCAAAATTATGGTATAATATCAATAAACACACTGTAAACAGAAGCTTAACAAAAAATAAAGGAGGTACGTTTATGGATTCAATTGCTACATTATCAACTTCTCTAGCTCAGGCAGGTCTTATGCAAAGCGTAGGTGTTGCCATGCTCTCCAAATCTATGGATGACATGGAAACAATGGGAAACTCTATGATTAATATGATGAAATCTTCCATGGAGTTGTCTGTCAATCCGGCAGTAGGCGGAAATATTGATGTATATATATAAGGCGTTTGTATATATCATACCTCAAAGTAAATAAGGAAGAACTGCCAGCAGCCCCATATAAAGGAGGGCAATGATTATGGCAACAATTAAAGGGACAGTTATCATCTTGTCCCTTTTTTTATTCTCATTCTTTTTCTCTCTCCAGACAGCAAAGAGGCACTCCTCTCTTTTTTCATTTTTTGCAATCCAGATCAGCACACCCAATGCCAGAAGCGTTGCCACTGCAGCCACCACCAAAATTTTACTGGTTGCCGTCAACAACACCTCCTGGGACACCTCCATATTTAATGCAGCTTCCTCCACGCTTGCTTCTGCCACTCCCACCTGCTTTGTCAGCCAGTCTGAAACATACATTAAACACACCTGTCCTGAGTTAAAAAGTACATGAAACAGAACAGAACTCCACAGACTCCCTGTAGCTTCTACTAACAATGCTACGATTATTCCTATTACAAAGGCATAAGCAGCCTGATTAAAATTCATGTGTACCAGTGAAAAAAGCAGGGCCGACAGCAGGATGGCCTGCAGCGTCGTCCCGGATCTTTTGTATCCCTGAAAGAAAATGCCACGAAATACAAATTCCTCACTAAGAGGTGCCAACACCCCTATAATCAAAAGCATAACGACAAATGGCAGCTGAAGAATATCTCCGCTCATTGCCGATACCGTATTTTCCACAAAAAACATAGATATGGCATTAACCAGTACAGTCAGCGGCATAGAAAGATAAGTGAAAAGGCAAATCATAAATCCGGTGGATATTCTGATTTTACGAAAGCCTGCAAATCGCAGTACATTTTCTCCTGCCAGCTTTGTTCCTATCACGGCAGGTCCCAGTATCATCAGCTGACTGAGGATAAAATTGGCAATCATCCCCAGCTGAAAAACGGGTGTCAGAATGCCCAATAAGACTATCACCACGATATGCAGCAGTATCATCGTTAAAAAAATCCGGTTTACCCTTTTACTTCCCATTCTATAGCTTTAGCTCCCCATCATAAAGTTTACCAGCTTGGTAATGTCGTCAGGCTCATAGGCAATCAATTCCAGCTCTGCAATGGTTCCATCAGAAAACAGCTTTGCCATAGATACATATTGAGACAGCTTGGACTTTAGATTCAGTCTGTCTCCTTCACCTGTTACCAGCTCCACCTTGCCCTTGCATTGATCAATAACCCGGAAAAATTTATCAATGTCTGTAATATTTTGCACTCTCATAATTACTCCTCCTATTCTGCAGTGTTCTCCTGCAATAATATTCTGCCACAGTACTTTATCACAGTATACTGCCATACTGTACTGTTTCTCCCTTTAATTATACTTATCTCCTGCCAAGAATGCAAGAATTTCCTCTTATGGATATTTTTTCCTTATTTTAATCGAATACTTTTTTCTGTAATGCTGATTTTTCCTGCCTTTAATAAGCTTCCTACTGCTCTTTTAAACTCATTCTTACTCATCTGAAGCTGTCTCTTAATGGTTTCCGGTGAAGCCTTATCGTTAAAAGGCAATACCCCGTCATAGCTTTCAATCATGGCAAGAATTTTTTCTGCATCCTTTTCTATCTGAATCCAGGCTTTTTCTCTAATACTCAAATCCAGCTTTCCATCCTCCTTCACTGCAGTAATCCGGGCAGTCACTAAATCCCCTACCTCCAAACTTCCATACATTTCCTTTACAGGAATCAAACCGGAATATACATCCTCTACTGCCACAAAAGCTCCAAAATCCTGGCTAATCTCATAGATACGCCCTTGTACTCTGTCGTCCTTCTGAAAGCTTCCTTCCTTACTTAAATAAGGATATACCTTCATTGTGGCACACAGGCGATTGGACTTATCAATATAGAGAGCTGTCAAGCATTCCTCTCCCTCTTTTACCCGCTTTGTCTGCTCCCGAAAAGGAAGAAAAAGATCCTTTTCCAACCCCCAATCTAAAAAAGCTCCGATTTTCCCCACCTGTGATACCTTTAAAAGTCCAACCTTTCCCAAAGTGATTTTGGGCTGATTTGTGGTGGCAATCATGCGATCCTTAGAATCCCGATAGATAAATACAGAGATTTTATCCCCTATCCTTATTCCCTGCGGTACCTGCTTAATGGGAAGCAATACCTTTTCCTCCGATTCTTCAGCAGCCAGATATACGCCAAAATCTACCTGCTTTACCACTATCAATTCCTGTATTTCCCCCAGTTTAATCATCTGTTCCTACTTCCTTTCCCTAATCCACCGAATATGAATTAACTGACGCTTGACTGGTCTGTGCTTTCCCTGGCACACAGCAAAAAGCCTCAGCACGACGCCACCATGCTTGTATTTTGCTATGCACGCGGATAACCATACCTCAGCCAAGACAGCAGTGATTAATTATTCGATGTGCTAGTCTTCATTTTTATCAATTCTACAATGCAGTACGCCTGCCCATCCCTATCCTGCAATACCAACACATCCCCTCCTGTGACTTCGTACTGCATTACCTCTATCCTATTACCAAGCACTGCCTGCTTCTTATATTCTGCCCTCATTTGTCTTATTTCAGACCTGCCCTGCAAATATTCCATAGCAATTTTGATATATTGTCCATTATTTACATGGTGATTCATATCCAAATGATGCCTCTTTATCTCTATACTCCCCAATTGCCTTCCCTCCTTTGGAGGAATCTCAATTCGACGAGGTGCATAATCCATAGGTAATGGCTTTTCCACCACATAGGCTGCTACTATTTCTTCCGGTATCCTGACCGGACAGACTTTTTGTGTATCCAACAGCATCCATAGCGTGTTGGCACAGGCCAGCCGTTCTCCCTCATCCGATACCATCAGAAAATTCCGATAGCCAAAAAATCCCTTGAAATCATAAGGTGCTGTCTTAATTTGTACCTTTTCACCAAGCTCTGGATATCGCTCCACTACAATCTGCCAGGCGGAAAGCACCCAAGCCTGCTGTCGTCCAGCCATATAGGCTACTCCCATACCTACATCCTCTCCATGAAAGGTGGAACAATCCTGAAAATAATCCAATAAGGCTCCCAGTGTCAGCTTTCCGCCATCATCCACCTCACTATAACGTATCCTGCCGGCTATCTCATACATTCCCTATCCTCCCCGCTTTGGAGTTAAAACGGATATTTATCATCCTTTTTCTTCCCTCCTGTTGTTTTTTTAGCAGCTATTCAGCAAACCAAAATGTCAAAGATACAGAATAGTTACCATTTTTGTTCTATCATATCATAGGATAAATCTTTCCTGCAACAGACATAACACCTTCATCACAGTGAATGTTTGCAATCTGTATCCATTCTGACAGAAACCTTTTCATTCCTCAAGGGAATAAATTGACACTCATTTCCTACCATGATAAAATCTATAAAAATGGCTTGGCTACAGTCCAAATATACCACAAAATCCCTTGAGGACTATAGCCTGAACCGCATCATCAATTCATAGTTTAACTATGAGGAAAGGAAGGATTAAAGATGATAAGAAAAAAATGGCTCGCAAGACTTCTGTCCCTTGCCATGTTCCTTACACTTCCCTCTGTCAGCTATGCAGCTGATACTGCCTATTTGAACGTGATTAAGGCAGGAAGTGGAACACAGATGGAGGAAACCAGTATTTCATCCACCAGTTTAAGTGTAGGTAACACGGAAACGGCGGAAGCTGAGACTACGGAATCTGAAATCACACTGACTAACATCGCCAAGCAATGTACTATCACTGTGGAGGCCGAACAGACAACACAGGGAAATGTCAAAGGTAATTTAACAGATGGTAATCCCTCTACACTTTGGGTAAAGGATGGAGGCGGTTTCCCAGCTACAGCCACCTTTGCTCTGCCGGAGCAGGCAGGTAAAGTAAAAAAAGTTGTTGCCAAATTTGAAAGCGGTCATTCTAACTGGTCGGTAGATGTGGCTTTAAGTGTGGATTCTCAGGAACCTCTTACCCAAACAGGGGTTAAATTTGTTGAGGGCTATGAGCATATTTTTGAACAGGCTGTAGATGCCAACCAAATCATGTTGACTTTAAGCAATCCGGCTGACAGTGACAGAGAAACGGCTGGCTTCTGGCCCGGTCTTGCAGAGGTAGAGATTTGGGCAGAAACAACCCAAACAGATTCCTCTTCCGAATCTGATGTGAGTCTGTCGGAAATTGCTTCTAACTGTACCATTACTGTACCCAGCAACCAGAACAACTCAAGCAAACTTACCGATGGCAGTACCGGTACGATGTGGGCTGCCTCCAGTGGTACATGGCCTGCCAATGTAGATTTTACACTGCCCGGAAATTTACTCATTCAGAAGGTAGAGATTGATTTTGAAAAGGTTGCTAACCGCTCCATGGATGTTGTACTTAGTCGTGCAGTCAACAATGTAACTTCTGACTATCAGGCACTCAATACACAGACTATCACACAGTCCTTAAATGAAACCTTGGTCTATACATTGGATGAAGCACAGCGTATGACCCATCTGCGAATTACTCTTTCCAATCCTAACCCCAGTACGCTGTGGCCAGCGATTGCAGAAGTAAGAATCTACGCTGTAAATGAAGAAATTTCTTTAGACAACTACAGCAATATCTCCAGCCATGCTAAAGTTACCTCTGTAGGAGGAACTCATAACCAGGCTGATAAAAGCAACCTGATTGATGACAGCTACACAACGGTCTACGAATACTCCCCCAGCAGCTTTGCTGACCTGACAGGTGACGAGGGAGCCTGGGTTAACTTGGACTTTAATGGCAATCAGCAGATAGCCGGCTTTGAAGTGGCTTTTGAAGAAGCCAATGACAATGCTACCTTTACCTATGATATTCTGGGTAAAACCAAGAGAGCTACAGAATGGACTACCTACGTTACTGATGCTACTGCTACTCGTACAGGAGATACCTGGAAAAACCAGCATGTTTTAAATATGCTTTCCGGTATGAGTCAGGTACGTATCAGAGTAAAAAGCTGCTCAGATACTGCCCAGCTGCCTAAACTGGCTGAGGTCAAGGTATTCGGTACCTATTCTGCACCGGCTACCGATGCCACCAGTATTGCCTGGGAGAAGCCTATTCATTCCAATAACAATGCTGCTACTGCCTATCTGGTAAACGATGGCAATGATTCCACCAGTTGGACAGCCAATATGTATCCTGCCTATGTGGATATTGATTTGGAGGAAAACTATAACCTGTCTGAAATTCAGGTGGTAACACCTTCTGCCGGCTATTCTCAATATACGGTGTATACCAGTATGGACGGCAGGGATTTTGAACTGGTAGGCACAAAGCAAAATAAGGAAGCCTGTGCTGCTGGTGGAGATAAATTCTCTACTGACAAAGAGGCTCGTATCGTTCGTGTCTATCTGGAATATTACTCTAATTCTACCCAGCCTCAGCTGAGCGAAGTAAGAGTGGTAGGAACTCCTTCCAATACAGAGATTCAGGAGACACCAGAGGTTAATATTACTAACTTTGCAGACAGTAAATATAATGTCAATATTACCAATGAACATGCTATTGAAGAAGTAAAAGCGATTATTTCCCGTAATGTGGGAGCAGACTATATCGACTGGTTTACCTTTGAAATCGCAGAAGCAGAAAATGGTTACGACTACTTTACTCTTTCTGATGAAGGAGGAAAAATTAAGGTAACAGGAAATAATGGTGTATCTCTGGCTACCGGTATAAATCACTATCTGAAATACTTCTGTAATGTACATATTTCTCAGGTAGGCTCTCAGGTTACTATGCCTGAAGCAGTAGTTCCTGTAGAAACCCCTATACATAAGGAAACCAAATATCCTGTACGTTATGCTTACAATTACTGTACGCACTCCTATTCTATGTCCTTCTGGGGTAAGGATGAATGGCAGCAGGAAATCGACTGGCTGGCTCTCAACGGTGTAAATCTGGTACTGGATATCACCGGACAGGAAGAAGTATGGCGTCGTTTCTTAATGGATATTGGTTATACCCATCAGGAGGCCAAGGACTTCCTGGCAGGCCCTGCCTACTATGCCTGGGCTTATATGGCGAACCTGACTGGCTTTGGTGGTCCTATCCATGATACCTGGTTGGAAGAAAGAGTAGATATGGCACGCCAGAATCATCTTACCATGAGAAAGCTGGGTATGGATGTGGTTCTACAGGCCTACAGCGGCATGATTCCTGTAGATTTGGCTACCAAGCACCCTGAGCTGGCAGGCAGCATTATTGGACAGGGATATTGGTGCTCCTTCCGCCGTCCTGATATGCTAAAAACGGATACTGACACCTATGATGACTATGCATCACTGTTCTATCAGGCACAGGAAGAAGTATTTGGTAACACCACTCGTTTCTATGCTACTGACCCCTTCCATGAAGGAGGAAACACCGGTGGTATGTCCGGCTCCACCGTGGCCAGTGCATTATTAGACAGCATGATTGACTACGACAGTGATGCCGTCTGGGTTATCCAGTCCTGGCAGGGCAATCCTACCAACAGCCTTCTGGAGGGACTGAAGACAGGTACAGACCGCAGACAACATGCACTGGTATTGGATTTATATGCAGAAAAAACCCAGAACTGGAAATCTTATGGCGTAGATACCGATGGTGATGGACTGAGAGAATTTACTGATACTCCCTGGGTATTCTGCCAGTTAAATAACTTTGGCGGTCGTATGGGACTCCATGGCCATCTGGATAACGTGGCAAACAATATTCCTGCAGCAGCAAATCAGGCAAAGCATCTGGCAGGTATTGGTATCACACCGGAAGCCAGCCAGAACAACCCCTTACTCTATGACTTTTTATTTGAAACCATATGGACAGATGATGCAGACCAGCCCCTAAAAGCCATCAATGTAACCGAATGGCTGGCAGACTATGCAATCCGTCGTTATGGAGCAGAAAATACCAATGCAATAGAAGCCATAAATATTCTGTCTAACACCGTATATAAGGCTTCCTTGAATATGAAAGGTCAGGGTGCACCGGAATCCGTTATCAATGCCAGACCTGCTCTTTCTATTAAAGCAGCTTCTACCTGGGGTAATGCTATTGTAGACTATCAAAAGACAGATTTAGAGGAAGCGGCTCAGCTGCTGCTGTCCGAGTATGACACACTTTCCTCCAGTGATGCATATCTTTATGATCTGACAGACATCTTAAAACAGGTACTGTCCAACACTGCACAGGAAATCCATAAGGATATGGCAGATGCTTATAACGCAAGAAATTTAGAAGAATTTACTGCTCAGTCAGATAAATTCCTGGAATTGATTGCACTCAATGAACAGATTCTTTCTACCAGAAAGGAATTCCTCTTTGGTACCTGGACGACCAATGCTTCCGAGCTGGCGGCTAATGCTGATGACTTTACCAAAGACCTCTATTTGTTGAATGCCAAAGCTATCGTTACCACCTGGGGTTCCTATAACCAGTGCCAGTCCGGTGGCTTAAAGGACTATTCCAACCGCCAGTGGGCAGGACTGACCAACGATTTCTATAAGGTTCGTTGGGAAATGTGGATTGATGACTGCAAAAAAGTATTGAGCGGACAGCAGAATGCTTTAACCTCTATTAACTGGTTTGAATGGGAATGGGCTTATGCAAGAGACAGCAAGGCATACTCCAACCAACCCAGTGATGCCAGCCTGAAAGAACTGGGACAGCAGGTACTGGATAACTTCCTTTCCCCTCCACCCGGACCTGAGGCTTCTGATGAATTTGATATTGACAGAACGACAATGACTGCTTCCACCGGCAGCTTTGAGTCCAGCAAAGGAGAAAGTGCAGACAAAGTACTGGATGATAACTCTGGTACCTTATGGCACACTGCTTATGCAGGTACTGATGCAGCTAACCGTTGGATTATGTTTAATCTGGGTTCTGTAAAGCAGGTAAACGGACTGCGCTACCTGCCCAGACAGAATGGTACTAATGGAAATATTACTTCCTATAAAGTAGAAGTCAGCACAGATGGAACTACCTGGGAAACCGTATCCACCGGAACCTGGGCAAATGATTCCTCCTGGAAGGCTGCTTTCTTTACTGCTGTAGATGCACAGTATGTCAAGCTGACAGCAGTAGCTTCTGCAAGCCATTTTGCTTCTGCTGCTGAAATCCGTATTACTGCTCCCGCAGCCGATACCGGTGATGAAGGCAACACAGATAATGAGCTGGATACATCCACGCTTGAGAGTGCTTTAGAGGAAGCAAGAGCTATCCTAGAAAATGGTAAGAGATATCCTCAAACTGCTAAGGAAGCATTGAATACGGCAGTTACAGAAGCAGAAGCTATTTTGGAAGATACAGCAGCAACCCAGGAAACAGTAGATGAGAAGGCTGCACAGCTAAGAAGCCGTATAGAGGCTATGATAGAAATCAATACCACAGCTATTGACAAGGCTTTAATTGATGCACAGGATTTATTAAACAATGGTAAAACCTATGAAGCAACTTCCTTAGCTGCCTTAAATACAGCAATAGAGGAAGCACGGGCTCTGTTAGCTAATCTGGCAGCAACCCAAGAAATGCTGAATGAAGGTGCAAAAAAGCTGAATGACCAAATTGGATTAATGGTAGAGGCTAAAGAGGAAGAACCTACAGAAAAACCTGCCGACACAGCTGCATTAAATAAGGCATTAACCGATGCACAAGCGGTATTAAAGAATGGAAAGACCTATGAAGCTGCCTCTATTGCCGCTTTAAATGCAGCAATCGCTGAAGCTAAGGCTCTGCTGGCTGATAAGGAAGCAACTCAGGAAATGCTGAATGCAGGAGTGAAAAAACTGAATGACCAGATAGGGGCAATGGTAGAGGTTAAGGAAGAAGAACCTGGTGGAAATAAACCTAATGAAGATAAACCTAATGAAGTGGTAGATGCAACTGCATTAAATAAGGCATTAACCAATGCACAGGCGGTACTGAAAAATGGAAAAACCTATGAAACAGCTTCTATCACTGCTTTGAATAAAGTGATTAATGAAGCAAAAGCTCTGCTGGCAAATAAGCAGGCAACTCAGGCCATGCTGGATGCAGGAGCGAAAAAGCTGAATACCCAGATTGGGGCAATGGTAGAAGTAAAGGATACTACTCCCACTACTCCCACTACTCCCACTCCTAAGCCATGGCCGTTTACTGACATTAAAGTAAATTCCGGTTGGAAATATGATAATGCAAAGTATGTATATGAAAATGGTATTATGAATGGTATTTCTGGTACTAAGCTGTTCGATCCGGATGCTCAGGTGAATCGTGCTATGTTTGCTACCGTGCTGCATCGTATGGCAGATACTCCTAAGATTGCCTACAATACCAAGTTCCCGGATGTAAAGGATGGTCAGTATTACACCAGTGCTATTCTTTGGGCGGCTGATAAAAAGATTGTAAGTGGTATGAGTGATGGTACTTATGGTGTAACACAAAATATTACCAGAGCTCAGATTGCCAAGATGCTGTATGAATATGCAAAACTTCAGAAGTATGATATAAGTGGTGCTGCGTCACTGGATAGCTTTACCGATAAAGACAAGGTAAGAGCCTGGGCTGTAGGTTATTTGAAGTGGGC
>JAFXJR010000098.1 GCA_017532145.1 Lachnospiraceae bacterium | reverse complement strand
TTTTTGATCATGAACATAAGTAATGATTTAAAAAGTTTTGATATGGATAAATGCAAGGAAAGATTTGACAACTTCTGTCAACTTCATAATGTAGAAGTGAATAGATTAAAAGGTCATAACAATTTAAGTAGTATTGCGATTTAAACAGAATATATGAATAGGTTTTGACACGAGCCTGATGCTATCGTTAATGGATACAATAGTATCTTTGATCGTGAAAGTCTTATGGAAACTCATTAGTCTTATATGCTTTCGAGTATATTTGGAAGTGGACGTACATAAGAACCCAACGTGCTTTAGCCGTTGGAGTGTCAGACAAGTTTGTAGCAGATAGTAATGATAACAAATTCGTGAAAAGAGGAGAAAAATTATGGATAAATTAGATAAATCCTCTCGATTTATTTTACACTCCGAATATAAACCAACCGGTGACCAGCCACAGGCTATAGAAGCTCTTGTAAAAGGTTTTCAGGAGGGCAATCAGTTCCAGACCCTTCTGGGTGTTACCGGCTCTGGTAAGACCTTTACCATGGCAAACGTGATTGAACAGTTAAATAAACCAACACTTATTATTGCCCACAATAAAACCTTGGCCGGGCAGCTCTATTCAGAGTTTAAGGAGTTCTTCCCGGAGAATGCGGTGGAGTATTTTGTATCATACTACGATTATTATCAGCCAGAGGCTTATGTGCCTTCCTCAGATACCTACATTGCCAAGGATTCCTCTATTAACGATGAAATCGAAAAGCTGCGCCTGTCTACTACGGCTTCCTTAACAGAAAGAAAGGATGTGATTGTAGTGGCCAGTGTCTCCTGTATCTATGGTTTGGGAAGTCCTGACGACTATCAGGAAATGATTGTTTCCCTACGACCGGGGATGCAAAAGGATAGGGATCAGGTAATTAAAGAGTTAATTGATATCCAGTATGATAGAAACGACATGGATTTGGACAGGGGATGCTTCCGGGTCAGAGGAGACGTAGTGGAGATTTATCCGGCACAGGGTGGAGACTATCTGATTCGGGTGGAGTTTTTCGGAGACGAGATAGATAGGATTGTGGAGACTGAGCCTTTAACGGGAAAGATTCATGCAGCCTTAGAGCATATCACTATTTTTCCTGCCTCTCATTATGTGGTAGCTCCGGAAAAAATCAAAGAGGCATGTAAGCATATTGAGGAGGAGCTGGAAGAAAGAGTAAGGTATTTTAAGGGAGAGGATAAGCTGCTAGAGGCACAGCGTATTGCAGAAAGAACCAACTTTGATATAGAAATGTTGAAGGAGACCGGATTTTGCTCTGGTATTGAAAACTATTCCAGACAGTTGAATGGTTTGCCGGAAGGAGCAACCCCTCTGACTCTAATGGACTATTTTAAGGATGACTATTTAATTATAATAGATGAATCTCATATTACCATTCCACAGATTCGGGGAATGTATGCAGGAGACCGTTCCAGAAAGAATACACTGGTGGATTATGGCTTCCGATTGCCTTCGGCTCTGGATAACCGACCGTTAAATTTTACCGAGTTTGAGGAGCATATTGACCAGCTGTTGTTTGTTTCGGCTACTCCTTCAGAATATGAGGGGGAGCATGAACTGTTAAGGGCAGAGCAGATTATTCGTCCCACCGGTCTGTTAGATCCTAAGGTAGAAGTAAGACCGGTGGAGGGACAGATTGACGATTTACTGGCAGAGATAAAAAAAGAGGTGGAAAAGCACAGTAAGGTATTAGTTACCACATTGACAAAGAGAATGGCAGAGGATTTAACGGATTATATGAAGGAAGTAGGGATTCGGGTGAAATACCTGCATTCGGATATAGACACCCTGGAGCGGGCGGAGATTATCCGGGATATGCGATTGGATGTTTTTGATGTGTTGGTAGGCATCAATCTGCTTAGAGAAGGGTTGGATATTCCGGAAATTTCTCTGGTAGCTATTCTGGATGCAGATAAGGAAGGATTTTTGCGTTCAGAAACTTCTTTGATTCAGACCATAGGACGGGCGGCAAGAAATGCAGAAGGTCATGTGATTATGTATGCAGATAAAATGACGGATTCGATGAAGGCCGCCATTACAGAAACCAATCGTCGTCGGGAGATACAGAGTAAATATAATGAGGAAAATGGAATCACGCCTCAGACCATTCAAAAGGCAGTGCGGGATTTAATCAGTATTACCAAGACGATTGCCAAAGAAGAGCTAAGGTTTGAAAAAGATCCGGAATCCATGGATAAAAAAGAGTTGGAGAAGCTGATTGCGACGGTGCAAAAGAAAATGAAGCAGGCAGCAGCTGAGTTGAACTTTGAAGCAGCAGCTGAGTTAAGAGACAAGATGGTGGAATTAAAAAAGCAGCTGGAAGATTTGGAAAATACTGATTAAAGTGTTTCCTGCACCGGATTTTCTCTGTCTGGCAGAAACTTTCTATAGACAGATAGGTAGAAGGTATAGTAAAGAAATAGCTGAAAAAGCGGGAGCTATAGCAAGGAGAATAGAAAAGCATGGAAAAGGAAAATAAAAAAATTCTGCCCCGGAGAGAGTTTATTAAGATACGTGGGGCAAATGAACATAATTTGAAGAATATAGACGTAGACATTCCCCGAAATGAGTTTGTAGTATTAACCGGGCTTTCCGGGTCAGGAAAATCGTCTCTGGCGTTTGATACCATTTATGCAGAGGGACAGCGTCGATATATGGAATCGCTTTCCTCCTATGCAAGACAATTTTTGGGGCAGATGGAAAAGCCCAATGTGGAAAAAATTGAAGGACTGTCACCGGCTATTTCCATTGATCAGAAATCTACCAATAGAAACCCTCGTTCTACGGTAGGAACAGTAACGGAAATTTATGATTATTTTCGTTTGCTGTATGCCCGGATAGGGATTCCCCACTGTCCATCCTGTGGCAGAGAAATCAAAAAGCAGTCGGTGGATCAAATGACGGATCATATTATGGAGCTGCCGGAGGGAACTCGCATCCAGCTGCTGGCACCGGTGGTAAGGGGAAGAAAGGGAGAGCATACCAAGGTATTTGAGCGGGCTAGAAAAAGTGGTTATGTAAGAATCCGCGTGGATGGAAATCTGTATGATTTATCCGAAGAAATTAAGCTGGAAAAAAATATTAAGCATAATATAGAAATTGTAGTGGACAGGCTGGTGGTAAAGCCAGGAATCGAAAAGAGACTCACCGATTCTCTGGAAAATGTACTGGGACTGGCAGATGGGCTGGTAGTAGTGGATATTTTTGGCAGTGAGCCTATGAATTTCAGTCAAAGCTTTTCTTGTCCTGACTGCGGAATCAGCATCAGTGAAATTGAGCCAAGAAGCTTTTCCTTTAACAATCCCTTTGGCGCCTGCCCGGAATGCTTTGGTCTGGGCTATAAGATGGAGTTTGATTTGGATTTAATGATACCCAATCAGAGCCTGAGTATTAATCAGGGTGCTATTGTAGTGACAGGCTGGCAGTCCTGCAGCGATACCTCCAGCTTTACTAATGCCATTCTTCAGGCATTGTGCAAGGAGTATGGATTTGATTTGGATACTCCTTTTCAGGATTATCCGGAAAGTATTAAAAACCTGCTCGTTTATGGGACAGACAGCAGGGAGGTTAAGGTGTATTATAAGGGACAGAGGGGAGAAGGAGTCTATCCTATCACCTTTGAAGGCTTAATGAAAAATGTAGAGAGGCGTTATCGGGAAACTGGTTCCGATTGGGCCAAGCAGGAATATGAGTCCTTTATGCGGATTACCCCCTGTAAGGTATGTAAGGGAATGCGTTTGAAAAAGGAGTCTCTGGCAGTTACCGTATGTGATAAAAATATTTTTGAAATCACTTCTGTTTCTATAGGAAGTCTGCATGAATTTTTGCAGACGTTAGAATTGACAAAACAGCAACAGATGATTGGTAAGCAGATTTTAAAGGAAATCAGAGCCAGAGTAGGATTTTTAATTGATGTGGGACTGGATTACCTGTCTTTGTCCAGAGCCACAGGAACGCTTTCCGGGGGAGAGGCACAAAGAATCCGGCTGGCTACCCAGATAGGTTCCGGAC
The DNA here is from genome assembly GCA_017532145.1 of Lachnospiraceae bacterium. Classification (GTDB taxonomy): domain Bacteria; phylum Bacillota; class Clostridia; order Lachnospirales; family Lachnospiraceae; genus Kineothrix. Next base: position 6,843 of record JAFXJR010000098.1, on the reverse strand, counting down.
TGGTGGGTGTATGCTATATTCTGGATGAGCCAAGTATTGGTCTTCATCAAAGAGATAATGATAAGCTATTAAGTACCCTGCGGAGTCTGCGGGATATGGGCAATACCCTGTTGGTGGTAGAGCATGATGAGGATACTATGCTGGCAGCAGATCATATTGTGGACATTGGACCGGGAGCCGGTTCTCATGGGGGTCAGGTAATTGCCCAAGGAACAGCAGAGGAAATTATGCAGACGGAGGAATCGGTTACCGGACAGTATCTGAGCGGAAAGAGGCGGATTGCTATACCGGCACAACGAAGAAAGCCTACAGGAACATTGACGGTAGTAAAAGCAGAGGAAAATAATCTGAAGAAAATCAATGTGGATTTTCCGCTGGGTGTACTGACCTGCGTAACCGGTGTGTCCGGTTCAGGAAAAAGCTCTCTGGTCAATGAAATTTTATATAAGTATCTGGCCAAGACATTAAACAGAGCCAGAACCATACCAGGTAAGCATGAGAAAATTTTAGGGGCGGAGCAGTTAGATAAGGTAATTGATATTGACCAGTCCCCCATTGGCAGAACACCCCGTTCCAATCCAGCTACCTATACAGGAGTTTTTGACCAGATTCGAGAATTGTTCTCTACCACCACAGATGCGAAAGCCAGAGGGTATAAAAAGGGAAGATTCAGTTTTAATGTTAAGGGAGGACGATGTGAAGCCTGCTGTGGAGATGGGATTCTTAAAATAGAAATGCATTTTTTACCAGATGTTTATGTACCCTGTGAGGTATGTGGGGGGAAAAGGTATAATCGAGAGACTCTGGAAGTAAAATATAAGGGAAAAAGTATCTATGATGTTTTGGATATGACAGTGGAAGAAGCGGTGGAATTTTTTGAAAATGTTCCTTCTATCCGACGGAAGATAGAAACCTTAAACGATGTGGGACTTTCCTATATTAAGCTGGGACAGCCCTCCACCACTCTGTCAGGAGGAGAGGCACAGAGAATTAAGCTGGCCACAGAGCTAAGCAGACGGAGTACGGGAAAGACAATTTATATTCTGGATGAGCCTACTACCGGTCTGCATTTTGCAGATGTGCATAAGCTGACGGAAATTCTTCAGCGTCTGGCAGACGGAGGAAATACAGTGGTGGTGATTGAGCATAATCTGGATGTGATTAAGACAGCAGACTATATTATTGATATTGGTCCTGAAGGGGGAGACGGAGGCGGCAGAGTAATTGCCAGAGGAACACCTGAGGAGGTAGCCCAGACAGAAGGTTCCTATACCGGTATTTATATAAAAAAGATGTTAGAAAAAGACGGGAAACGATAAATGGAATAGTATGGAAGCAGGAGAATAGGAAAAAGCTGACGGAAAAAGGTGGGTCTCCTATTAAGGATTTGTGCAGGATAACCGATATAAACAGATAGGAATGGCTTGATTCCCATAAGTATTAAGAATTTAAAAAAATCTTGCATCCCCCCTTTGAAAAACTTTATCTTTAGGTTATAATGGCTTTATATGTTTAGTTTATTGTGAACCTGGTAAATATTAAAATAGATATGGAACATAGATGGTCATAGAAAGGGGTCATTCATGCAGTATACAGATATTGGGATAGATTTAGGGACGGCCAGCATTCTGGTATATATCAGAGGCAAGGGGGTCGTTTTAAAAGAGCCTTCTGTTGTTGCCTTCGACAGAGATACAGATAAAATCAGAGCAATTGGTGAAGATGCCCGGCTGATGCTGGGAAGGACACCGGGTAATATTGTGGCAATCAGACCTTTGCGTCAGGGTGTGATTTCTGATTACCATGTAACAGAAAAGATGATGAAATATTTTATACAGAAGGCTTTGGGAAAGAGAACCTTCCGTAAGCCTCGTATTGCTGTCTGTGTACCCAGCGGTGTTACTGAGGTTGAAAAAAAGGCAGTAGAGGACGCTACCTATCAGGCGGGAGCCAGGGATGTATTTATCATTGAAGAACCGATTGCCGCTGCAATTGGAGCAGGTATAGATATATCCAAGCCCTGTGGAAATATGATTGTAGATATTGGAGGAGGTACTTCTGATATTGCAGTAATTTCTCTGGGAGGTACGGTGGTAAGTGCTTCCATTAAAATTGCAGGCGACGATTTTGATGATGCTATCGTTCGTTATATGAGAAAAAAGCATAATCTGCTGATTGGTGAACGGACAGCAGAAGATTTGAAGATAAAAATAGGCTCTGCCTTTCCGCGTCCGGAAGCAGACTATCTGGATATCAGAGGACGGAATCTGGTAACCGGTCTGCCCAGAACAGTCACCGTTTCTTCAGAGGAAACAGAAGAGGCACTGAAGGAAACCACAGCTCAGATTGTCGAAACGATTCATAGTGTGTTGGAAAAGACTCCCCCTGAGCTGGCAGCAGATATTGCGGACAGGGGTATTGTGCTGACCGGTGGAGGCAGCCTGCTGAGAGGACTGGAGGAGCTGATAGAATCCAGAACAGGAATTAATACCATGACAGCAGAAGACCCGATGACTGCAGTGGCTGTAGGTACAGGTAAATATGTAGAGTTCCTTGCAGGCTATAAGGAAAAGGAGTAAGAAAGTAGGAGACAGACTGTAGCTAAGAATACAAGCTGTGAGAAAAAATAGAAAAGAGGAAAACGAAGGAGGAGCCAAATGCTGAAGGGTTTATATACCGCCTATACAGGCATGGTAAATGAACAGAACAGAATGGATGTAATCACGAATAACCTGGCAAATGCCAATACTAATGGTTACAAGAAGGAAGGAGCTACCAGCCAGGCATTCAATGATATACTGGCCTATAAGCTCAAAGATATGACAGAGGCACCGGGAACAGCGAAAAGGCTGGGAATTAATAATCCGGGAGTAAAAATCGGTGAGGGTTATACCGACTATTCTCAGGGACCGATGAAGACCACAGGAAACACCTTTGATCTGGCATTGGCAGGAGATGGATTTTTTACTATTACCTATATCAATAAGGCAGGTGAAGCTTCCCTGAAGTATACCAGGGATGGAAGCTTTACTTTGAATGCACAGGGCTTTCTGGTTACTCATGATGGAGACTTTGTCATGGCTGAAGGCGGTGGAAGAATCCAGTTGGATCCACTGCAGGATGTAGTGATTGATGCCCAGGGAAATATCAGGCAGGGAGACGCTATAGTTGCACAGATTAGAATTACCGATTTTGCTGACTATAATTATCTGGAAAAATATGGAGAGAATATGTTCCAGCCGGTGCAGGGAGCAACAATTGAACCACGTGACCCGGATACAAAAATCTATCAGGGCTATCTGGAGACTGCCAATATTTCAGTGGTAACAGAAATGGTAAATATGATAGCAATATCAAGGGCTTATGAAACAGGACAGAAGGTAATTCAGACGTATGACGGAAGCTTAGAGATTGCAGTGAACCAGCTTGGAAAGCTATAGGAGGAATAAAAAATGGTTAGGAGTTTATGGACAGCAGCAACAGGAATGAATGCACAGCAGGTAAATGTAGATACGATTGCCAACAACCTGGCAAACGTAAATACAGTGGGCTATAAGGCACAGGTAGGACAGTTTAAGTCTCTGTTATATCAAACCCTTCAAACGGTAACGACTACCGCTAATGGAAATCCCAAGCCCGTTACTTCACAGGTTGGATTGGGTGTGCGTAATTCATCCATTAACCAGATTTTTACACAGGGAAGTTTGATTGATTCAGACAGCCCTACGTCTTTTGCTATTGAGGGAGATGGCTTCTTTGGGATTCGTAACAGTAATAACGAAATCAATTATACCAGAAATGGTGATTTTACCTGGGCATTGATGGGAAATAATACCATTGCACTGACGACAACTGACGGTCTGCCGGTAGTGGATACTCAGGGAAGAAATATTGTTCTGACTAACCAGCAGGCAATTGAGACCAGCAAGATTACCATTGATGCACAGGGTGCGTTGTACTATCCGGATGAGAATAATGTTCCTCAGCCTTTAGGTGACATCGTAATTGGTACTTATCAGTTCCGTAACCCGGCAGGCTTGGAGAGAACAGGAGACTGTCTCTGGGCAGTGACAGCCGCAAGTGGTCAGGCAATTAATGAGGCTACTACTCCTACAGTAAATAAGAGTAAAATTATTCAGGGTTATCTGGAAGGCTCTAATGTACAGGTGGCAGATGAAATGGTAAATCTGATTGTGGCACAGAGAGCTTATGAGATGAACTCTAAAGCAATTACCACTTCAGATGAAATGATGCAGCAGGCAAATAACCTGAAGCGTTAGGATAAATTCCATAGTCGGTAACGGATTACCCCATGGATAGTCAGGCAACAGATAAAGCTTCAAGGATAAGGAGTACATATTATGGATATAAGCAGTGGAGTTTCTTCAGCATATTCGAGCTATTTTGCTTCCCAGGCTTCTTCTAAGCTGGACAGCCGTATACAGAATAGGGATTATGGACAGTCTTCAGATGAAGAATTGCTGTCAGCTTGTAAAGAATTTGAGTCTTATTTTCTGGAACAGATTTTTAAGGAAATGCAGAAAACCGTAGATGTGTTCAAAGAAGAGGGCAGTGACCCGAATGAAAATCTGGTAGAATTTTTCCGAGGAAATGCAATTCAGGATTTGGCTGCCACATCGACAGAAACCCAGGGATTGGGGTTGGCACAGATGCTCTTTGAGCAGATGAAACGCAACTACAATTTGTAGTACTGAATAGAAAAGATAAAAGGCTGCTTACGATAGATAAGCAGCCTCTTTTATCTTTCAGCTATCTCATACAGCGCATATTCATTCATTGCCCCTTTGGCTGGTCTGTGCTTTCCATCGCACAGAGCAAAAGTTTAGCATAGAGTAAAACGGTAATAAAGTCAAATATAAATAACAAGGGAAATAGAAATAAAAATGGAACGGATTAAAGGATATGTAGAGCATATCATTTATCATAACAAAGATAATGGATATACAGTGATGAATCTGGCAAGGGATGGGGAGGAAATCGTCTGTGTAGGAAATTTCCGGACGATAGACCAGGGAGAAAATCTGGAGGTTATCGGCAGTTATGTAGAACATCCTGTGTATGGAACTCAGTTAAAGGTAGAAGCCTATCAGGTAGTGTCACCGGACGATGAGGTGAGCATAGAGAGATATTTGGGTTCAGGAGCCATTAAGGGTATAGGAGCGACTTTGGCAGCCAGAATTGTAAAAAAATTTGGAAAAGACAGCTTTCGTATTATTGAGGAGGAACCAGAGCGTCTTGCAGAGGTGAAAGGAATCAGTGAAAAAAAGGCTAGAGAAATTGCTTTGCAAATGACAGATAAAAAAGAGATGAGGGAAGCTATGATTTTCCTGCAGACATATGGAATAACAGGAAATCTGGCAATGAAAATTTATACTGCCTATGGGATGACACTCTATGGAATACTGAAGGAAAATCCCTATCGTCTGGCAGAGGATATCAGTGGTGTGGGATTTAAGATGGCAGATGAAATTGCTCAAAAGATAGGGATTCTTACCGATTCTGACTATCGAATTAGAAGTGGTATACTCTATCTGTTGGTACAGGCATCTATGGAAGGTCATATCTATTTGCCGGAAAGCATATTGTTAGAGAGGTCTTCAGAGCTTTTAGGAGTAGCTACAGAGGTGATTCAACCCCAACTTCCCAATTTAGCCATGGATAAAAAGATAGTGATTAAATTGGTACAGGGTGAAGAACAGCAGGAAAAGAGAATCTATACCTCAGCTTACTATTATGCAGAGTTAAATTGTGCCAAAATGCTGCATGATTTGAATCTTTCTCTGGCTGAGGGCGGCGGATGGCTGCCCTCAGAGGAGGAAAGGATTCGGAAGCATATTCAGCAGCTGGAGAAGGCTCAGCATATAGAGCTGGATGGACTCCAGAGGCAGGCAGTTATGGAGAGTGTAAAAAACGGTATTCTGATTTTAACCGGTGGACCCGGAACAGGAAAGACTACCACAATCAATACGATTATTCAGTATTTTGCAGAGGAGAATCTGGATATTTTTCTGGCAGCGCCCACAGGGAGAGCTGCCAAAAGGATGACAGAAACTACAGGCTATGAGGCTCGAACTATCCATCGTCTTCTGGAACTGGGAGGAGGAACTGATGGGGAGGGCAGACTGGCAAGGTTTGAAAGGAATGAAGAAAATCCTCTGGAGGCAGACGTAATTATTATTGATGAGATGTCTATGGTGGATCTGCATCTGTTTCAAGCCTTGCTTAAGGCAGTAATGCCCGGAACCCGACTGATTCTGGCCGGGGATATTCACCAGCTTCCCTCAGTGGGACCGGGACAGGTACTAAAGGATATGATAGACAGCGGAGTATTTCCGGTGGTGATGTTGCAGAAAATTTTCCGTCAAGCAGAGGAAAGCGATATTGTGGTAAATTCTCATCAAATCAAAGAAGGAAAGAAGATTGCCCTCCACAATAAGAGTAAGGACTTCTTTTTTTTGGAGAGAAGCGACATCAATGTGATTTACAAGCATATGATTCTGCTGATTAAGGAGAAGCTTCCACCTTATGTAAAGGCAGGAAGCGGTGATATTCAGGTGCTTACTCCAATGAGGAAGGGGAGCCTGGGAGCAGAAACTTTAAATGTGATTCTACAGGAATATTTAAATCCTCCGGATGAAAGTAAGGCAGAGTATATCTGTGCAGGCGGGATATTCCGGGAGGGCGACAAGGTGATGCAGATAAAGAATAACTATCAGATGGAATGGGAGATTGTAAGCAAGTATGGGATTCCTGTAGATAAGGGAATGGGAGTTTTTAATGGCGACATGGGTATGATTAAGGAAATTAATGATTTTTCCCAGA
>JAFXJR010000097.1 GCA_017532145.1 Lachnospiraceae bacterium | reverse complement strand
GGATAAATCCTTCTCCTCCATGGTATTCGTATGAACCACCAGTGTCGTTGTCCCCTTTTTCTTTTTCAGGCTGGATTCCAAGCGAAAAGAAATCGGATAAAACCTAAGCCCTTGACGCACATAGGGGCTGCTGCCAAAGCCGTCTGTCACCTTATCGAAGCCCTCCTCCTTTAATGCCTTCAGTGTATTCTTATCAAAGGAATGAGCCGGTGCCATAAACATATCCGTCTGTACTCCATAGCTCTCCAGCTTCTGCTTTCCTTCTCTTATCATCTGCCTTTGCTTTTCATAGGGTACGCCGGCAAACTCAGAAAACTGATTGAGAGGAAACACCCCTCCCTTCTTCTGGGTATACAGATGCTGCCAGCCATGCAGAGCCACCCACCAGCCTTCCTTTTGCAGAAGCTGGATATACCGCCAAAACATTTGTTCTGTATCTTCTCCATCCAGACTCTCTCCCAGCTCCTTTAACATACTCCCTATCTGCTCCCTGCAGTGATTTTCCTTTGTTCTGTTTAAATTTTCATCCCGATTATAGGGTACTACCCCAATCAAGGGCTTAATCTGACCTTCATCCAAAAGCTCCTTAAAGGCTCTAAATTTTTCCCAGTCCATACCGGGAGTAATATCATCCATTCTCACCGCTATCTTCATAAAATTCTTCCTTTTCCCAGGCATGTCCAAAGCAGCCTTTCCTGAACATCCTACTCCAATATATCCCCTGGCTGTAGCTCTCTGACACACTCATAGCGATCAATCAACAGGGAACCATCCACCGTCCGTACAATCGGCTTGCCATCAAAGATATCCACCACCTGACCTGGTGCAAAAGCAGAAAAATCAATGATTTCGTCAAAGGGATGGGCTTCCCATATCGTTACTCTTTCTCCCTGGCACAGAGCAAAAGCACCAGGAAAAGGAGCTGCTACTCCACGAATCAGGTTATAAATATTTCTGGTTCTGTCATGAAAATCAATCTTTCCATCCTCTGCTGTTCGCTTAGGATACCAGGAATCAAAATCCATCGACTGGGTACGGATGACAATATTGCCCTCCTGATAAGCCTTCAGCAGCTTCCGAATCAGATTTTTAGAGCAAATCATATTTTTATACTGAGCCGTTCTAATATCGTCATGGGGAGTAAGGGAAAAGGTCTCTGTCCCAAACACATTAGGGCTGTCGGCCTTTTCATCATAACGGAACAGATTCAGATTAAATCTGCTGTCCCCTAAAATAATGGACCAATTTAAGGGAGAACGTCCCCTTCCAAAAGGCAGATAGCCACAGTTGCCATGGAAGCCATATACTCCATAGGTAAACTGTTCCAGCACATAGGCAGGAATCAATCTTTGCCAGCCCATCGAAATAGCTATCTCAAACTCATTTTCCTCCAAAAAGCTTCGAGTCTTATCGTCTGTTAAAAAATAGCTGTCTGCCTCAAAAACCGGAATCCCATACCGCTCTGTCAGCACTGACAATCCTTTAAAACCCGATACCTGGTTCTTATTTAATACCTCCTTGTGAATCGTAATTACCAAATCCACTGGACAAATCTGATGGTGGATAAATTCCACAATATTCTCAGAGGTATCCTTTACTCCAAAGACTACCACCTTATACTTCATGTTGTTTTCCTCCCTGACTCTTTTTTCATTATCTCTTTTTTCAGACGATACTCTTTGGGAATGTCTCAATGGGTAAAAAACATTTCCTTTTTTCCATCATCTCTTTCGTGTCCCTGCTCTTATATTCCTCTATGGGATTCAGCCAGTCTATCCACCAGCCTTTTATTCTCCTTTTCACGTTCTTTCATCACCCGCTGCTGCTTTGCCAGCCTTTTTTTCAAGTGTTCCTCATCCTGAAGCATCAGCTCTATCTTCTCTCTTAATCTGTCGCTGTCCAGCTGGTCTATTTTCACCATATAGTTACCCAATCCATTTAGCTTTGCCATTCCCCTTACCTTAGAGGAATAGTCAATCATCACCATAGGAGTTCCCGTCTTTATGGCATAAATCATACTATGAAGACGCATCCCTACCAAAAACCGGGCAGAAGCAATCTCCTGTATGGTCTCCTCCGGGGTCAGATATTCCCCTGTCACTAACTCATTTTTCACTCCCTTTGTCGGTCTTACTCTGGTCATCACATCCCTGGCCACCTTTTCATCCCTGCCATAATAAAAGGACAGAAACTTCACCCCATATCCCAGCTCTCGGTTAATATACTCTGTACACTCTGCCATGGTACGCACATAAGCCTTATATTTCTGCCAATCCCCCGGCTTTCTGATATGATACTTACTGCAAATCCTTGCAGGAATAAAAGGCACCATATCAAACCAGTGGCGCAGGGTCATACACACATAATGAGTATCCACTGCATTTACCGTTCTTCTCTCCCATTCCATTGAAAAGACCGGGTCTGCTGTAACATATATTTTCTGTCTATCTGCCAAACCTATCTTTTCCAACAGCTTAGCTGAGCTTTCATCCCGAAGGGTAATCAAATCCACGTCTGCCAGATATTTTTTTATCAGCCTGCGATTCCAGCTACTGTGTACCGGTCCTATACTGTTAGCATAAAGACAGGTTTTCTTTCCCAGCTTTATCGCATATTTTAAATATTTTAACCAGACTACCACATTAAACACTGTGGTTTCATCCTGCAGCAGTCCCCCTCCTCCCAGCAAAAATAAATCACAGCACCGAATGGCCTCCTTGCAAATCTTCTCCTCATCCGGAATAATCCGAATACCTGTGTGCATCCTTCTGGTATATTCTACATTTTTGGAAATGGCCGTTATCTCATATTCCTTTCCAAACTGCTGGATAATCGTCTGTAAAATTGCCTCGTCTCCGGAGTTTTTTAATCCGGTACAACCATGTATTACTATCTGTTTCCTCTTCATCCTTTTCTCCTTATCATATCCAAAATCCCCTGCATACCTATCCTTCCAATATCCCCTAATCCCAGCTGCAGTCGTCTGCACACGCTAAGCGGCCACTTCCAGTCATTATAGCAGGCTTGAATCAATCCCTGTGCAATAACTATACCTAAGATGCCCAGCTGTGTATAGTTGACCAGCAGAAAAGAACAAAGCATAACGGCTGCCCCAGAGAAAAACTCTCCCTTCATATAAGGCACCTCATTTCCCATTCCAATATACAGACTAAAACAAATCTGATTATACTGGAAGAAGAATCCCATGGTAGCCAATGCCAATATGGGCAGCTCCAGCAGTCTGGTATTGGATCCAATCAGCTCCAACAGCGGATTGACTGCAAAAAGCAGAGCCAGAGAGGCCAGTCCAAAGGTACACCAAAAGATAACGATAGCTGTGGAAAACAGCTTTTTTTCCTTTTCTTTGTTCTTCTCCACCTTGGCACTGCTGATGGAAGGTACTACTGCCTGCAGATAAATCATGGCAATGGAAGACATGGCCTGAAGTGCCTGTATGGTCAGTCCATAGCAGGCGGAAACCTCCAGTGACAGAAAGGTAGAGCAGATAATAATATTTCCCTGGGTAGACATATATCTGCCTACTGCCACCAATCCCAGCTTTTTAGCATTAAACCAAAGTACCCCCAACACCTTCCTTTGGGTCATTTCCCCTCTGGCTACCTGCAATTCTCTTCTTACATTCCTGTAATAATGAATATAAGTCATTACACAAATCAAAGTAGTTCCCAATAAAAATCCGCAGGCCAACGCCACAATTCCGCCTCCGGCAAAAACCCCTACAATGGAGAAAATCAGCTGCAGTCCCCGCCCTATGGCATAGCTTCGCTGTACCTCTGCAATAGCTCCTACACCCTTTAAAAAGGCAGGGAGGAAAATCATAAAGATATTCAGTGCAATTCCCACGGTATAGATTATCCAGGCTACCAGATATTCTTCCTTAAAGTAGGACTGGGTAATATATTGAATATAAGGAATACCTGCAACAATCAATAATGCAAAAAAAACGGCAGCCATAATCCCATACAGCTTTCTTGCCGTTTTATATAAGGTCTTTAACAGGCCATAGTTGCATCCTGCTCCCTCTTCTTTCCCCTGAGCGGTAATCCCTTCCTTTAACAGTTCTCTGGCTCCCCCCATACAATAGGCAGCATTCCTCATAATCAAAGGAGAAAAACCTGTATCAAAGAAATTAATCAGCGTAAAAATACTGGTAAATGTATACCACAGTCCCAACTCATAGGAGCTAAGCCTGACAGAAATAATAGGGGTCAGCAGAATATGAACCCCATAGTGTACCATCTGCCCCATATAGGACCAGATAATATCCCATTTCCTCAGTTCTTTCTTTCCTGTCTTATTCATTACTTCCCACCAGCTCTTCAATTTCCTCCCGCATCCGGTCCCAGGAAAACTTATACTCTTCCTGCTTAATGTTTTCTTTCATCGCTTCCACATCCGTTTCTGTAAAAAATCGAATCACTGCCTCCCCCAGAGCCTGGTCGTCTCCCTGAGGTACCACATAGCCGGTTCTTCCATCTAATACCACCTCCGGCAAACCTCCTACGTCAGTAGCCACAATCGGCATACCAAACCCATAGGCAATCTGAGCGATACCGCTTTGGGTTGCCGACTCATAAGGAAGCACTGCTAAATCAGAAGCAGCAAAATACTGCTCCACCTCCTGATCCGGGATATAGCCCTCTACCATCTTCACACAACCAGAAATTCCTTCTTTGTGAATAATATCCATATACTCCTGTCTGTCGTCACCAAAGTCTCCCACTACCAGCAGCTTAATTCCTTCTACCCGGTCACGGATGGAAGGCAGAGCCTTTAGTATATGATGCAGTCCCTTATAACGTCTCACATAACCGAAAAAGAGCATCACCTTCTCCTCCTCATCTATGGAAAGCTGACTGCGTGCCTCCTCTCTGGTCATATTTTTCATCTTAAAAGCATTATAGGTCGGATGGAAGACCCTGCGATAGGCTGCCTTCGGCTTCAGAGTCAACAAGTCCTCCTCATCCTTACGGGACTGTACCAGATAGTAGTCCATCCCTCGCAGACAAAGTCCTGTGAGAAATCTGTCCAAAGGAAATCTTTCATGAGGGAATACATTATGGCATACCATAAGCTTCTTACACTTTCCCAGACATTTTTGCAAAATAAAGTAACAGGGGGCAAAATAGGGATGCCACCATTGTATCACCACCAAATCCGGCTTTAGCTTCCGTATCTGTAATGCCGTTTTTATAATATTAAAGGGATTGGCTGTATTAATCCAATATTTTGTATTCTTGATTTTAAAGCATTCATTAGTATAGTCTCTCTGCTCCTTTTTAAACAGCAGCTTTGGATACTGCATCTGATAAGATATCATATGAGTAGGATGCTTTTTTCTTAATGCCTTACACATCATTCCTGTATAATGGGAGATACCCCCCTTATACGGATATACTGGTCCAATCATTATTATCTTCATACACTTTCTCCATTCTTCCCTTGAGATATGCTTATCACGTTATCATTTTATTCATTCGCATTAATAAATGTCAAAAATCTATAATATAAAATGTTTATTAGTCAGTATTACCTACGCAACACTTACTCTAACTGGGTGTAACGCTACACCCTCTATTCCATTAGCAAACGCTTTTGGAAATACTTTTTTCATAATCTGAAATGCTCCATTCACATCCGCATTGATTTTTATTCCCTTGTTGCTGATAAACAATCCACGTTTTACCCTGCGGGATTTCTTGTAATTCGCTTTTGTCGGTTCTTCACCATCCAAAAAGCTGGTGCCACTGGTGTAACTTTCTTCGGTGAAAACTACATTTATTCCTACATTCTGTGCTTTATATTGTACCATTTTCATAAAACGCATATGTGGTATCCCCACAAAAGACTGATTGACGTTCTTACTCATGGATGAGTTTTGTTTCCACTCTTTATTATTGCCAATCACTAGGGTATGGATGTTATGGGCAAGAGCATAATCGATGAGATATTTGCTTGCTTTGTGCATATAATCATCCATTTTTCGATTTCTCTTTCCGGTAAAAGAATTCATTCTGGCTGTATAATCCCTACCGTTCATTCTCTTCGCCACTTCACGATAATGAGCTACCTGTTTATGATAATATTTATTGATTGATTTCAGACCTTTACCGTTGATTATCATAGGCTTTAACCCTACATTATTGACAACAGTTGCCAAGTTATCCAAGCCAATATCCATACTCATGTATCTGCCATTATCCGGTAAAGGCTCATCCGGTACTTGCATATTATATACAAGCTCCACCACCAATGATTTCATACTAGGAATAAATCTTACCTGTTGAAACGAAACAAAATTATTTTGTTTTACCCATTGAGGGGTTATGGTAAAACCACAAAATGTTTTAGGAAAATGCAATACTCCATCTTTTAGCTTTACATTCTGATTGGTCAATATTAAAATATGTTTTCCGTCTTTCAGTTTATACTTTGGAAGTTTTGGTCTGCCTAAGTATTTCTCTTGATGAGCAGACCAGTCCTTAATTGCCTTAAAAAAGGATTTCCAGTCTTTTTCCAACAAACGCAGTGTCTGTTGTGCTGACTGTGCAGTGGGCATTTGTTTGTAATCATCAAATGCAATGTCAGCTTTTAGCCGTTTGTCCAAGTCTCCATAACGAAGCCATTTGTTGTTTCTGATAAATTCCTCCCTCACCAAAAAATTGGCATGGTTATAAAGGTTTTTTGCCTTATGGGTAAAGTCACAGAGCATATCATAGAAAAAATTATTTTGTTTTATCCAATGTTTTTCCACTCTCTGAACGATCATTTTCTTTGCCACAATATATAATTGTACATTCTTTTCACCTGATTATCCATTATTTAATCTTCTAGCTAACTATACCACTATTCATGTCTTCGGTCAAATATTGTCCACAGTAAAGTCAACAAAAGGGGCTGTATGTGTCAAAAGAGTTTGTAGCAAGACGTCAGGAATCCTACGAGAATATCCTGAGTGATACAGGAGTTTTGTATCGGATGAACCGTTCCATCCAGGTTGAGGGAGCCTTTGGTGTTCTGAAAAACGACTATGAGTTCCAGAGATTTTTACTTCGTGGAAAAACCAAAGTAAAACGGGAGATTCTTTTACTCTGCACGGGATATAACATCAATAGGCTACATGCAAAAATCCAGAATGACCGTTTGCAGAGTTATCTGTTTCCGATAAAAACTGCATAGAAAAAGGCAGAAGCCAACAAGGCTTATTAAAGTACGCCAAAAATGAGGAGATATCCACAGTTGTTGGAAATCTCCTCATTTTATGCCAAAAGCGAGGGAGCCTCGCTTTCCTAACTGATCGAATCAGTTATTTTGCGACACTCCCTTTAAAAAAAATCCGGTACTAATACTTCTGGTCAAAGATGGTCAGCATCTTTGCGCACTCTGCTCTGGTCGCCTCACCCTGAGGATCCAGACGATAGGTACCATCACCGTTTGGTTTACCACTAATCAGACCTACTGCTGTTGCCCACTGCAGATATCCGGTTGCCCAGGGACTTACCTTAGCCGTATCGGTAAAAGAGTTTAACGCCTGTGCCTGACTGACATTCTTTCCACTGGATCTGGCATATTCATAAAGCATTCTGGCAATCTGCTCACGGGTAATGTTTCTGTCTACTCCATAGCTGCCATCTCCAAGTCCATTGACAATCTGCTTATCGTTAGCCCAGATAATTGGCTGGCTGTAATACTGACCTGCCGGCACGTCAGAAAATCTTGCACTATAATTGGTAGCCGGGCTTCCTGCCATACGATACAGCACTGTTGCAAACATGGCTCTGGTCAGTGGTGCATCCGGCTTAAACCAGGTAGTGCTGGAAATTCCATTCATTATGCCGTTGGAATGAACATATTTTACATTGGTATACTTCCAGTTCGCATCATCAATCATAATATCGGTAAACGGGAAATCTAAATCTGTTTTAGGAGAAACAGCAACGGTAAAGGTGGCAGTATGACCTGCTACTGTAGCCGTAATATCGGCAGTACCATAACCCACTGCACGGATTAATCCGGTATGAGTGGTGGAATAATCCTCATAAGCCTTTGCCACATTCTCATTAGAGGAAGTCCAGGTTACCATCGTATCATCCGTAGTATCGGAAGGAGTAAGGGATAAATCCACCTCTATCTCCTGCTCTATCCTCATCTGCTTTCCCGTTTCACTCAACGCTACTCCCATCAATGGTATTCTGTCATTGACTACCTGAAATTGGAAGTTTCCTCTGGAATCTGGTGTCTCCACATAAGCACCATTAATATGGGTCATCGCCCAGTATTCTATCGTATAGGTTCCCGCATCAAAATAAGGGGTATTCAACCTGATATTCTGAACATAAAAGCCTTCAGAAGCAGGCATAAAGCTGGAAAAATCATCCATAAATTCTCCGGAAGTATTGCCACCCTTATATAATCTGATAATAAACTGATCCGTACTGTTTCCTCTGCTATAAAGATTAAAGGCCAGTCGGGAGCTATCTCCCTTCCAAAGCTTCTTATTTGCCATCTCATCATATGGCCAGACTAAACAGTAGTCTAATGCACTCTTGAAAGCCTGTAGCTCTTCCGCCTGTTCAAATCCGGTTTGAAGACCTTTTATCTCTGCTGTTCCTTTGTTGTTTTTTCTTAGGGGGGATATACCCTCATCAAATAACATATTATCAACTGCTTCTTCCCCTTCAACAATAGAAAGAGGGATGGTCAACCGACTGGTTGAGTCTGCAGCCTCACCTGCTAAAACTGCAGTCGGAACTTGAAGTGCCATAACGGCTGCCAGCAGTCCAATAATTATTCTTTTCTTCATTCTTTGCTCTCCCTTCTTTTGCACACCAAACAAATGTTTTGAGATATTATATCATAGTTATTCTTAATTGTATAGTAAAATAATGGAAATTATGGAAAAGGTACAACCTTCTGTTGGCTGTACCTTTGTTTGATTATTTCTTTTATTATTTCTTTGCGTACTTACCCTGGAATCTCATCAGCATAGCTGCACACTCTGCACGGGTGGCTGCTCCCTTGGGATCCAGTCTGAGACTTCCGTCTGCATTAGGCTTACCGGTAATCATCTCTACTGCTGTTGCCCACTGCAGGTATTTGTCAGCCCATATACTTACTGTTGATCGGTCAGTAAATGCATCCAATACCTTCATTTGGCTTACATTATAACCTGTTACCCTGGCATATTCATAAAGCATCTTGGCAATCTGCTCTCTGGTTACCGGGTCATCGATACCAAAACGACCGGAACCATCATTATAACCGGCTACAATTCCCTTCTGATTTGCCCAAGTAATCGCATCACTATACCACTTTCCTACAGGTACATCTGTAAATTTATTGACAAAGCTTACTGCCGGCTGACCTGCCATACGATAAAGCACGGTAGCGAACATACTTCTGCTCAGGGTTCTATCCGGCTGGAATAAGGTAGTAGAAGAAATGCCGTTCATAATATTGTTCTCATATACATACTTTACACTTTCATACTTCCAGTTTCCCGGTATTACCAGTACATCAGAGAAAGCAAACAGTACAGACTCCGGATTCAGGCTGGCATCCCAATCCAGGGTGGTGCTGCTTCCAATGGTCTGTGCACACTGCAAATCATAAATCGTCATGGTTCCGTCAAAGGACTTCTGCTGACCATACTCCTGTACCCACACCTCAATCCTGTCGATAGAACCTCTATGCTCCCAATCCTTTAAATTCACACAAAGATTATAGGTTTTATTTACATTTAAAATAACATTACTGTCATTAACATTGTTGCCACTAAAGACTCTGATTCTGGTCAGCAGCCTGTCGTTTCCACCACTTACATTCTTAGGCTGAAAGCTGACAGTCATCCCCAGATAGGGTCTGGAACTTAAATTTAACGGAGAAGCCGGCTCATATTTTAATCCCTGATAACTTAAATAATAGGCATAAGGATTCAGCACAGCCACTCCTCGTGGGTAGTAAGCACCTGCCTGAAAGTCCTTGTATCCATAGATTCCCAAGCCATGTGTATTGTGCTGGTTTACCCAGGTTCCTGTCATATCTGCCGATATCATACTTCTATTGCTGGCCTTAGACCAATCGTCTACATTGACGATACCACCCATTTCAATACTACGCATACTGTTGAATTTTGCTGCATTAAAATTGGGAACTACACTGGCCCAGTCAGAAATTCCCAGGATGGACTTGGCAAACTCGGTTACTGCCAGTGACTCCTTGGTATCTATATATTTATAAATATTATAAGAAAGCTTTTTGGTGCTGGCAAAATTACTCTGACTACTACTCCACAGTCCAAATTTAAAATATGGACTTCCCTCCTCTGCATCCACATGTGCTCTAAGCAGGAAGGCATCAATATCCGGATTCATCTCTGCCTTATAGTAAGCCAATGCAATATTGGCTGCCTGAGTAGTCTCCGTTGCACCGGAATTAGATACAGAAGTCCATCCCTGTTCTGCCAAAATGACAGAACGTGTATTTCCTGATGCTGTTTTCAGATTGGTTGTATTCAGATAGTCTGTCAGTACATTGATATTTTTCATGGTAATCAGCGTTGTATTCCACGCATTTGTTACATGCCCTGCATCCACCAGATTTCCATACTGGTCTACCATAGAGGTTCCATCCTTTAGAATATTGCTGGTACTAATAGGATAAGAATACGGATGATACGCTACACCCCAGTCGAAATTTCCCTGTGACTTAGCCAGATTATTAAAGGTTTCCAAAAATCCTCTTCCGCCGTAATCTGTCATGGTATCTGCTGTCATCCAGCGTCCCTGCAAAGGAATATATACATTGGCTGCTGCATTGCCGCTCTTTAGTGCATTATAGGCAATACGGAAGGTATTGTAATATTCAGTAACAAAACTGTTTCTGTCCTTAGGACCCATATAATAATACTGCATGTTATCATTTACTTCATTGCCAATAACCCAGTTGGTCACCTTGCCAATCTTTTGGTCAGTGCCATTATATCTATTTGCCAGATAATACAAAGTAGCATGAATATAGCCTGCACTTTTAGCATCCTTCGTATTCCATGCATAGTCCTGTGTCTCCGGTCTTATATTTACACCAGGATAGAGCAAAAACTCATAGCCTGGTCTATATTCACTTAAAATAGCCACTGTCATCTGCGCCCCTGTATCATAAAGGGTACCCAATAGGCTGTCAAAATCCTTGATAATACGGTCAGTAAAATAATAACGAGTTCCATTGTAATCCTGATAGTAGGCTGTAGGCTCCAGACTGATTACCTCCTGCAACACAATATTGAAAAAAGCGTGGCTTACTCCCAAATCCCCTATGTCGGGCAGGATATTATTTACTACCTGAAGTCCTTTTTTAGAATTACCTCCCTGACCTGTCAATGCCTTTCTGACAGGAATCTCCTCAGAAAGTACCTCCGGATTGGTAATCCAGGCAAAATCTGACAGAGGAACATAAGTGCCTTCCTTTTCCTCTGCAATCACAAATCTGGAGGACAGATGACTGCCTACTCCTTCCTGCAGTAAACTGGTTTCCAGTACATAGGCATACTCTCCCTCCCTGCTCTCCACTTCTGCTACCGGTGTCCATCCCTCCAGTGAATCTACATAGGCAGGTAGAGCAAACAGATAGAGCTTTTGAGGAAGCTGTGTTCCGTCTTCCAGGCTGATTGCCACCTTTACCCTTTCTTTATCTGCTCCATCTATGGTGCAGGAACTGATATAACAGGTCAGTTCTTCCCTTTCATCCATTTGTTGTACGGCTGCCTCTACAGCAGTCTCTGGTTCTGCTGCGTGGGCTCTGCCTGCAGAAACCAGAAGGAAGGCTGCCGTCATTGCCATTAACAGTCTTCTTTTCATCCTTTTTCTTCTTTTCATCCTTTTTCTTCCTTTCCCTTTTATTTTATCTATTGTCTATGTTGATAATATTCATCAAATCGCATCATCATCACAGCACATTCTGCTCTGGTAGCCATTCCCTTAGGGTCCAAACGATAGCTTCCATCCCCATTTGGCTTACCATTAATCATCCCTACTGCGGTAGCCCATTCCAAATAGTCCACTGCCCACGGACTGAGCTGATTAATATCTGTAAACCCATGTAAAGACTGCTCCTTAGATACGTCGTACTTCTGATAGACAGCATAAATATGAAGCATCTTGGCAATCTGTTCTCTGGTAATATCTGTATCTACCCCAAAGCTGCCATTAGAATAGCCATTCACAATTCCCTGCCTGGCTGCCCACATAATCGCGTCACTATACCATCTACCAGCCTCCACATCAGTAAATCTGTTTTCCCAGGAAACTGCTGGCTGCCCTGCCATTCGATACAGAATTGTAACAAACATTCCCCTGGAAAGGGTTCTGTCCGGCATAAACTGGTCGGTACCTGTAATGGCTCCCATAGTTCCTTTTACATAGGCATACTTTGCACTTTCATACTTCCAGCTTCCTGCTGCCATCTCAATATCAGAAAACGGAAAACGTACCTTTACCCTACAGGTAGCCGTTTTGCTACCAATCGTAGCCGTAATCACTGCTTCCCCAAAGCCCACACTCTTTACAATCCCATCCTGAGTTACCGTCACTACCCTTTCATCTGAGCTTCTCCAAACCAAACCTTCTGTAGAAGCACCGGAGGGCTGTGGCGTAGCCTTTAATCCAAACATTTGATTCAACTCTATCTCTCTGCTGGCATAATCCATGCTCAGCCTAGTAACCGGCACATAATCCACATCCTCAGTAAAGGCTTTAATTCTCAGGTTTCCTCCTTTGGATGCAGCGTCCTCCCAGAAGCCGCCATTATACAAAAAACTCTGCCCCGGATTGGCATGAGCAGTAATATCATACCAGGAACCTCTGGAGGAATCTTCTGCTCCAATCACCGACTTTCCTGATGCCTTATAAAGAGTAATGACTACGGAAAAAGGTTTACCCTTTTCCAGAGGTACCTCTGCATTCAGTGGAATAGTATAATAACCCTCTGCGGTGGTCATTCCTCTGGTTACCGCCTGAGACTCCAGTGTACCGCTGGTGGGGTCGAAGCCATTGGTTAGATTAGTATAAATATCCACTCTATAGTTTGTATTGGGAGCTCCGGAATAAAAGGATACGGCTTTTAACAATTCTCCCTTTCCATTACTTACCCTGGGTGTAAATATGTTGGCTGCACTGCCCGTCTGACCCAGGGATACATCCTGTGTCAGCATAGCCCCATCATACTGATAGTTATGGTCATAGTTATCAGCTTCCTCAAACTCAAATATATACACTGCATCGTCTAAGGTTCTGTCGTAATAAGACAGCCAGAAATAACCATATTTATTATATCCACTGCCTCCCCAGCTGTTACGCACCAGCCAGGCTCCATTTCCCGGTGGCTTGGTGGCAAAGTTTTCTGCCGGAAAATTATCGTCCCAGCCTACCACCAGCACGGCATGATTGGCATAGTCCCGACTGCTGCAATAATAAGCATAGTGATTAGGATTATAATAGGCCGGGTCCTCATAATGTCCATAGCTGATTCCCACACTGCCATTCTTTTTGATATACTGCTTTACCAGCTTTTCATCTCCTGCCAGACTCAGTTCATACGCTCCCTGCAGATGCATAATATCCTGATAGGCCAGACTCGGATCCAACCCCTGATAGACAGCCTGTGGGGAACTGCTATAGGGTGCTAAAGCTTCGTCTGCTGCCCCCATCCAGTTAGCCAGTACCATCCCAGAAAAATACAGATTTCCTCCTACCTCAATAAAACTATCTCCTATACATTTATTGGAATCTCCCTGCAGTCCTCCCAGCGAATCCTGTATGGTATGATAGGAAAAATAAGCCAGATGCAGTTCTGAACAATCCAGCTTCCTCCCCTGCTTCCAGGCCGCCACCTCTCCCATTCCCAGGGAGGTAAATGCCCAGCAAGAGCCGTAAGGACTCTGATTTCTAATAGCAGGTAAGGCTTCATATCCTCCTGTGTCCAGAGGATTATAGCGAGACTCTATCCCGGACTGTAAAGGAGCCATATAATCTGCATCCTTGGTTACACTCTTTACCTTATTTTCAAAGGGACGATAGTTCCTTGCCGGAATATCAGACGATTCTGTAGACTCATCCACCTTTGATACGGATACTGCTTCAGTCTCTATCTCAGCCGCATCTGCCGATACTGCTATCCCCAGACAGGAAGCTACGGTCAACCACCCCACTGCCAAGCCTTTTGCTAACTTGACTTTCCCCTTTTTTATCATCTATCCTTCTCCTCTCTTTCCGATACCTATTCTTTTCCCTCACTTCTTGTTCTTACCATAAAATTTGATTGATGAAGGACTTCCCTAGTTCGATTATATAATCTCCTTAATATGGTCCTCATTGTATCTGCTTCTATAGGAGGTATCCACAATTAAATTTCCGATAAAACCTACAGAAAAAAGCTGTATTCCAGTAATAATACATAGAACGCCTAGCTGCAGCAAGGGTCTGGTTCCAATATGCCCTCCCATAAGCCATTCTACAGTAAGATAACCACAAAGCAGTATACCAATCAGTAAGGCCACAATTCCCCATTTACCAAAAAAGTACATAGGTTTATCATAATATTTCAATAGAAATACTGATGAAATAGAATCCAACAGCCCTCTGGTATAACGTTCAAAGCCATATTTTGACTTTCCAAACTCTCTTTTATTATGATGTACAGTAATCTCTGCAATCTTAAAGCCCTTGCGCTTTGCAAATACAGGAATATATCGGTGAAATTCCCCATATACGTCGATTCCCTTTACTACCTCTTTCCGATAGGCTTTAAAGCCGCAGTTAAAATCATGCAGCTCCACCCCAGAGGCTCTGGCAGTCACCCAGTTAAACAGCTTAGAGGGCAGTCTTTTTTCCAGGGGATCCTTCCGATTATACTTCCAGCCGGATACTAGGTCATAGCCTTCCTCCAGCTTGTCGATAAACCGGGATATCTCCGATGGATCATCCTGAAGGTCTGCATCCATGGTAAAGATAATGTCTCCTGTACAGTGTCGGAAGCCGGCTTCCAGCGCAGCAGCCTTACCAAAATTTTTTCGGAAGGAAATCAGACGAATCCGACGGTCTGAGGCAATCATCTTCTTAATCACCTCTACAGAGCCATCCACAGAGCCATCGTTGATAAACAGAATCTCAAATTCTTCGATTCCCCAGCTATGCTCCTCCTTCTCACAGGCTTCTATCTCTTTTATAATTTCTCCATATAGCTTTTCTAACGATTCTTCTTCATTATACACGGGAATCACAAACGATACCCTATACCTTTTCTTCTCCTGTTTCATCATTTTTCCCTCTGTCCAGCACTCCTATTTACCGTTCCACAGATATCTATCACCTGCTTTACCACTTGCTACTTAATCCACTGTGCCCATTTCATACGGTATTCCTCAGCACTCATCCCCTCACCCTCCTTAAAGAGTCTTCGGAACAAATCAGCATTTCCAATACCTGATTCCTCCACAATTTCCTTAATAGGTCTGATGGTAAATCTTAACAATTCCTTGGCTACCGTAAATCTTCTGTTTAAAATATAGTCTGCCAGTTCGATACCATACACACTAAGAAACAGAGCATTCAATTCCTCTTCCTCTCTGCCATATTTCTCACAAAGCAGGCTCATCAGCCCCTGTTCGCGGTAGTTTTCATTGACATACTCTCGGATTCTTGAACAACATTTGACTTCCTTTTCCTGCTCAGGACTTTCCTTTCTCATTACACTTCCCAGACAGAAATTAACCAGGTTGACTAGAATGCTCCCGCTTTCCAGCTCCGATTCCAAATCTTTTCCCTTCTGATACTCCATCAGCCGGTCGATACACTGCTCCGCAGTCCTCAGATTTTCCGGGCGAAAAACATTGCAGTTCTCATTTTTCTCATAAAACAGCTCATGATAGGCCTTGGCTGTAATTCCATTAAAATGTACCCACATCAGTCTCCAGGGCTTTTCCTCGCTACTCTCATGGACATAGGGATCGGCACAGTTAATCAGTGCACAGTCTCCCTTTCTCAGTCTGTGTACCCTGCCCTTAATCTCTATACTGCCTTCTCCTTCCTGTACTCCCAGGAAAAGAAAGGAATCCAAATTTTCCCTTCGGGACTGGTGAGGCTTGAGACTCTTCAGTTTTCCTACCTCCTGCACATACAAAAGATTTTTCCTGGCAAAGTCACCGGGCGTATGGAGCATTCTGATAGAATCCGTAATCCCTTTTTGTGTAAATAATGACTGAACCGTATTCATATAATTATACCCTTTCTCGCCAATAATCCAGGGTTTCCCTGATGGTCTGTTCCAATGTGATTTCCGGTGTCCAACCGGAAGTTTGGCAGATTTTTCCAATATCTGCCTCAATAACAGGCACGTCTGCCGGACGTATCTTGTTGGCATCTACTTCCACCCGGATTTCCTTTTCTGACAAGCTGAGAATCAGCTTAAGTACCTCCTCTATGG
This sequence comes from Lachnospiraceae bacterium, assembly GCA_017532145.1. Taxonomy (GTDB): domain Bacteria; phylum Bacillota; class Clostridia; order Lachnospirales; family Lachnospiraceae; genus Kineothrix. The sequence goes on along the minus strand of JAFXJR010000097.1, from coordinate 57,296 downwards.
TCACTGCATGACCGCTGCCTACATTGTAGGTTTCTCCTGCTTTTCCTGTCCGGATTAAAAGAGCATACGCCTTTACCACATCCCGTACATCCGTAAAATCCCGTTTAGTATTGAGATTCCCCACATACATCACCGGCTCCCGCTTTCCCTTTTCAATCTCCGCCACCTGCTTGCAAAAATCAGCCACGACAAAAATAGGCGACTGACAGGGACCGATATGGTTGAAAGCTCTTACCATCATTACCTCCATATCATATGCCCTGGCATAAATATTGCCAATCATATTCTGACAAGCCTTCGTTGCAGCATAGATATTACCGGGCCGCAGCCGATTTTCCTCTGTAACAGGGGTCTCTCCTTCCAAAATATATCCATACTCCTCCCCAGAGCCAATCAACAGCAATCGGGGCTTATAATACAGCTCTCTAACTGCATCCATTACGTTAATACTGCCCTTAATATTCACATCTGCCGTTAATCCCGGATTTTTCCATGCTATCCCCACCGAACTTTGTGCTGCCAGATGAAAAATATAATCGGGACGAATCTTAAACAGCAGACCAATAATCGCCTCTCTGTCCAGAATATCCAGGTTATATACCTTCATCTCCTCCCGCTCTATTTGCTCTCCGGGCAACTTCGTCATATGCACTTCCATCCTACAGTCACAAAGCAAGTGATCTGCCAGATAACCCCCAACAAATCCTGCTCCGCCGATTATTAATGCTTTTGCCATATTGATAACCCCACTCGTAGCTGTAACCGTTTTCTATCCCATTCACAGCCTTACCAGGAAAGGGAATCCCTTGGGATTCCCTTTCCTATGAATGATTATTCTGCCTGTCCTCTGACCACAGCCCTACAGGCTGTTGTAAGCAATCTCCCGTCTTACCAGTTCCATATCATTTTGTACCATTCTCTCTACCAGTTCCTCAAACGAAACCTGGCGTTTCCAGCCTAATACACTTTCTGCCTTAGCCGGATTCCCAATCAGCAGATTCACCTCTGCCGGACGGAAAAATTCTGGATTTACTCGAACTATCGTTCTTCCCGTTGCTTTATCCACACCAGTCTCTTCTGCTCCTTCTCCCATCCATTCTACCTCTATCCCTACTCTGGCAAAGGCTGTCTGAGCAAATTCCCTGACCGTTCTGGTTTCATTGGTAGCAATCACATAGTCATCCGGCTCCTCCTGCTGCAGCATTAGCCACATGGCATAAACATAGTCTCTGGAATGTCCCCAATCCCTTTGAGAATCCAGATTACCCAGTTCTACATACTCCTGCAGTCCCAGCTTAATACGAGCCACTGCATCGGTAATCTTCCTAGTGACAAATTCCTTTCCCCGTCTTTCACTTTCATGATTAAACAAAATCCCACTGCAGGCATACATCCCGTAGCTTTCCCGGTAATTTTTCGTAATCCAGTGACCATATACCTTTGCTACACCATAGGGGCTTCTGGGATAAAACGGGGTATTCTCATCCTGGGGAATAGCCTGTACCATTCCAAACATCTCAGAAGTAGACGCCTGATAGAATCGGCATTCTGGCTTTATCAGCCGAATTGCTTCCAGCATATTGGTAACACCCAGAGCATCAATCTGTGCAGTAGCCACGGGCTGCTCCCAGGAGGTTCCTACAAAGGACTGGGCTGCCAGATTGTACACCTCGTCCGCATCCGAAATCTGCATGGCATGAATCAGGGATGTCTGGTCAATCATATCTGCATAAATAAAATGAATCCTCTCCTTGATATGTTCTACATTGCCATAATCCGCCACAGACTTTCTTCTGAGCAGACCATACACCTTGTAGCCCTTCTCCAGCAGAAGCTCTGCCAGATAAGAACCATCCTGCCCATTGATGCCGGTAATCAGTGCTTTTTTCATTTTATATATACTCCTTTCAAGGAACGATAAGCTTAATTATAGTTATTTTATTATATCTATACGGATTGTGCAAGGTATTTCCTTTGGAAGTTGCTTACAATCCAAATGATTGTTATCCTTCACATGTCAGGTAGCTGACCTGTAAATGGTAACGGGCATCACCTGTATATAAAGTCGCCTACAGCGAGACAGGCGATGCATCTGCTGAATTTATATGTTCTCTTTACGCCCCGTAGCAAAGTGCGTGGTGTCGTGTGAAAAGTAACAAATGATTCATTGTTCTTCCCCTCTATCCTTCTTTCTGTTATCCGAGTAGGAATAGGAACAGTATAGCATAGGAAACCTGCACCTTCAACTACTCTGCCTTCTCATAATTTTTATCTGCATCAAAACTCAGCTTCCTTACTACCTCATGCAGAGTACTATCATAAACCCAGATATGTACTCCATTTTTTATTTTAGAAAACTTGTCTCCATCCCAGAAAATTTCCTGTACACCTTCTCTGCTCTGGACATGCAAAACAGAGTCGCCAAAGTATTTCCACCAGGTATACTCTTCTGCCCCCTCAGAGTAAAACAGGGTCTCCTCTGCATTCATCACATAGAGACCATTCTTTTCTGTATCGAAGCCACGGCCTGCCAAAGCATCCAAAACCGAACTGCCTTCCTTTTGAAAGTCTCCATTCAGCGAAATGACATAATACAGTTCTTCACTGCTGGCCAGACGTTCCAGATACTCCCCCATATCCTCCAGCTTCTTCCACTCATCTCTGCGCAGTATGGCAGCCAGTCTCCTGGACTGATGCTCCCATGCTTCATATCCCTTACTGCCGCGTCTGTCAGGCAGTTCATAATTCTGCTTCAGATAATCTCCCAGCCAGCGGGTATATTTGGTTGCACCTGTGTAGTTTAAATGCCCCCCATCTCCCATACTGTCCACTGTATAATCCATACCAATTTCTTCGTTATACAAGCAACCATTCAAAAAGGGTATCCCATATTCATCTGCAATTTCCTGGATATAATTATATCTTTTTTGTAGATCCAGTGTAATATCCGGCCAGGGGGAATTGGTCAACACCAAGTCAATTCCCTTCTCCCGGCACAGTTCAATGCATTTCCGCAGATACTCCTCTGTCTTTGGCGTTACTGCCTCTGTCTCCTGCACCTGACGAACATCCTTCACCTTCTCTGGCTCATAAGCTACGATTCTGGGCTGATAATGATATCCCAAGAACATGGTACTTTCTTCATCAAAATCCACCTTTTGTAAGGACAAATATCTGGAATGTGTAATTGGAAATCCAAAGAACACATCTATCCTGCTGTCTACCTCAGCCAGCTGCAATGCCTGCCATTTATTATAGGATGGTTTCATATGGAGCAGATTCATCTGGGCATTTCTACTGTCAAAATAAGCATCATCATTAACTCTAACTGTATAAACATCCAGAACAATCACTTTGGGAGACTGGGTTTTCAATGCTTCCTTTATATAATGATAAGAAAACCATACCGGCTGAGAACCTCCTGCCAGATTAAATCCGGCTATTCCCTTATCTTCAAATAGCTGCACCGGATTAATACTGCAGTATACATGGCTGCTTCCTACAAAGAGAACGTCTACGCTATTCCTTTTTAAATCATAAAAATCATATAAAACTGGATCCTGATACTTTCCTGTTACCCTGGCAAACTGATGAAAGGCTAAAGCTACAGTAATCACCAGTAATAACAACGCTCCTATTCTCTTTATGTATTTAGAACTGGAAATAAATAAACTGTTTTGCATCAAATCCTCCTCCGTACTGGCCAAACATACCAATGACCAGTATCATCCCTCCAATCACTATCCCCTTGGCCAATGCTCCCTGTGTATTCAGAAAACGATCAATCCTCTCATGTCTCACCAGACGAATCACATCTACCAGCAGCATAAAGACCAGGGATGCCAGCAGGATATTCCATTCATAGACAGATAAACCAATCTGGTACAGACTCTTATCCACAATTGCCCAGGGATTCCATCGGGTAAACATATTCTTTAAATATCCTAATGCCGCACCAATATCTTCTGCACGGAAAAATACCCAGGCAATTACGGTCAGGAAAAAGGTGGTCAGAATCTGACCAAGCTTGTGGCTGATACTTCCTATAGAAATTCCTATATAAGGATAGAACTTCTGTTTTACTGGAAACAGCAGTTCTCCCACTATCTGATACAGACCATGCAGACCTCCCCATACCACATAGGTCCAGTTGGCTCCATGCCAGAGTCCGCTGGCCAGAAAGGTAATCATCAGATTTCTGTATTTTCTTCCCCTTGAGCAACGGTTTCCTCCCAGTGGAATATAAACATAGTCCTTAAACCAGGTACTTAAGGAAATATGCCAACGTCTCCAAAACTCCTTAATTGAACAGGAAAAATAAGGTGCCGCAAAATTTTCCATAATGTTAAAGCCCATTACCTGTGCTGCTCCCACCGCTATAATTGAATAGCTGGCAAAATCACAGTAAATCTGAATGGCAAACCCTACAGCACCTGCTATCAGCTCTACTGTACCATATATGTACCAGGAGTCAAAGACGGTATCCACCATTAAAGAGATTCTGTCTGCAATTACCATCTTCAGAAAAAATCCATACAGCATATATACCAATCCATCCGTGATTCTTTCATAATGATTTTTCAGCTTCATGGTTGGAATATGATTAATCTGTCTTAATAGATTGTCGGTTCTTTCAATTGGTCCCGCTACCAGCTGAGGAAAGAAAGAAACAAACAGTGCATAACGAGCCAGATTTTTTTCTACCTTTACCTCCTCTCTATACACATCCACAATATAGCTTAGTGCCTGGAAGGTATAAAAGGAAATTCCCACTGGCAGCAGCAGGTCAAAGGGCTTTTCCACCATCTGCATTCCCAACTTTTCCAGGATAAGATTGATATTTTCCAGAAAAAAATCGAAATATTTAAACAGTGCCAAAATGCCCAGATTAATGATAAAACAAGCTGCTATACATCCTTTTTGCCATTTTTTAGACAAACCTTTTTCACGAAAATTCTCCAATGCCAGACCGGTTATCCAGGTCAGCACCGTAGACAGCAGCATCAGCAATATATATTTAGGATTCCAGCACATATAGAAATAGTAGCTGGCAGCCAGCAGCCATAGATATTTGATTTTTTTAGGAATCAGAAAATAGATGAGTACTACTATCGGAAAAAAAATAAGAAAATCCAAAGAATTAAATAACATAAACTATCCTCCTGCTACCTTTCCATCATGTACCTTATTTTTATCACCACTCCCCTGACGGCTGTTTTCTCTGAAAGCAGGTATAGAGCATAGCCTGCAAGATACAGCAACAGACAGAGCCAACCGGTGAAATTCCAGCTTACTGTAATAAATAACAGAATCAGCATCAGTTCCTTAAGGATATCCTTCCTTACCTCACATCCTAGCTTTCCTGACAGAATAATTTCTCCAAAGGTTCCCCTGCAAAACAATACCAATACCACTATACATACGGTAAGAAAAAGATTTTCCAACAGAAAAACAGTAATCAGCGTAGAGAATGCACTTAATAAAACCGAGAGCAGATTTACTTTCAGAATATTTTTTTCTTCCCGAATTACCTTCAAATACGTCATCGTTAAAAATGACCATTTACATTCAATCACACACATGGGCAGCAGGATAGCCATATATTTTAAACCATATTCATATTCCGGAAGCATCCAGACCAACAACCTGCGAGCCGGCTCATAAGCAGCAAGAAAACCCAGCAGTACCAGTGTCACTGTCTTTCTAGAAACCTGATACACCTCGGACAAACCGCCTCGTTCCAGTTTGCGGGCAGTGGTATACATTACCTGAGAAACAGCACTGATAAATCCCAGCAGCAGACCAGATACACTAAGCGTCAGGGAAATCTGACCATAGACCTCGATACTCCACTTTTTCTCTATTCCCATTCGGATAAGTCCCAGAATCAGCATACCGGAGACATTGGCAAAAAGCAGCTTGCTTCCACAGGAAATATTCGTTCCAATCTCTCTGGTCACCTCTTGGAAACGGACAGAAGAAGACCTGCCTGACAGATTTTTACAGGCATACCAGGCGGAAATACAGCCTACTGTTTTTCCCAGAATATCTGCTGCCATAATTCCCCTTAAGTCATAAATGCCAAAAATCAGCATTCCTCCCACGATAACCAGAAACAAAGCCCTATTAAAAAAACAGTTTCTGGCATAATCCTTCATCCGTCCGGTTGCCATCAGAATATTGTTCCAATAGTTAGCCAATACATAGGGAACCATACACAAAGATACACCAAAAAACATCGTCTGTCGCATTCCCTCCTCCACCAGAAAATATGTGGCAGCACAGGCTGTCCCACAAAGCAGCAGTACATAGGGAAAAAAGAGTCTGTACTGTGCCTTGTACATCGGCTCATCCATCCGACTGTATTCCCAGCCTCCCAGACGAAGATAGATTCCGTCTGCCCACCCTAGATGACAGAGTCCCAGATAGCTGGTATAAAAAAGGTACAGCTGCAGATATCCATAGTCAGCCACCGAATAAAATGCGGGAACCAATAGGGAAATCAGGGTGGAGGACAGCAGAATTACTCCATTGCTCAATACTGCATAGCCCATATTTTGTATTATACCCTTCCACTGCTTTCCCATAAGCTTTTATTGCCCTTTCTTTATTCTAAGCTTTTTTTAGCTCAGCCTTCTTTTTCTGCTGATAATCTATCCATGTACAGACCACGACATGAATCACACAGAGTCCACCACTTATTACTCCGGCAAAGGATTCCATAAGATTTTCCTCCACCTCATATCTTAATTCAAACTCATACTCCCCTTCTTCACAAAAGGCTCCGATAAAACAGATATTTTCCTTCTGTAAAGGTGTTTCCTTCCCATTCAGATACAGTTTCCAGTTTTGGTCATAGGGAATTGAAAAACATAGTTGAGTAGGTGTCTTCACGGAAATTCGCCCTGTCATCCTGCTGGCTGCCTCATCGATGATTACCTTTTGTGCCTGAATGGCTTTCAATTCCTCTATACATTCCCGATAGTGTGCATAATAGACCTGTTGAGGAATAATTGCCAGGTTCACCACCTGCAGGTCTACCTTCTCGCCCAAATCAAACACCAGTTCATTGATGCCTTCCTGATTAAAAGTCAACAGTACCTCTTCTCCCACTGACGGAATACTGATTTCCACCTTGTCCGATTTTTCCAAACCTTCTCTGAAGTGGATATAATTCTTCGACTTTCCTGTACTTACATCCTCAGTTTTCAGTTTAAGAACGACTACATTTCCTTTGGTATTTTGTTCAAATCGTATTGTATCCTCCGTCCTTTCCCAGATTACCCCATAATCCTCCAGCATTTTATCCCTGTCTATGCTGCCCTTAGGATAATCCACCAATTCTTCGGAGGCCTCCCCCTCCTCCAGGATACAGTACTGCAGCATGGCATCCTTTTTTTCCTGCACAGACAGCTTGTCAAAATCCGTCCGATACATATAGGCTGTATAACCATAAACCAAAGGAAGAGCATATTCATTCTCATAGATGTCAATCCCTTCTGTCGTCTGCCGATAGGTATATCCATAATTAGGCAGCATTCCCGTATTGGTAAGCACATATTTTACTCCGGATAAGGTATTGATTTCATCACTGACGGAGGTTCCCAGCAAACTGGAAACTGCCAGCTTTGGCAGAGAAAGGCTTTCATACAGTTCCACAACTTCACTGCGGATACCCAATCCCCCCACATAGGAGCGGGTTCCCATATAATTCTGATAGAGAGAATCACAGCGGCCATAGGACTCATACTGCTTATCTATTCTATAGGCATTAGATTCCTCCATCCCTCTCACTGTCTCCAGTACCTCTATGCTATAGTCATTCAGTTGTCTTCTTTCTCCATTATTTTTTACTGCAGTAGAAGGATTAATATGGTCATAAGACAGAACGATTGGCTCCAGCATACATAATCCTGCCAACAGCATAGATAGAATGAAACGATAATTTTGGTATCGCTTTTTACTATAGAGGATAAAAACCAGCATATAGAGCAGAATGAACATCAGGGAAGCAATCAGATATTTCCAAAGAATATGCTGATTCACGGCTAGAATAAACGCCACCGAAATCGCCATCAAAAAAATCCCAGCCAGTAAAATCCTTCTTGCCAGCTTCGGCTGCTCGAGAAATCGTTCAAATCCCTCTGCTCCAAGATAGAGAAACAGAACGATAATCCAAAAGGAAGAAAGCTTAAAGGTACTGTCCCCCGACATGCCTCCTACCAGTAATCGAAGAGGATTGATAAAAAAGTACATTCCGGTTATAACCAAACCTCCTATATACCAATACTTCTTCTTTTTATCCTCCTTACAAAAGGCTGCCGGAAGCATCAGGATAGCCACCAGTCCACAATAGAAGGTAGGATCCTCCAATCCGTTGATTTCTCCGGAAAACTGAGCATTCTCCATTCCCACAATATCCATACCGATAGTGCGGAAAAAAGCACTTTGTATAGTCTGCAGCCCAAGAAACCAGTCTCTTTCCTGCCCTGCCAGACTGGCCGTGTATCCACTTACTCCAGTCTGAAAACGACTGCTGCCCAAACTGCTGAGAATCCACTCTACACTGCCCAAAAGCATCGGAGAAGCCAGCAGCAGACAAAGCAGAAGTCCTCCCACAAACCGCAGAAAATCCTTCCCTTGAAACGTTCTCTGGGTAAAATAACGGAACATGGCATAGCCACAAAATACCACCCCATAAAGCAACGCAGCATAAGAACTGGAATTCGCTACAAAAAGTAGAATCGCCAAAGGCAGCCATCGCTTATCCTTTTTCATAAAATAGAGTTCAAAGCATAGCAGCAGGATAGCTACCAACAAAACCTCCCTGGGCATATTTTCCCATCTTCCTCTGATTACCATATGCCCGCAAAAGGCATAACCCAGCCCAAATACAAGCCCTGTCAGCTTTCTTCTGCCCATAACCCTCAGATAAAAATAGAATACCACACCGGACAGAATCAGCTTGAAAAGATAACTGAATACAAAAAGATAGGGGAGTCTCTGTGTTCCAAAAAACATAATCCAGTTATTGATATCAAAATCATAGGCTCCTATGTTGTTTCCCAGACCTGCCAGAAAGTTCCAGCCCGCCGTATTGTAGCCTTCTTCAATCCTTTTTGCTGCATAATGGTAGTTGGGAAAAACCTGTCCATAAGAATCCGAAGCAATCCCTGTAAATATCCAAAATTTTTCTCCTGTCAAATAGCCCCAGAATAAAAAGACAATTACTCCTGTCAAAGAGACTAGGACCAAAGCCAGACATCTTCTTGGATAGTACCGGAAATAACCCTGAAGCAGGATAATCCTTCGTTTTATCCACTGCCATACACCTTGCCCACCCTTTTTCAGCTGCTGCAGCTTTTCTGCCAGAGGTCCCTGCCTTTTTTCCAGCTGCTGCTTCATCTTCTGTTTTACTTTTTTTACCGTTCTTCGTCCTCCTCTTTCCCATAGAAGAACACTTAATCTTTTTAACAAATAGAGTACCGGTCCGGATATTACAGCCAAAACCAGCCCCCAGCCTGCCAATACTCTTTCTTCCCACTCAATATAAAATCCGTTCTCCAGATAAAGCTGACTGTCATCATTGGTGGAAACAATTTTCAGTTTTCCTTCCTCCAGCTCCAGCTCTGCACCTGCACTTTTATTCATCATCATCAAAAATTCTTCCGGCCATACTGTTTTTACCGGAAGAAAGCTTTTGTAAAAAACAATCTTCGCCAACCTTAGCTCTGCCTGCTCCTGTACAGGGTCAAAACGAAAGGAATGGATATCCTCAAACCGTTGTACAGGTATGACAAACCGAGCCTTATTCCCTTTAATAGGAGCCATAAAAGACATTTTTTCACGCCAGGGGTTATTGTGTGTATAGGTAGAATAAAAAAGCTGAGCATACAATTCTTCCTCTCCCTCATACTCTACCTGATCATAGACCATATAAATGCTGTAGGGTGCTTCCTTCAGCTTGTGAAACCCCAGGGTAAATATAACTGCCAAAATGAAAATTGCTGCAATTTTTTCGTATATTTTTCCAGTACTCATCCGGTACAGTCCCCTTCCAGCTTCACTAAATATCCCCCATCAATATCCTGATTCGATACCAAAAATCCTTCTCTCCATCCGACATCCGAATCCTTCGGTTGAAAAGAAGTCCCAGTCGCTTTCTCAGGCTGGTTCTGTAGCAGGCCACCTGAGAGACCAGCCGTACATCTTCTTCTGACAACAGGCTGCCATAGCCTGCCAATAGCTCTTTGGCCATATCTTCTCTGGGATGCTCTCCCAGTCTGCGGATATATTTTAGTCTGGCTCTCCATCTGCCCAACAGCCCCACTTTGGCTCCTACCACATTTCTGCCATGCTGTCTGTAGCCCATATGCGTCCTTTCATCATAGAAGATACTGCCCAGAAAAGACATCAGGATAAACATCCAGAAATCGTGCATCTGGATTGCCTGCGGCCTATGCACATTCAACAGCTGCAGAGCCTGCTTATTAAACACCATGGTACAGCCTGTGGCTTGATTCTGTACCAAAGCACAGGACTTATTCACGGTAAAATTCTTCCTAATCAGCCTTTTCCCCATCGGCTTCCCTTCTGCATCGATTAAATCCAACCCACAAAAGTATAAGGAAGGGCCTTCTCTGCCCTTCAATACCTCTACTGCCGTCAAAAGCTTGTCCTGATACCAGATATCGTCCTGGTCGGCAAAGGCATAATACTCCTGTTGGTACTTTTCCGCCTGTTGAGCCATTGTTAAAAAGCTTTGAGCCGAACCTACATTTTTTTCTTCCAGAAGTTGAATATTGGAATATTCCTGCATAAACCCTTTGATAATAGACACGGTATGGTCAGTGGAACCGTCATCCCTGATCAGCAGCTCTACAAGGACTCCCTTCTGGTGGAGTATACTAAGAAGCTGTTCTTTCAGATACTTTTCTCCATTATATACAGCCATCAATACTACTACAGTCTCCATAGACCTATTCCCCTGTCTGTTTCTGCGGCCTTTTCCACTCCATCCGATAGCAGTTCTCCCCTTCCTCTACCGTCCGAAAGCCGGCCTTAAGATACACCCTAAAGGCACGTGTATTGCTTTTGAGTACCTCACACACAATCGTTTCCAGCTTCAGCACCTCAAATCCAAAACCACAGATTGCTTTGACCGCCTGCAGTCCTACTCCCTTTTCCAGAACAAGCTCCTTATCTACTATCAGACGGCCAAATTCAGCAGAATGATTTTCCAGGCTGATATCATAAAGAGCAATCGCCCCAATGAATTGGTCAGGCTCTGTGGCTCTAACCAGTTTAAACATAATATCGCCCGCTTTGTTTAAATAGCTTTCATACCATCTTTTCTGAGAGGGACCATCAATCTCAGCCTGCGTAATAAAAAACTGCTTCTCTCTGTTTCTCAACAGGCGCAGCTGTTCAATATCTGCCTCCTCTAAGGGCTTAAGAATCAGCTGTTCAAAGGGAAATGTATATGCGTGCTTCATCCTATATCCTTCCTTCCGTATCCTGATACAAACAAATCTTAACGATTCTGTCTATACACTACCCACTACAATCTTAATCACTTCATCAGCAATAAACTGTACATCCTCAAAGGTCAAATACAGGTGCATCGGCAGAGATAATACATGGTCACTTACATACTCTGCATGAGGACAGGTACCCTGTGCATAATCATACATCCTATATTGAGTATTGTCTGCATAATGGACACCGGGATAGATGCCTGCTGCATTCAGCTGTAAAATCACTTCATCCCTGTTTTCTACCAGAATCTGGAACAGATGCGTTGAACTGCTGCATTCGGATGGTATCCTCACCAAACCAATCTTGTCCGCATACTTTGCCAACCTCTCCCGATACCAGGAAGCAATCTGTCGTCGATAGGCATTATCTCTGTCCAGATATCTCAGCTGTACAATGCCAATAGAAGCAATTACTGAATTACCATGTGCCTTTTCTCCCACATATTCTACATCATACTTCCACTTATAATTGCCGCTGTTGGTGGATCTGGTATAAGTATCCTTATTAATACCCAGCCAGGCCTTCTTTCTGACAATTTCATCAAACTTTCCATTTTTAAAACAAATCATACCGCTGTCTGCTGTAGGCAGGTTCTTTACTGCCTGAAAGGAATAGACGACTACATCTGCCTCTCTGCCTGGAATCTCACCGTTGACTCTGGTACCTGCCATATGAGCTGCATCCAATATCAGCTTTAGTCCCTTTTCCTTGCACAGCTTTACTATCTCTGCATACCGGCCGATATTTCCGCCTATCCCTACAAAAATTACGGCTCTGGTCTTTTCGGTAATCCTTTCCCTCACTGAATCAGGATTCAGGCACAGTGTATCATCAATATCGGCAAAGGCAGCCTTCATTCCTGCTCTGGCAATGGCATGGTTGGTCGAAATAAAGGTGAGAGGCGTAGTGATTATCTCATCCCCATCCTGCCACTGATATTCCTCCTTTAAAATCTCTACCGCCAAATTCAGTCCAATAGTAGCAGAATTGAGAAAATGGGCAAAGGGAAACCCGGTATACTTCTTCCACTGTTCTTCAAATTCCACCGTCTTAAATCCCAAGCCTGTCCAGCCCTTTTCCAGACACTCTCTGATTTCCTCCAAACATTCCTCTACTTCATATCTGGGTGTAAATAATTGTATTCCCATTACTCTTTCCTCTCTTCGTCGTCTGCATTTCCCATGGTATCCTTATTGACAGGCTGATCCTTGACAAATCTCTCTATCCATCTGTCCAAAGACAGCTCCTTCCATACCTGTCTAGGAATCGGACGGAAGGGACTGTTGATAAAATTCTCCAGTTCTTCTTCCCTATCCACTCCCATAATAAATATATTTTCCGGGTAATAGTAGTCATTTTCCATCACCCTTTGATTATTGGTAATCAATTTCTGTCGCAGGCTCATCGCATCCACCGTTCTCATGGTAGGAATATTCAGACTGCTGGGGACCATCTCCAATACTGCCTTCCCCTTAGCCTGCCAGCATAGCAGCTTATGATAGGGCAGCACCATACGGTAAATCTTCTTTTGAAAGATTTGCCAGAAATGGTCCGGTGAAATATATAAGCCCCATCTAAACTTTTTCCAGTACTTTTTTTTCATTAAGGAATAAAGATATTCCAGTCTGCCCTTATCCTTTCCGGAAAAGACGATATCATACTCCTTCTTTCCCTGATACTGTTTAGTATATCGCTTTGCCTCTTTATACATACTTTCACAGCAAAAATGAGCATTCTGCTTTAACTGGTAAGCAGCACACTGTTCATCTCCATAGGACCAGACTTCACATCCTGCCGCCTCTACCTGAGCAATTTTCAGTTTGGCTAACATAATCGGATTGGCATAAAAAAAGATAATTCTTGCTTTTGGGTTGTTTTGTACTACCCATTCCAGATATTCTTCCCCTACCATGGCATCGAAGAGAATCACTGTTCCCTCCAAGCCTTTAATTTTCTGATTAAACCAGGGCTTCTGGGGTAGTCCCCATTTAAAACAAAGCATACGGATTACGTTTAAAATCCGGCTTTCACTGCCTTTATATATAGTTCTTACATCCAGTCCATCCTCTCTCATATATCTTCCGAACAGATGATCCTTTATGGACCAAACCAGCAAAATAGCGTTCTGTTTTTCCACCTGAACTCTCCTTATCCTCCTTAACTTAGCCCTACCCTTTTCCTCTGCCGTCAGCCTTTCTTCACCGCCTGTTTTAGCAACTTCTCATACTGCCGGGCAATCTGCTTCCACTGGAAGCTTTTCTCTACATTTTTGCGGCTCTTTTCTCCCATCTGTCTGCGCAGCTCTGGGTCTTTGCAAAGCTTAATGATAGCCTGAGCAAAATGCTTGTAGTCTGCGATGATTCCATTGTCTGTTACCAGTTCCTTACTGCCCTGACAGGGTGTCATCACGATAGGCAAGCCCATAGACATGGCTTCCAGTACTACGTTAGGCATACCTTCACTTTTAGAAGGCAGGATAAAAATATCTGCCCGGCTATAATATGCCAACAGACTCTCCCGATTCTGTAATCCCTCAAAACTGATTATCTCCTCCATATGATAGGCTCTGGTCAGACGAATCAGTTCCTCCCGGTAGGGACCGTCTCCTACAATACTCAGATGGATAGGAACAGAAGCCTTCTGCTGAATCATTTCCAGTTCAGGAATAATATACTGTAAACCCTTTCCCTCCAATAGCCGGGAAACAAACAGAAGCTCTATTCCCTCCCTTTTTTCTGCAGACTGTCTGCAAAAATACTGGCTGTCCACTCCATTAGTAATCACCTGCAGCTTTTTACAGTCATGGAATTTTCTGGCCTTTTCCTGTAATCCTTCACTATTGGCCACTACACCCTCTGACTCCTCCCAGATTCGCTTCAAGGGATTAGAGAGCAGCTTATACAGCAGCTTAAAACGATTCTGGGCACCAGGAATATCTCCGCCCCCCATTCTAATGATATAGGGAATCCTATACCTTCTTTTTATATACCAGGCCAGAGGACCGCTGGGAATACCAAAAAAGGTGAAGCAGATATCAAATTTTTCCTTTTTCAACAGTTTTTTTACGGTAAAAAAAGCACTGACCAAAAAGGACAGCATTTCTGGAAAGGTACTTTTTTCTCTCTTTCGTCTTAAAGCCTTTACTCTGATTACTCGTCCTCCATTGATTTGCTCCTCCAAGGGTAGATCAGAAAAAGCAGAGGTTACTATGGTAAAAGAGTTTCCTGCCTCCTTTAGCTCTCTGGTCAGGAAGTAACAGGCAGTTGCACCGCCTCCGCCAATGGGAGGGAATTCATGATTAATACATAATATATTCACGTTCTTTTGCCTCATTATTCCAATCCGGTTTCCACGGTTTCCTTCACACTGTAAGGAGTATCCACATGGACTCCATAATAAGTCTTAATCATAATCTCGCTCATCAGTCCCAAAATAAACATCAAAAGTCCGATAATAATAAAAAACACAGTAAGAATCACCGGAATAATATTGTTTGACATCTTATAACCTTGAATAAACAGCAGAATGGACCAGATACCGCAGCCAAAACCCATTCCCAGACTTAAAATACCGAAGCCACCTAAGATATGCAGCGGTCTGGTAGCATACTTATTCCAAAACCATACAGAAATCATATCCACAAAACCTTTGACCGTTCTGTGCCAGTTATACTTCGTCGTTCCCTGTGTACGGGGTCTGTGGTTGACCACCACCTCTCCCACCTTAAAGCCTTTAATTTTCAATAATGCAGGAATAAACCGATGCTGTTCTCCATACAGGTTGATTCCATTGAAGCATTCCTTTTTATAAATCTTTAAGGAGCAGCCACTGTCATGAATACCATCCTTTACCAGAATCCCTCTCAGGAAGTTGGCTCCCCGGGAAACGAATTTCTTCATAAAGGTATCCTTTCGGTTTTTCCGCCAACCAGATACGACATCCAAATCGTTTGCTGTCAGATATTCCAGCATGGCCGGGATATCTGCCGGATCGTTCTGTCTGTCTCCATCCATGGTAACAATATAGTCATACCTTGCTGCCTTAATTCCTGCGTCCATAGCAGCTGTCTGTCCAAAATTTCTACGCATACAGATATATTTCAGGGGACTGAGGGTTCTGCAGATTTCATCTGTTCTGTCTCTGGAACCATCATTAATAAAGATAATCTCATATTCATAGCCCTGAGCTTCACAGACATCCTTTATCTCCTTATGTAAATCGACGACGTTGCCTTCTTCATTATACACTGGTACTACCACTGATATTCTGTACATTACTTCCTCCTGTAAACGCTTCCCTTATTCATTATGCCAAACTAAAAATACCACTGAATAAAAATGAATAAACTGATAAGCAGCCGATGGCACATAACACCAATCGCACTGATTTCTTATCAAAAAGCCCCCCATAATACATACAGCCACAAACTGCCAAAATAAAATTGATGGCAAATAGATACCTTCCCTGAGGCTGAAAATCCGAAGTCCAGGAATGCCATGCCGAGGTTGCTACAATTGCTGCACTCAACCCCATAAGCACGCCAAACAGTATCCCCTTCCATTTTCCCCTGTCAGTCAGCACTGTCTTCCATAAAAGTACCATAAAAAAACAGTATAACAGTCCGATAATCAGATAATATCCACATGGACTTTCATATTCCATCCATCCATAATACCCCGTGTAGGACCGATAAGAATCTCTTAAAAATCCATATTCCTCAAAAAATTGTCGAAGCCCTACTCCCTGTTCCCTGAGTCGGACGCCATCCCAGATTCCCTCCAAGACTTCTCCCTTTTCTGCATAATCCTCTCTCTGCTCCAAAATAATCAGATTTTTATTTCCATGATAAAACTGTATATCCATATACTTGGTTCCACAATAAACGACCATACATACGGCTACGATTATAGCATACTTAATAGTAATTTGCATCCTTTTTTGTTTTTTTGTCTTTATCAGTCGATATAAAAGGAAAAAAAAGGAAGCTAAAAATACAAAATAGTAATTCTTTTTTCCCAAAAGCAAGGCACCATATAATGCCCCCACTGCCACCAGCCCACCTACTGCGATTCTAACAGAAGATGATTCTAACGCTCGATAAAACATACTTTTTTTAATGGTTAGCTGATAAAGAATCAGAAAGCTTAAAAAATAGTCCCAGCCATCTGAAGTGGCATAAGAAAAAATATACCAAATCTGAGGAGTCAGCCCTAACATTAAAAATAAAAAGCCATTCTGTCTCCCTTTTTTATAAAAAATCCCCGTCATCACTACAAAAAGCAATACATTAAAGGCTCTGTAATACTTGTCCATCCCTATCAGGTTTTTGGCAATCCAAGCCACCTTTCCTGCCAGAAAATAATAAAAGGTGGTCTCTGTCAGCCGGGAATTTCCATAAGCGGAAAAGCTGTCTGCCACCTCCGGATTCCGAATATCTGCCGGCTGCCAATGGGTCATATAATAATCAATGGCTGCCTTACTCATATTTTCATCAGGATGGGCATAGTCAAAGCTTTGAACAGCCATATAAGCCACCAGAAATACGGCTATTCCCAGAATCCCCTTTGTGATTCCCTCATACTGTCCGGAAATGCGGTTGGTCGCTGTGTTCCAGAGATTTTTATATCGGATTCCCACGGCTACCAGCAAGCCTGCTGCTACAATCCAACCAGAAACTACTGCCCTTAGTCTGGTGTTACAGGAAGCAAAATACTCCTCCACCAAATCTTTCCCCAAAACAATCACCGGATCATTTCCCTGAGGGTAAATATACAGTATCCCCCTCTTCACCTCCGGCTCCTCCATCCGGTAAAATGCCGCTTTTTCCAGAATCTCCCGGACAGGAATCAGCCCCATATGAATTCCATGATTCCTGACCTGGATGGAAGTAATGGCGGTTTCCTTCTCCTGATCGATAGGATCCAGACGCAGCTCCGTCACGGCTTCTGTCTTCTCTAAAAGCTCCAGACTTACCCGATTCCGCCTTACCTGATGAATCGAAGATTCTTTTGCCGAATATCCTCCATCTGTCTTCCAGAACAGCTGAGCCTGGAAGCTGTTGTCATACTTTCTGGAGCTGTATTCTATCCGGATACTGACCTCATCCTTTATGGGGCAAAGCCATACAATGCCCACCAGCAGCAGTACCACTACCAAAAGGCTGATATATCGCTTCCCTCCATCTCCTCTCTTTATTTTCTGCATTCTCTGGAACATCCCCCTTTAAGCTCCGGCTATCCACAAAAACTCTGTCTATGAAGAATGCTTTTTATTCTTTTCCCTTGCCAAACAGCTTCCGCAAAGGTGCCGTCATCTTCCAGGAACCGGATTGAATTACATTGTTATAGGCTCCTTCATACAAATCTGCCCTTGCCTTTTCCTGGGCATATTCGTTACGCATATCTTCTCTCTCCTGAACGGCTACATCCCTTTCTGAACGAAGCACATCTCTTTCCGCTCGTACATCATCCCTTTCCCGAAGGGCTGCATCCTTTTCTATCGCCAGAGCGTCTCTGACACGAAGGGCTTCATCCTTTTCTATCGCCAGAGCATCTCTGACACGGAAGGCCTCCTCCTTCTCCTGCAGCATCAGCTGCAGTGCTTCATCCTTCTCCCTTGCCATTGCATCTCTTAAGCGAAGTGCCTCATCCTTTTCTTCTGCCATAGCACCTCTGAGCCGAAGTGACTCATCCCTTTCCATCGCCATGGCATTACGAAGCTGGAGTGCTTCATCCTTCTCTACTGCCATCGCATCCCTGATACGGAGCGCCTCATCCTTCTCCTGAGCCATCAGACTGAGCGCCTCATCCTTCTCCTTTGCCATGGCATTCCTCAATTCGATTGCCTTCTGGCATTCCTTGTCCATCCTGTCCCTATCCTCTTCTGCCCGTTCCTTGTCTCTGACTGCATCGGCCCTGGCATACAGTGCAGCCTCTTTTTCCCGGATGGCATCAATAGCTCTTTGCTCACTGTCACTTACTATTTTATCCATAATGCTGAACATCAGCCCTCTTTCCTCCGGATAGAGGATGATATCCGCTTCTATTTTCAACCACTCCAGCTGTTTTCCTCCTGCATCAATGAAAAACTGAGGATCGTCTCCCGGAAAGACATAGTAGCCTCCATGCTCCCAGCCTCCTACCGGTGAAAAGGGCAGCTCTCCCTGATCAGAACAGATACTTACCCGTGCCATCATACAGCCACATCCCTCTACCGGGTCGAAGCGAAAGCCTGTTACCTTCTTTCCTACCTGATATTGGTAACACAGATGAAATTCATTACTGGCATTGGCCAAAGCTTCTCTTTCCAGCTTATCTTCTTCCTGATAACCATTGCCCTCATCCATATACAGAAAGCTTTTCATCTGCCTGCAGGCTCTTCTTCCACATAACTGCTTTAAATCCTGCAAGCCCCGAAGCATTCCCTCCTGTGCCTCTGCTCCATCCTGACGTTGGAACCTCTCTCTCATCAAAGAAGCAAGCTCCCCTGCCAGCTTCTTTTCCTTGGACATCAGCAGGAAGATTCTATAGTTTTTCTGTCCCACATCATGATCATAGATTTCCTCTCCATAGTAGGCTTCCAGCTCTGCCAGATAGCCCTCTGCTCCCGGCACATCATAGGCACCAAACAGTGCCTTCATCCATTCCTCCCACAGATGGATGTCTCCATGCTCAAAATTGGCAAAGGCTATCCCTTCTTTTGTCAGAAAGGCCTCTGTACTGCTCCATCCGGGAAGCCCATTCTCAATATGCTCCTCCAACCAGATATGATTCTTTCCATAGATGGCCTTATAATAGCTGTTGGCTCTCCGTTCTGCCAATTCATTACTTCCATTGGCAAATGGAAAACAAAGAATCGCCAGCTTATCGGCTACCCGGTAAAGCTCCTGTAAAAAGGCTGTCCGCTTCTCTTCCGGTACATGCTCAAACACATCTAGTGCGATTACCACATCGTAGGCTCCCGTCTTTACCTGAGGCATATTCGTACCGTCCAGCTGGATAAATCTGTCGTCACCCTCCCTTTCCGGTGGGATTTCCAGACAGGAATACTGAATCCTTTCCTCCGGCAGTACCTCTCCCAGATTACACTGTCCATTGCTTCCAATCTCCAACACGGATACCTGAGACAATCCCAGCTTTTTCTTTAGCTTTTCTACCATTATCTGTACCGTCTTATACCGTTGAAACTGATCAAATGACATGGTCTCCTCCCTCTACTTCCCAACTATGACTCATCTTCATAAAGCCCATCTCCTCTGTGATACCTGTAATTTCAAACTCATTTACCGTATCCAGATAGTCCACAATCATATCCATACCTCTGGCTATACATACATCTACAAAATACCTGCCCGGCAGCAGCTTATTATGATCAAAACAAACTCTGGCCTTTCCATCCTTTTCTATAACAAATTCCTTAACCTGATCCACTCTGGTATTGCTTCCATAGCAGCGTGTTCCATCTATACGGAAGATGCTCAGTCCAAAAATAGCCTGCTCGATTCTCTCATAGGTTTCATAGGTAATTTCAAAAATAATATCCTCACCACTTTTAAAATGGTATTTTTCTTCTCCCTGACGGTTGTAGCTTTTGATATGCTTCATCCTGGCCTCACCGCTGCCTCTGCGCTGAGCTACCGGCTTTTCCGCTGCTTTCTGGGGCTGCTGGGATTCTTCCTGAGCCTCTTCCCCTTCTCCACCGGACTCCTCCTGAGAGGGAGACTCCTGCTGCTCCTGCCGACGTTCTTGCTCCACCAGAGTCTGCCGACGCTTATCCTCCATAAATTCCAGATAAGCATTGTGTACCTCTCTGGGAGAACCATCCATCCGAATCAGACCTTCATGAATCCAGATGGTTCTTTCGCAGATCTGCTCAATCTGTCCCAGGGCATGAGACACCAGCACGATAGTAGTGCCCTTTTTCTTGATTTCCAGCATCTTATTAAAGCACTTATTCTGAAAATTGGCATCTCCTACTGCCAGAATCTCATCAATCAGCAGAATATCCGCATTTACATTGATAGCTACAGAAAAGGCCAGTCTCATATACATACCGGAGGAATAGGTTCTCACCGGATTGTCGATAAACTCTGCCAGCTCAGAAAAATCAATAATATCCTGCAACCGGTTATCAATTTCTTTTTTACTTAATCCAAAGATAGAAGCATTGATATAGATATTGTCTCTCCCACTCATATCCGGATGGAAGCCGGCTCCCAGCTCCAACAGACTGGATACTCTGCCGCACATATCTATACTTCCCGAATCGGGAAACATAATTCTGGTCAACAGCTTCAGGGTGGTACTTTTTCCACAGCCATTATGGCCAATCAGACCGATAGCCTCACCCTTTTTTACATCGAAGCTGATTCCATTCAATACCCATCTTTCTTCATACTTATTCCGGTTACGGAAAATTACTTTTTCCTTTAACAATGCACCTTTATCAAAATAAATCCGAAACTTTTTTGTTATATCATTGACTTCAATTGCATTTTCCTGACTTCTCATTATAATTCCTCCGCAAATCTTCTTTTGAGTCTGCTGAAGCTGAACCAGCCAAATCCCAACACCAGAATACCCAGCAATACTGCATTCAGCAGTGTTTCCAGCTGAGGCGGCTTTTTATAATAAAGAATGTCTCTGTAGGCTACAATAACAGAGGTCATCGGATTCAGGTGATACAGCCCCTGCAGCTCCTCTGGCACCATATCTACGGAATAAAGCACCGGTGTTAAATACATCCATGCCATGCCTATAATATTGAATATCTGCTCCAAATCCCGGATATAAACGGTGGCAGCAGCTCCAAACATGGTAATGCCTAAAGCCAGAATATATTCAATCAGCATAATCAGCGGCAGATAGAGAAGTGCCTGCAGACTGACTCCCATCCCCGACAGAAAGATTACGGCAAAAATGACCAGAAAGGCCAGTACCATATTGATAAACTGGCTGGTGGCAAAGGCAATGGGCAGTACCTCTCTGGGAAAATAAATCTTTTTTACCATATCCTCCTGGGAAAAAATCACTCGGGTTCCTCCTCCCAGACAGGTATTGAAAAAAATCCAGGGAATCAATGCCACAAACAAAAACAGATAGTATCGGTCGATATTCATGCGCATAATTACAGAAAAAACAACTGTATATACTCCCAGCTGCAGCAAAGGATTGATAAAGGTCCACATAAAGCCCAGTACAGAGCCTTTATACCTTCCTCGTAAATCCCTTCTAATCAGACTGAATATCATTTCCCTGTATTCAATGATTTCTTTGATGATCTTCATACTTATCACCATGCTCCTTTCAAGGTCTGGAGAGCAGTCTTACTCCATCCCCTATTGCTCCCTCTTTACTTTCTTCTTTATCCTGTGCAGCAAATTATATATACGAGGGAATTTCCGCCCTCCATAAGCCTTTAGGCTGGCTTTTAGCGAAATATCTTGTGGCGGTGCCGCAGCAGTAGGCACATAGCATCGGTGAATATTTTCCAGATACCGCATCTCCAGCCATCTTGCATGGAGAAGTTGAAAATCCACCTCCTGTTCCAGAATCTTCCTTAAAAAAATCTCAGAATCCACTGCTACGTCCTTCCAGGTTCTCATCACCTTTTTATCATTCTTATATCGTACCTTGGGATTAGCTGCCACCTGATCCAACAGCCCCTTTACCTGACTGCTTTCGGCAAACATCAGAATATTCTCCCCATAGCATTCAAAATATTCCTTCAGCTCCCGATTTAAATCCGTATCATTAACGATGATTTTCTTATCAAACTCAATTCCTTTTAAAATCGGCAATCCAAAGCCCTCATACAGACTGGGGAAAAGAATCCCTTGAGAACAGTGAATCAGATAGTCGATAAACTCATCCGGAAGATTGCCACTCATATAGCCATAAATATTTTTTTCCACATAACCTTCTTCCTTGGCTCCAATAAAGATAAAGTTATGCTCTGTATTCTTCAGTACCTCCAGCACCTCCCAAAGGAATTTATGCTTGAACTTATTGCCAAAGACGAAGAAGTACTTGTCAAAGACCTGCTCATATTCCTGAGTGAACTTCCCTCTCTCTCTTTCATGGCTTCCATGGTAGATAATCGTATCAGGAATCCTTCTGGCAGCAAATTCATCCGGATAGTACTGCTTGGTATCGGTTAAAGAAAATTGGCTGATGGAGGTCATACCATCACAGAAGTGAATGGATTTTCTGAATACATCCTGCCTCTCCTTATCATAAGCTAGAATATACTGGCTTCTTAAGCTGATAATATCCTGCATACAAAATACATATTTCAGACAGGTTCTGTTCAGGATAAACATATGCTCAATATGGAAAATCTGAGAAGGTGCAAAGGCAATATGGAAGGTCTGTCCCTGTATCGTATGGGGATGCCATACATGGGGATATTTTTCCGATATATGGAAAAACTCATCTGCCATCACATTGGTCAATACGTGAATATCATAAACATCCTTGTACAGCTGATAAAATTCACCCAACAGAGAAAGCCCATACTCTGCCGTACCATTAAAGGCCGAAGGCAGCTCATACAGGCTAAACAGTACCCTTTTCTTCTTATAGACTCCTTCACAGAGCATATCTGCATAATAGTCCACCGGATCCATATCCCGGTTAAAGTACTGGTCAACAATGGCCGGATAATAGGGATATCTTTCCCGCAAAATGGCACTATTCCTCTCGTCCAGCTCCGCCTTGGCACTGCCAAAGCTCTTTCCTTCATAATGGAAGACGAACGCCCGGTTGGCCATAACAATATTGTAGCCATACTGGTTGACTCTCATACAAAAATCATTTTCCTCATTGTAGCCCTTGCCATAGATTTCATCAAAGAGACCAAACTCATTAATCAGCCTGCGCTTAATCAGCATGGCAAAGCCTACTCCGGTAGGAATGGGCATATACTCAGGCAGCAGATCCTTTACCTGACGGTATACCTGATAGCTCTCCTCCGGCTCCAATAGATGTCCCAGATTGTTTTTAACAGGTACGGTAAGCAGAGTGGCATTGTTGCTTCTGGGACAAACCACACCATGCTTCTCTGCCAGATGCAGTATACGGGACATTTCCTCTAAAAATCCCTCGGTTACCTTAGTATCTGAATTTAATAGCAAAATGTCGTTTCCGCTCTGATCCAGTTCCAGCACTGCCCGGTTACAGGTTTGTACAAATCCCAGATTGGTATCATTTTTAAAATAGTGAAAATGGGATACTCCCCGGATGGATGCCTGAATCTTTTTCTCCAAATCCTCCCATTCAGGACCACAGTCATTCATAAAATATACCTGATGATTGTCCTTCACCCACTTTTTTAAAGAGTCAATACATAGCTTTAAGGTACTCCAGTCTTTATAAACAGGTACTACTACCGTTATGTTTTTCATCTTGCCATCCTTTCTTCCTGCTGTTCACTTTAATTGCCTATATTCTAGCATATTTTCTGTCCCTGTCAACTTAACACACCGAATATCCATTCACTGACGCTTGACTGGTCTGTGCTTTCCAGCCCCACTACCTTAGTCGTCTTATCAGGGATATTAACGGTAAGGAAACGCTGGGTCAAAGCGGATATTCACCATTCGCTTCAGCTAAATCAGCATTTCCGTAGATAATCTTATTGAATTTAACTTCTGCTGTCAATAGAAAATCCCCTTAGCCAAGGATTTGGCGTATTCTTTCCTCCATCTTTTCTGCTGCCCGATCCCAGGTAAACTCCCTTCTTACATAGTCTGAGGCCAGCTGCCCCTTTTGTGCTGCTTCCTCTCGATGCTCATAAACATAACGCATCCTTTGTATCAAATGCTCTTCCTCTGCCTGCGCCCATTGAAATCCTTGATAATACTCACACTTTGCCTTTGCTTCCACCAGCTTCTCCACCCGTACCGGATAGGCATAGGCTTCTGTACAAAAGTCGGTCTGGGCACTCCAGTCTGTAGCAATTGCAGGCAGACCACAGGCCATAGCTTCTAAAATAGGCATCCCCCAGCCCTCTCCTCTGGTAGCTGTAACAAAGCAGTCTGCTGAACGGTAGAGAGCAGGCATCTCATAATCCTCAAAATCCGTATTATACAAAAAGATAATCTCCGGACCGTCTCCCGGCAGCTCCAGCTTCCTTACTTCATTTTCCACATGAATACTGCTGTCACTGTTGTTCACCTTACAGATTAAAACTACCTCATCTTTTCCAGTAAACGCCTTACTGTAAGCCCTCAGTAAAAGCTCCGGTGCCTTCCGCTCCCCCCATTCAAAAACCGAAAGAAAGGTATATCTGTGATTTTTTTTATAAGAAATGATATGCGGGTTATAGTAATTAGGGTCAATCCCCAGAGGCATAACCTGTATAGGAACCCTTACTCCACTGTTTTGGAAGGTCTGTACATTAAAATGGGAGGGAACCCAGATTTCATCCATTTTATTACACTGCTTTACCCAGTCCTCCGGAATGCCGGTGGTTTCCAGCATGGTATAACCAATTTTATACTTTCCTGTATTTTTATGGAATACATCTGCCACCCCATAGACGACCTGAGGACAGGTTTTGAGAAACTTTCTCTTTCGGATAACGTTGATTCTGTAATCGTCACTGACTCCACTTTCCTCATAGGGAATCGGTGTATTTTTACCATATACATAACGATAACGCACATCAATTCCCCGATTTTCCAATGCCAGCATAAAGTTTTTGGCAGACACAGCATAGCCGCTCCTGCCATCTACTACGGAATGCCAGGCCATCGTCTGCTTCGGCTTCCCCTCCAGCTCCTTTGCCCAAAGCTCCCGGAAGGTCTTCTGGGAAGTCTGAAACATTTTGGAAAAGCTGGTCTTATTTACCTCAGTAGATACATTCTGGTAATGAATCAACGTCACCTTTCCGCAGCAGACTACCTGAAAGCCTGCCTTTCTGGCTCGCAAACAGTAGTCTGTATCTTCAAAATATGAAAAAAAGGCTTCATTTAAACCACCAATTTTCTGCAGTACAGCCCTTTTAATATAGGCACAGGCAAATACCACTCCTTCTACCTCCCGGTCATAGGGATACTGACCAATATCCCTTTGTCCTCCGCCTATCTGCTGTCCCCAATAGGTATCCGTCATGATATAGGTGCCGGTATGCAGCAGCTGGGATTTTTCATTGATCAGCCGGCAGCCTACCACCCCATAATCCTCCCGGCTATAAGCCGTATGGTACAGCTGCTCCAGCCAATCCTCCTGACAGATAATCATATCGTTGTTCAGCAGAACGATGTCCCCTTCCTGAATCCTGGAAATCACCGCATTGTTGCCTCTTACAAAGCCCAGATTTTCCTGATGGCTTATTACCTGAATCCAATCCAAGCCCTGCAAATATTCCAATGTACCGTCACTGCTGCCATTGTCTGCCACATACACCTGACAGCCCATAGCCTGTACACTGGAACGCAGCGAATCCAGACATTTTTTTGTATATTCCAGCCCATTCCATGTCAATATAATAATGGATATCTGTCTCTGTTTCATCGCTGTTTCTACCCTTTCTGATGCTTGTCATCCTGGCATTCCTTCTTTTGGCTGTCCATAGTCTGTCTAATCAGCTGCTCCAGAATCATTTTTTCACTATTCACCGCACAGAGCAGATGCAGGTTAAAATCGGTCTGTCTTTTATCAATATCTTTACTATACCAGCCCACACATTTAGCGATAACCTTTTTCACCAGTCCCTTCAGCCCCCTGCCCTCCACAGCAGGCTGTATCTCGGTAAGGTCAAACTCCTCCTTCATCCTCTCTGTATAGGAGACAAATTCCTCATAATATCGCAGCAGCCTGTCCCCATCCAATCCCTCACCTATGGACTGTCGACCATTAAGATATACATTAATATGATTCATCGTTGCTTCCACCGTAGTTTTCCGACCTTCTCCATCCAAATATTTTATCATATCTTTTCTCCTGATCCTAACCTATAAATCTTCCCAGTAAAGGAATTTTTTTCATCAGACTAATCACTCCTACACTGATTCCCACCACGATAAGGAACAGCAAGGGTAAAGAAAGCCGCGCATTAAAGGAAAGAGTAGACAGCCCCAGCTTCTGCAGAATAAAAATAGGCAGCATATGGATACCATAGATTCCTAGAGAAACCTGAGAAATCCACCTGACCGCTCCTGCCAGTCTGCTCTCCTTTACAAAGGTGTATTTGCCAAAGACAAACACCCCTACACTCCAGAAGATAACACTGGGCATCATAGGCATAACAAAGGAAAAATAGTCTCCATTTAAGGTATTGTCTCTTAAACACAGATACAGCGTTCTGCCGATAATCGTTCCTACCCCCAGAAGCCCCAGTGCATAGATAATTCCTCTTACCTTTTTGGGTATCTCCCAGCTATGGAGACAATGTCCCAATAGAAAAAATCCTACATAACTTCCCAGACCGTGAACACTGAGTTTGGTATAGTTTGTTACTACAATGACAGATGCTATATCTGACCTGCGGGACAGCAGGGGAATTACCTCTGTACCGATAAAAGCCAGAATCACGGCATACCATAACAGCTTAGGGTCTGCCTGGTCGGTGAAGGCCTTCAGCAAAGGAATCAACACATACAGCCCCACAAGGGCATAGACAAACCACAGATGTACCTGGGTATCTCCCTTCATTATATTTTTCGCAGCTCTGATAAACAGATTTTCTTCTGTGTCCGTTCCCAGCAGATGGTAAATCTGATAAATCATTGCCCAAAACACCAGAAATACCACCATTCGGGGAATATAGCCTGTATAGATTCTGGAAATACTATTTTCTCTTTCCTCTGTAAAAACAAGGCTCCTGACATCATAAAGAAGACTGGTACGGAGAACTGCATCAGTCCCCATACCACAGTAAATACCTTCCAGTTAAAGCTGCCCACATAGCCAAACCAATTCAGAGAGGCCAGGTGCAGCATAACCACTGCCAGAGCCGACCCTGCCCGTAATACCTCCAGGTAATAAAAGCGTTTTCCTTTCTTCTCCATACCAGTCTACCTCATCTTCTATCTGTATTTGTCACTGTTCAGTACCTTCACCGTTACGATGCAAAAATCCATGAAAATCGCCTATGGCGATGGGATTTTTGCTCGCTACAACTACCTTTTCGTACAGTCATAGTTACCTGTATTTCAAAATAATTTCATGACTGCCCTCAGAAAGAGCCAGCCCCATAAATCCTACATTAGCCTGAAGCAGTCTTTGTTTCTTACCATCCACCCAGGCACTCCAATTTTCATCATAAGGAATCGTAAATACCATAATACTATCCTGAGAAAGTACAGCAGTTCCTTCTATCTGTTCTTCTTCAAAATGGCTCATCTGAAAGCTGCCCTGACTTCT
This sequence comes from Lachnospiraceae bacterium, assembly GCA_017532145.1. Lineage (GTDB taxonomy): Bacteria > Bacillota > Clostridia > Lachnospirales > Lachnospiraceae > Kineothrix. Next base: position 29,391 of record JAFXJR010000097.1, on the reverse strand, counting down.
CTCCTCTATCCACTCAGGAAGCTGAGCAAAATATACCTCCTGGGGAATCACATACAGCTCCACCGATGCAATCTCATAGGGCTTACTGGTTACGGCTGATACAGGTATCCTGTCGGTACCTGCCAGCATAAATTCCATATAACGGCTGCTTTTTCCCTTTACCAGCCTTACATCTACCTTACCCAGCATCACATTTCCCTGCATATAATAGGCCTCTGCCCAGGCATCCTCCTGCGCACTGGTTGTCAGCTTTAAGATAGCCACCTCCCCTTCCTGAATGGGAGCAAAGTGAATCTCCTTTCCCTCCAGAGTGGTTTCTGCCTGATAAGCCTTCCATTTTTCCGAAAAGTCCCTATAAAAAGCGTCTTCTTTAATTCCCTCCGGAAGCAGTTCCCCGGCCTCATCTCCCAAAATACATCGTTCCATCATCAGATTTCTGCGATCCACATAGTTGTATTCCAGAAAATCGCTTTCTGTCATATAGGTGTCATAGACATAACCAAAGGGCAGGGTATACTTACTTTCATACAGGGTAATGCCATCCTTTCCTGAACGATACTCCAAACCGTAGGTATTCAGTCTTTGATTCTTCGTCATCACATATTTTACATTGCATAAAGCATTGATTATTGTATTCTGGTCGGTTCCTCTCTGAACATGCTCCAGTACCGGCAGCCCCAGATAGTTATACAGCTTCTGGGTATAGTCATTGTCACCGACTCCACCGATATAGGAGGCGGTTCCCTTATATCTTTGGTATAAGGAATCACAGTAAGCAGTAGAAGTATACTGCTTATCCACCCGATAAAAATCCGTCTCATCCTCTACCTGAGCCAGCAGTTCTTGAGTAGCATCATTATAATATATCTCTTCCTTCAATACCTGAGCATCCAATCCGGACTTATTATTCACCACCCGATAGGAAGAGCCTGCTACCTCTGCAGCTGCCACCAGTACCAATAAATACTTTAAATATCCCTTCTTTTCCTCATTTGTTTCCTTTAATATCAGGAACAACAGCAGAGAGAGAGTAAGGGATAAAAGTAAGGCCGTTGCCAGATAAAAGACCTGTACCCCATCCTTAAAAAAGTAAATTGATAATACCACCAGCACCACATTGACAATCAACAAAACCTTTCCTGCCTTGTTTGCTTCTATTGCTTCCTTTTCCTGCCACAGACCAGCCGCAAAGATAAGCAAAAGAATAATTACCCACAGAGAAGACAGCTTCCATCCAATTCCTGCAAATCCATTGGCCACGTTTCTGACAATACCAAACATATTGTAGATAATGGCTCCTGCCAGAGGCAGCATATACCACAGCCTTTTCTTCTTTTTCATGGCACACAGTCCTAGAGGAGCTGCCACGATGGTCATAAGACCACAGTAAAATACCGGGTCCTCCAGCCAGTTGGTCACACCTACGTAGTTATCCTCAAAGATTCCCAAAGCATCAGGTACCAAGGCTCGGTAGAACATTACCCGATATCCTGCCAGTCTGGTATAATTTAAAATATTCTTCCACTGGCTGGCTACCTCTGCTCCATCCGTCACTCGAGAGCTGCTCAGCTGCTGAATTAAAGAAGGCATCCAGGCTGCCATGGAAACTACTGCTCCCAATAAAACGATTCCGGTCAGCTTAAGACTACGCTTAATCAAGGACTCTGACTGGTCTCCCTCCTCTGCTGGCTTTGCATCCGAAACCAGTCGGAAAATACCAAATACCAATCCTACTCCTGTATAAAGAATAGCTGTATAACCATGATAATTCCAATAACAGAAGATATTCACCAATAAAAAGGGCAGCCATTTTTTTGTCTTCTTAAAATGCTCAAAGCCCCAAAGCCATAAAGCAAAGCAAACTGCTTCATTGGGATAATTCTGCCACATCCCTCTGGCCACAATATAGGCATTGCAGGAATAGCCCAGTCCCAGCAGAGTGCTGCCCAGCTTATCTGTTCCCATACGACGCAGAAAGCCATAAAAGAACAGTCCTGCCAGAAAAATTTTTATCATCTGAGCATATCCCATGGTATAAGCCAGATTTTCTCTGCCAAAAACGGTACAAAACGTCTTTAAGGTGAGGATAATTGGTTCCTCTGCATTTCCCAAAGACTCATAAAAGGTGTAATTCCATCCCCATTCTCCTGCGGCAATTCTATCCGCCAGATGGGTCAGCTGGGCATAGGTCTGATAAAAGGAATCACCCATGTATAAAAATACCTTGTCGCCCAGTAAAAAATCATGAAACACAACCAGAATTACTGCTCCCAACAGACCACTATAGCATAACCAGGCCGTTTTTTCATCAGCTACCTTCTCTCTCAGCTTCTGATAGACTCCCCGAAGCAACGGTAGTCTATCTGCCATAACGATGAGAAAAATCGGAAAAAGAACGACTAGCAGCTTCCCTATATAATCGTTCATGATGTCTTGGATTATCGTCCGTGACAGACGAACATCAAAATAGGTAATTGGATCATCTCCAGACGGATTTACATAGAAGACCTCCCCTGTACTGCCTACATCCTCCACTCCATCACTGCCTGTCCTATAAGACTCCAGCTCATCTGCTGAAAAGGCTCTTGCCCACTCCTGCCCCTGATATAGAGCAAAGGAGGTAATCTCCACCTTTTGATCTGCCGCGATAAAGTCGATTCGCCATGAATTGTTCCAGTCCAGCATCCCCTCCCGCACAGGAAAAACAATCTGTTTTCCCTCTATTCTTGCCTGATAGGATTGCTCCAGACTAATGCTTTCTTCCGGTCCCCACCAGTAAATCTCCGCAATATGCCCGGTATACTCCTCTGACAGCTCTATCTTCAGCGAATAGTCCGTAAACTGAGGAGAAAGGGCAGCAGCACAGATACAAAATAGTACACCCATTACAGCGATTCGTCCTCGGTTTTTTCTTATCCAATCATAAATCCAGCGGATACCGGGCAGGCTGTCTCCCATAAGCAACAGCAGGAAAACAAGACCTGCTACCGACAGCTGCACCACATATTCTGTTAAGATAGGTTCTAAAATATTTCGAGTCAGACAGGTTCCAAAATACAGGAAAGAATCCTCTTCCAAAGGAACAAGATAATAGCCCTCGTCTGTTCCATAGGCCGTTTCTATTCCTTCGGCTCTCAGCACCCAATCTTCCCATTCATCGGTCGTAAAGGAGCGTATCTTTTCATGACCCTGATATAAATCAAAACCAATAATTTGCGCTTCCTGCTGGGAATTGACTATATCCAGCCGCCACTCCTGCTTCCATCCCAATATTCCTTTTTGAAAAGGGATAAATATTCTGCTTCCATGGATAGGTACCTGAACAACCTGGTCATGAACAGAGGCTTCTCCCTCCTTCCACCAGTACAGCTGTGTATAGTCTCCCTCCCTATTCTCTGATAGCTCTATCTGCAACCCATAGTCCTGAGAACGAGGCCAGGTCAGTACACCCCAGGCTAAGGTCAGCAGTAAAACCACTCCCAGTCTTTTCTTTCTTTTACATAATATTTCCCCAAAAAAGGCATAAATCTGTTGTAGTCCCGGAAGCATATCTCCTATCAGCAGCAGAGAGCTGATACCCCATACTCCTGCTAATCCTGCCAAATAGGAGGCAAAAATCTGATTGGTCAAGCTGTCGGACAGCCTGCTGCCCAGATACAGTATAGGGTCGTCTCCAGAGGGCTTTACCCAAAGTCCCTCTTCCGTCCTGCCTACTTCCTGTACTCCCTCATGGCTTGTCAGATATCCCTCCAGCTCCTGAGCAGAAATCGTCCGAAGCTGCTTATGTCCCCGATACATATGGATAGAATCAATACAGGTCGCCTGGTTGCTGTCAATAATATCCAGTCTCCATTCCTTATCTCCACCCAGCATCCCCTCTTTCAGAGGAAGAAGAACCTGCCTTCCATAGTAAGGTGCCTGGATTGCCTGCTCAGGTAAGATGGTTTCCCCTTGATTCCACCAATATATCTGAGCAAGACTGCCCTCTCTGCTCTGTGCCAGCTGAATCTGCAACGAATAGTCCTCTGCACGGGGAAGGGTAACTATTCCCCAAACGATAGTCAGCAGCAAGGCAATACCTAACCGTTTCTTTTTCTTCCAAAGGGATTTCCCTAGTAGGATATACCCCTGTTTCACTGCCGGAATTGCATCACTTACCAATAGCAGGAAGGTAAATCCTGCCACTAATGCCAACTGTATCAGATAGGGACGAAGCAACTGTTTCGTCAAACTATGGGATAATCTGCTTCCTAAATACAGCATAGGGTCATCACCATCAGGAAGAATAAACAGCCCTTCCTCTGTACTGTAAACCGACTTCACCCCTGCAATATCCGTCAAATATCCTTCCAACTCCTGTCCAGAAATCCTTCGGATAATCTTCTCCCCCTGATACAAATCCACATAACGAACAGTCACTTCCTGACTGCCATCTATTATATCCAAACGCCAGTTCTTCTGCCAGCCCAGAATCCCCGTCTTTAACGGTAATAAAGCACGGTCTTTATCATAGACAGCCTGCACGCCCTGAATCTGCTCATCCTCTTGTCCCTGCTTCCACCAATATAACTGAAAAGAGCTTCCTTCCCTGCTTTCTGTCAGTGTTGCCTGCAGAGAATAATCCCTGGCATAAGGCCAGGTCAATATCCCCCAGCCCACCAGCAGCAATAGAGCAATACCAAATCGTTTCTTTTTCTCCCAAATAAACTTTCCCAGAGAGACAACCCTCTGTAATATTCCTAGAATTGTTCCCAACAGTACCAGCAAAATACCGCCCAACAGTACGAAAAACAGCCTGGACAAATAATATTGAGTAAGCTGATTCATTATCCCATTGGACATACTGTTGCCCAGATAGAGAATCGGGTCGTCTGCGGAAGGACTGATTACCAACCCTCCCCCTTCAGCATAGACTGCCTTTATCCCTTCACCGCCTGTTAAATAGCCTTCCAGCTCATTCCCTGAAAAGGTTCTGATTTTATTACTTTTTTTATATAAATCAATAGAAACAAGTGTAATTTCCTCACTGCTATTGGTTACATCCAACCGCCAGCTCTTCTGCCAGCCTAAAGCCCCTTTCCCTAAGTCCAAAATACTCTGTCTGCTATAGTATTCTGCCAGTATACTCTGCTCCGGAGAAGGAGTTCCATCCTGAGTCCACCAGTAAAGCTGTGCCTGATTTCCCTCATTCTCCTCTGCCAGCTTAATCTGTAAAGAATAGTCTTGCATACGAGGAAGGGTCAGGATTCCCCAAGCCATTGTGATTACCAGAACAAAACCGATTCCTCTTCTTCTTTTCCAACAATAGCGGGAAATCCGTCTGACACCCGGCAATCTGTCTGCCACTACCACCAGAAGAAGCATCAAAAAAAGCTGCTGCCGCCTTGTTTCGTAATCCTGCTCTACATAGTCTGTAATATCCTGAGCAATACTAGAACCAAAGTAGATTGCGGGGTCGTCCCCAGAGGGCTTCACGCAATACTCCTCTCCCGTAGTATAGGCTGCCTCTATCCCTGTGCATTCCACCTCATAGGCATCTAAAATATCCGGAGAAAACGCCTGACAAAGCCTTTCTCCCTTATATAAGTCAAAGGACAGAATACCTACCTCCAGGCTGTTATCCACAATATCCAGCCGCCACTGCTTATCTGTCCCCATCATTTCTTTTATCAAAGGCAGTCTAACCTGTCTGCCATAGATTCCCGCCATATAGGACTGAGTCGGATCTGCCTCCTGCCCCGTATCCCACCAAAATAATTGTGTATTACTGCCAGTTCTGTCCTGTCGCAGCATTATCCTGATAGAATACTCTTCTTCATCCGGTTGTATCACAGAAGAATAGACAAAAAACAGGATAAACAGTACACCTGCTCTTACCAGTATCTCCTTCCAATGTATCTTTTCCAGTATGTTTCCTTTTTTCTGATCCATGCTCCTATGATCCCTTCTGTTACTTGTCCACGACTTCCTCAATCAATTCCTTCCACTGATTGACTACTACATCCCAACGGTAGTTTTCCTCCACATAGCGAATACCAGCCTTTTGCATTTTTTCATAGACTGCATCCTCCTCCATCTGCTCCATTGCCTGATGAAAGCTTGGATAGTCCCGATAGGACAGACCACCGCCACTGCGTCTGCAGTGTCCCTGAAGCACCGGAGAAGCCCCATTGACGATTACAGGCGTTCCCAGATACATCGCCTCCAGAGCAGAAATAGACAGGCTCTCATGGCGAGAAGGAAGAAATAAAGCCCTGGCCTGGGCGATTCCATCATTTTTATCCTCTTCTGACAAAAATCCCAGATAGCGTATCCAGTCCCCCTGAGGCAGCTCCATCTGGCTCTTTCCTATCAATACCAGTGTACATTGCTGCTCTTTTGGCAGCTGCTGACAATATTGCTGGAAATATTGTATCAGCTCTCCACACCCCTTGTCCACGTCTATTCTTCCTGCATAGATGAAATAAGAAGTGGAAATTCCAAATTTTTCCCTAAAATTCCCCGAAGCTCCACTAATTTTTGGAGTTATCCCCATAGCGGTTACCCGATGGGGCAGACTATCCACACAAAACAGAGAAGAAACCAGCTCCTTTTCCTCCTCTGTTAAAAAAACATAGGCTGCCGGATAGGAAAAGACATCCTCCATTAGCTTAAAATGTATATAAGACTCTTCATGGGCAGTGGGAACAAAAACCGACTTTTTTCCCACCAGCTCCAGACCAAAGACGGCAGGATAGTACAGATATGTCACAAAGATAAACGCATCATAGTCATCCTGGTGGTCTGCCAAAAAGGTAAGCAGCTCCGGCACATAGGGTCCCTGTGCCTGAATCCATATCCGGTTTAACCATCGATAATTCATTCCCAACCGGGTAATCAGCTTGCCTGTAAGCTTTAATAGCAGCTTCTGCCTTTTGCACTTTACCGGAAAACGCCTGACCTTTATGCCTTCCTGCTCCTCCTCTCCCTCAGCATACTCATTTGACCAGGTGGAATAGTCTAAGGCACAGGTGGTCAGCACTTCTACCTGATACACTCCTTGCAGATGCTCTGCCAGCTGCAGGGTATATGCCTCAGAGCCTCCATTTACCTCTTTTCCATATCTCTGATTGATAATTGCTATCCTTCGCAAATCCTGTCCCTCCTTTTCCGTGAAGAGCAAATCCCCCAGTACATCGAATAATTAGACTTGGTTTTCTAGCAAAATTTTTAGTATCGTAACTTTTTATCGATTATCCAGCCTCTCCTGCAGGGCAGTTCTGACTCTGTCAAAGCTCAGATATTCCTGTATCTTCTTTTTACCGGCAGCTGCCATTTGTGCATAAAATGTCTTCTCCTCATAGAGCTTCCTTATCCATAAGGCTGCCTGGTCTGTATCGGCATCCGCCCACCGACTGCCTTTTGGATAGGGGCCAATCCTTTTCTCCAAAGTTACCAGTTGATAATCCACCAGGCAGGCACAGGTAGAATCCATAAACTCTGTAGTGGCTGACCAGTTGGTACAAACGATGGGAGTTTCCATCATCATTGCTTCTGCCATAGGCAGTCCAAAGCCCTCTGAACGGTGCAAAGAAATCAGCACATCTGCCTGAGCAATCAAAGACTCCACCTCTGACCGGGAAAGATTGTCGGTAATAAAATAGAGATTTTTATAGGCCTGCAGTTCTTTTTTCAGCAGCTGTAGCTCCTGGCTTCCCTTTACATGATTCACCTTAATAATTAGTCCCACATCCTCCTGTTCCTGAGGAAATGCCTTTTTATACGCCTCCAATGCACCTTTAGGATTCTTTCTTTCACTTACACTCTTAAAATCATACATCATCAGATAGAGAAATTTTTCCTCCGGCAGCCCAAAATGCTGTCTTTGATAGGCTGCTCCATCCATTTCCTCTAACCGATAAGGAATGGCAGCCACCGGCTTGTCTGTCACTGCCCGAATACTTTCACAGATAAATTCCGATGGAGCCCAAATCTCATGTACCGTCCGGATGCAGGGTACCCACTCTTTAGGAAACTCCTCCAGCTCCCAGAGCCAATAAGCAATCTGATACCTGCCATCCAACAGGCTTTCCGGGAAACGAACATAGGTTTCTGCCCATATATTAGGGTTAATATGAATCAAATTAATTCCATAGCTGGCTGTCTCACTGATTCTATGCTCCCACTGACGATCGCTGTGTGCCAGTCCCCCTGGAGAATCTATCTGTATAATACAGAAAGGAATACCTGCCTGCTCTAAGATGCCCGCCAGAATCCGCATACTCTGTCCCAGACCGGTTTCTGCCTTAATATCCCCAATCAGATTAATGCCAAAGGGGTATTTCTCTCTATCATAGGGTCGGATATCGGCTGCCTTTTGGCACATCCTTTTATTATTTCTCCGCTCCAGCAGAGACTTCATCTGCACAATGGTATCGTCAGGCAATACCTTTTTTATCCACGCTTTTATTCCCATCTTTTATTCCTATCCCTGTAACGGTTCAGTTCCTGCGTTTTCCGGTCAGTACAGCAAGTATGCAGACCTACTGAATCGTTACCTCTCTTTTTTCTTTACCTGTTTTGTGCTTCCCATCCTTCAGCCCCAGCCTTACCGCAATTCTGGCTGCCGACTTTCGCCACTGAAACTGCTGGATTCTCTTTTCGATTTCCTCCAAGGTGATATCCTCACACTCCTGGCGAATCCCCTGTCTAATCTTCTGCTTTAGCTCCTCCCGATTTCCCAGATGGAAATAGGATGCCGCTTTTCCCAGTACCTCAGGCAAAGAGGCTGCATCTGAAGAAATGGTAATGGTACCCACTGCCATCGCCTCTAAAGGAGGCATACCAAATCCCTCATAGACAGAAGGAAAGATAAAGCAATCTGCCATATGATATACATAGGGCAAATCCTGGTCGTCAATAAAGCCTGTAACAATAATTTTACTTCGGTATTCCTGTTCTATCCGTTCCAGAAATTCATCCATCTTCCAGCCCTTCCTTCCGGCCAGTACCAGAGGAACCTTAACACTTCCTTCCTCTAAAAGCTCCACATAGGCTTCTACTAAAAAAGGCAGGTTCTTTCTTGGCTCCAAAGTGGCCAGACACAACAGATACTGCTCCGGCAGATGGTATTTCCTCCGTACATCCAGAGAACGCTGCCTTATCTGCTCCTGCCTGTCTGCCACATCCTTCTCTCCCGGTCGGGGCTGGCTTTTTATATAGTCGATAAACACATCAGAAATTCCACAATAGGCCAGGATAATCTTCCTTTTATCATAACCAAACTGTTGGATTATCCTATTTCTTGTAAATTGAGAAATTGTGATAATCCCTCTGCTGACCAGCAGGGCATTCCAAATAGACAGCTTAAAATACCATTCCATATGCTTCTTCATGGTCTGAGGGCAGTCCCAGCTGGTCAAATCATGAATCACATTATAGATTCCCCTTCTCCAGAAAAAGAGGGGACTCTGAAAGGCCAGGAACAGATAGATATCCGCCCTGACCCCATAAAGAAAAAAGGGCAGAATTATCTGTGCAAACAGCAGCTTATTCTGCCCCGGTAAGACCTTGCACTCTACATTCCTTCTGCCTTCATACTGTTTCATTTCCCGATGAATGCTCCGTTTAAAAAGCAGGATGTAAGTATGCTCCTGCTTTTTATCCAACGCAATCAGTTCCTTTGTTATGTTCATGGCATAGCGTTCTATTCCCGAAAAATTATCTGCCAATGAGGTAAGATCTATTGCTATTTTCATCTATGTCTTCCTTTTTAGTTGCCATACTGCTTCTGAAACATCATCAACATCTTGGCACATTCCGCTCTGGTGGCCTGTCCCTTGGGATCCAGTCGGAAGCTGCCGTCTCCATTAGGCTTACCTGATATCATTCCTGCTGATACCGCCCACTGCATATATTCGCCTGCCCAGCTGCTCATGGATGCTGTATCGGTAAAATTATCCAGAGAAGCTCTGCCACTTACCGAATATCCCTTCTTACTGCCAAACTCATAGAGCATCTTGGCAATCTGTTCCCGGGTAATATTTTGCATTACACCAAAACTTCCATTCCCTATTCCTGTAGCAATCTGCTGACTGTTTGCCCACAGTACTGCTTCGGTATAATACTGCCCTGCAGGCACGTCTGCAAATACAGGAGAATAGGCCATTCCCGGTCTGCCTGCCATACGATAGAGTACTGTAGCAAACATGGCTCTGGTCAGCTGTCCATCCGGGTCAAACCGGTCGGTACCTGCAATTCCATTCATTATGCCATTTTCATACATATACTGCACTGCATCATACTTCCAGCCTCCCGGATTATAGGGAACATCCGAAAAAGTATTCCGGGTAGAAAGCAGAGGCAGATATAGTCTTTCTATTTTGGCTGCGGTAGTATAGCCTACACTATAATACTGCACCTTGTTGTCTCCGTCAATCATCACCATAAACGGATAGGTAATACTGCTGCCTGCTCCTACCAATCTTGCATAGTCCCACAAAGCATTTAAAGCCATCACACCTGTATCATACCCAAAGCGAATCTTTCCCTGAGGACAGTAGACATTCTGAAAGTTGATTACCTCTGCCTGCGTATGCTTCTGGGTTTCTATGGCTATTACATCCACTGTCCCATCCAGAACCCAACTGGTTTTTGCCAATTCCTGAAGGACGGTCTGACAGTTTCCACAATTTGCCCCAAAGAAAATTAAAAACAAAGGTTTGCCTGTACTGGCAGAAGAAATCTGACTGCCATCAGTTCCCTTAAAAGTATAAGAATAATTTTCCTGATTTACTCCTTCTGCCGAAGCCTTTCCATAAGAAAAATCAGCCATAGGGTAAGCAGCATGGAAGGCATCTGTATCATATTGCTGATCCCGGATGTGATCCGAGAAGTCTATCTCTGCCTTTAAAAAATAGTCGTATCTCAAACTGCCTCCAATGGGGTCATCCCAGGTTACATCCACGTTATACCATTGATTGTCCAGCTTTACGATATTCCAGGCGTGTGCCTCTCCTGCATAGCCGGTAATATATCTGGTTTCGATACCGACCTCCTTACACAGTCTCTGAAACAATCCGGCATACCCCTGACAGACGGCATAGCCCTGTATCAGAGCCGAATAAGCACTATGACACTGATTGGTGCCATCGTCTTTATAAGCAGTATTATTCACAATATAGTCATGAATGGTCTTAATTTTATGATAATCGTCCATTTGTGCCAGTCCCAGGACAGCGATTACCTCTGCCACCCGTTGCGTCACCTGAGCCTCCTGCTGTGCATCTGCAGCATAAGTAAAGGTTAATCCATAGTTCAGACTGCCTAACCCTGCTCCATAGCTTACATTATAATGATATCCTAAGAAATTTGCCTTAATATAGTCACCTTCTGCTGCCGGAGTGCCACTTCCTTCTGCCAGGGCATCCTCTAAAAGCTGGGTAAAGATACTCTGGGAAAACTGATTAACATAGGTAAGTGCCAGAGAAAAGCTGGTAGCTCTGTTTCTTAGCATCTCTCTCAGCTGGGTAACTGCTTCTGCATGGGAATTGGCCACCAGCTGGCCTCCCTGATAGGAAGCCCGGGAGGATTCCTCCTGGCTATTTTCCTTCTCCAATAATTTATGGATATCCTCCGAAGTATAGATATTCCGATAAGCAGGAGCAACACCATATCCACTGAGCAGAATCGCTTCTTCCTCCTTCTGCACCTGAACTGCTTCTTCCTCCTGAGGCAAAATTACTCCCTCCGATGCACTGGCTGGTATTCCTGCGGTACACAATAAAATGGCTGCCATCAACCATCCTGCAAATTTTTTTCTCATCTTACTGACACTCCTTTCTTCTTCAACCGGGACAGACTGCTACCGACATAGAATAATCCTGTACCTGCAACCGCTACCACTACCCCATAGAATACACCCTTTCGTATAGTTTCCACCCGTACCAGCATTCCACCCTTCTCTACCTCGTATTCCTTCTCCAGGCTCATATGCTCTATCCGGTCTTCTCCAAAGCTTTTCCCTATCCGTTCCTCATAAAGCTCTCCCTTTACCAGATTGGTACTTTCCATTACCGCCTTCCCAATCTCCGTTATCCCTTCCATTAAGAGATAATACTCTGCTGAAGATATCTGCTCATAGAGCTTTAACAGCCTGACGCGAAAGGTATAATATCCTCCATCCCTGTGGACAAAAACCGGGAGAGAGTATTCCAGAGCTGCCCCTAGCTCCCCTACCGTCAGCTTTTCCTCTAATCCCGTCCTTTGAAGAACATCACCCAATCGCTCTGATTCCTCTATCAGCTGCTGATATTCTGCCATAGCTTCTCTTAATTTTTCCTTAGAGTTTTCCGGATTATCTATCTGAAGCTGGAGGGATACTGCATCCACATAGTTTAGAGAATCCACCGGAATCGGAATAACCTTTTCAGGCTGGGCAGTGAACATATAGACTACGGAAAGGACACCGCCTGCCAGGGAACAGAGACACCAGACTAAATGAGACTTTTTTTCCCTCTCTCTCTCTGTATCGGCTTCCTGCTCTTCCTGCTTCTGACTGCTGCCAAACAACAAATCTCCCAAAAACAATAGAGAAAGATTCATAAAGGCATTAGTGATAAACTGCTCCATAATACCATACAGACAACAGGAAAAAAGAATCGCCAGCTCCGGTAATTGCTCTGTTCCTTCTTCCTCCTGAAGCTCTTTCCTTTTCCATTGCCTGGTCAAACCGCTATACCTTCCAATCAACAGTCCATATCCACTAAACAGGAGCAGAGCCACCACTATACCAAAGGTCATCAGGCAATATACATAGCCGTTGTCCATAATTACCCAGAAATTGGGAATATCCTTCATTCTCGTTCCCAAAAGCGTTATCGGCTGATTCTGCAGATAATAGGCAGAAAAGGTCAACCGTGCCTGCAGCAGCCCGTCCAGCTTCTGTACCAACGGATATTCCAAAAGAAGAGGGCCTCCAAAAGAAAACAGTAAACACAGCGGTAACGGCAGCTGACAAAGAAGCCGCTCCACACCAGACAGTCTCTTTCTTTTTACTGCATAGAGTCCCAACAACAGATAAAAAGCAGTAACTGCTACCCCTGTATAGCTCAGGGAAAACAGAAAGACCAGCAGATTTCCTGCCATAAGACCTGCCATTCGTCTTATTCCATAGCTCTTTCCCCAGATATAGCACAGCAAGACGGTGAGAATAAAGTAGGAGATATGGAAGACGTTTCCTGTGCTGTAGCCCATACCCCAGCGAATCATCTCCATTCCCCCTTTTTCATGTACCACCAGAGGATTAGTGATAAGTCCAAATCCGGCAGCCGTTACCGTAGCGGCAAAGGAAGCTCCATAGACGACGGCACCCAGCCGGAACAGCTTCTTTCTCTCCATATCCTTGCTGCCTATGATGGACATTACACTGAGTATAATTCCCATTCGACCGGAATTTCTATAGGCTACCAAGGAAAGCAGTACCAAAAATGCTATCCATATCAGCTGCTTTTTATTGTATTGGGTTAATACCAGCTTAGCTGCCACACAGAGGCAGGCTGCTGCTCCCAGCAGATAATACAGTCTGTCTCCGCTGTCTAATCCAATTCCCTTAGCAAAAATCATCAGTCCGAAAAAAAGGTAATAAGCAAAGTCCCTGATTCTTGCCTTCATTCCATCTTTCCTCTGCCTCCTCAGCATCTGCCTATACTGTAATACTCTACCTGCTGCTCCTGCATTTCTTTTACCTTGTACAGATTTCTGCCATCATACACCAATGGAGTCTGCATCAGTTCCTTATAAGCTGCGGGTGGAATCTCTTTGATTTCCTTCCATTCGGTAAAGATAAAGCAGATATTGGCACCCTGCAGTGCCTCTCTGGGGTCGGTGACATAAGTGATGCTTCCTTTTCCTGCCAATCCCTCCGGATACTTCTTTTTAAAGTTTTCTGCTGCCACTGGGTCATAGGCAAATACCTTTGCTCCATTTTCCAGTAGAAGCTCCACATTGTCCAGAGAGGGAGCCTCTCTTAAATCATCCGTTCCCGGCTTAAATGCCAGTCCCAATACAGCCACCTTTAGCCCATCAAAGGTGATCATCCTGTTGCTGGCCTTCTGGAACAGTCTGGTTTTCTGTCTGGCATTTACTGCCACTGCTGCCTCCACTGTCTCCAGATGATAACCCGCCTGCTCTGCCAGAAATTTCAAAGCCTTTGTATCCTTGGGAAAACAGCTTCCACCATAACCGATACCTGCCTTCAGGAAATTCGCACCAATTCTGGCATCATAGCTCATTCCTCTGGCTACATCCTCAATATCTGCTCCCACCAGCTCACATAGATTGGCAATATCGTTCATATAGGAAATTTTCAGTGCCAGAAAATCGTTGCTGGCATACTTAATCATCTCTGCACTCCGGCGGCTTACAGAGACAATGGGAAGGTGGAAAGGCTCATAAATTTTCATCAACAGTTCTTCTGCCTTCTTACTCTCCGTTCCAATAATAATGCGGGCTGCATGGAAGGTATCCTGTACTGCCGAACCCTGAGCCAAAAACTCTGGATTGGAAGCCACCTCTATGTTTACATCATGCACCAGGAAATCCTGAATAAACTGCTCTACCTTATCGTTGGTACCTACAGGCACCGTAGACTTTACTACCACCAAACAATCCTTTTCCACGGTTTCCGCAATCTGTCTGGAGACGGCTGCTATATATCCCAGATTGGCAGAACCGTCTGGCTGCTCTGGTGTACCCACTCCTATAAATATAGCATCCGCATCCCGATATGCCTCCTTATAGTCCACCGTATAATGGAGTCGTCCAGCTGCATGGTTCTTCTGCATCAGCTCCTCCAGTCCCTCCTCATAAATAGGTGAAATACCTGATTCCATCAGCTTTACCTTCTGTTCATCCACATCTACACAGGTTACATTATGTCCTACCTCTGCAAAGCAGACACCTGCTACCAGTCCTACATATCCTGTTCCTGCTACTACTATCTTCATGATTCTACTGCCCCTTTTCTGTAAATAATTATAATGATTATATATCGGCTGTTTTGCTCTCTTTATTCAGTCCCACTGCTACCTTATCTGCATGTACAAATTGCAGTCCTGATATTCTCCATTGATAATCAGTGGATAACCACTGTGAAAGCCCTCCGTAATCCAGGGACTGAAAAAATAACTACTGCCTTCCATTCCCTTTTCTCCCTCCAAAGAAAGAATATAGACAGCCCCTGCCTGAACTTCTGTATTTTCCAAAGCAATCCGACTGGGCTGACCAGGATCTGTTACACTGGCTCCCAGCCTTTTTTCAAACAGCAACCGGCCAGAATCCTGTTCTGTCAGCCGAATCCATACAGACCCAAAATTATCCTTTACATATCCGTCATTGGTAAAATACAGTACCAGCTCCTGCAGGCTACGGTCTGCCTCAAATTCCAACTGCTGGGTATATACTGCTCCTTCCAGCAGATTTACCCCTGAATGCTGATACGCCTTTTGCAGAGTAGAATAACTGACAGGATTACCTGATTTCAGATTGGCATAAACTAAAAGCAAGGCCACGGCCAGCACCATACCTACTCTGCTCCAGAGAATACCTGTCAAACCGGCTTCTTCTGTTTCTTTTCCCTGTTCCTGACCAACCTTCAATGCCGGAAGACTGGCTGTCTGTTCTTCTTCTGCTTGGCTGTCATTATCCCCAGAAAGCTGAAGGCTGGCCGACTGACCGGCTTTCTGTGCTTCCTTTTCTTTTCTTAAAATTATCCCTGGTCTGTTCAATACAACCAGACTGACCAATCCTACTGCAAAAAGAGTATGCACCAGCTGAGCATAGGGCTGCAAGCCCAGCTGAGCCATTAGCTCCTTTACACTGCCATATAGCCGCAGTTCTTCATCCGGCACCTTCATAAAGAGTCCAAAAAACCGCTCTGTTACCAACTCCGGATAGCTATAAGGATATACCTTTTGAATAAAGGCATAGAGCAGATACATCCCGGAAGCCACGGTTTCAATCAATAGATTAATCTTATAGCAGCCTGGATTCATCAGCATCAGCAATATACCAAAGGGCAGCCAGAAGACAATCCAGTAGTCGTTAATGGCCACCAGTACAGCAAAGGCGGCAAAGACCAAAAAACAGATATAAACCGGCCACACCAGCTGCTCTCTTTCATCCTCCAGCCGTTTCCAATAGCAGTAGATACAGATAGCCGCATAACAGCCAAGGAACAGACAAAGAGAGTAGCCCGAATACTCCAACGCTGAATCCAACAGCTTATTCGTTCCATACTGCCCCTGGGAACCACTGATAAAGGGATAGACACTGTCCCCTGCAAACAACAGTTTCAATGCTGCATAGGGCAGGCAGCAGCCTATAGTCTTTATCAAAATTGCCCAGACTCTCTTTTCCTTTAATAAAATCAAAGGCAACAGAAGAAAGAGACCATACACCTTTAGGGGAATGGAAATGCAAAAACACAGATAAAATCCCTTCCTTCCCTTTTTGCCGTCCTTTAGATAAAAATACAGCCCCAACAGCATAAAAAACAGAGGCAGGGTATCGTACTGACCTGCCACAAAGACCGGTGCCGTCAGGCTCAGGCTGGAAAGCAAAAGAAAGACTGCCTGCCATCGTTTTTCCTTTGCTGCCTCCAACAGACCTGCCATCTGATAGACTGCCCATCCCATAGCTACGGCAAAGACTCCTCCCAAGCCCTTACACCATAGCAGAGCCAATGGTGATTCCAGATAGTTAAAACCAGTAAACAGATGCAGCAGAATGGAGGGTAGATTCCAGACAGCAAAAAACACATATAACAGAATATCATAGCCTGCCGGCCAGTAGGTACTGGCATGCGCCAGAGAATATTCATAAAAACGGAAAAACTCCCCTTCTCCTATAGACTTTACCATCAATACCGTGTTATCAAAGGTAGCTTCCACATCCCCATAAAAAAAACCGCAGAAGGTAAAGCCCAAACCAAACAGGAGTCCTGCCCATAATCCGGCTGTTCCATATTTTTTCCATAGCTCCAGTCCCCTGTTCCCCATCTCTCTTATTCCCGCCTTTTCCACTATGCTGTTTCTCCTTTTCTCTTAGACAGCCGTTATCCCTGTTTTGTCTACTCTTTTATTTCAGTCCGGTCAGACCTTCCACCATTTTTCCACATAGTGAAAGCCCATCCAGCTTCTCTTTTTCTCCTTATCCAGTACCAGCATCAAAATCAAAGGATAAGAAATAATAATCGGAAACATATATCTAAAGTTGCTTACCGGTCCCAGCAGATAGGTCATCCACAATAACAAGAGAGGCAGCAAAGGAATCATTCGCTTCCATCGTCCTTCTGCTCCCAGTGTACAGCCAGCTGCCAGCAGTACCCAAACAGGCAGAGCCACGGAAAAAAACTGGCGAATAATTGGCCACCTTAATAATCCTTTTTCTGCCTTATCATACTCTGCTACTGCGGTATAAAGCTTGCGTACTGTGGGCAGAGCATCCTTATATTCAAAGGTATAATGCCGGCTGAATAAGCCCAAAGAAATATAGGGGTCCACCGTGTCAGATTCCATATACCACAGGGGAGCATTGAGTACCAGAAAGGCCTCTGCATATAACCGCGGCTCCTGCTTCAGATACTTCCACCATAGAGACCAAAATTCCCCCTTTTTCTTTTTATACTCCTCCTCATGGAAGGTAAGCTTAATGGGGTCTGCAAACTGCCTTTCATACTTTTCAATATCTGGTATATATTTTAGCATAAGCTCCCGGTCTTCTGCATCTAAATCCTCTTTTTCCTCCTGATATACATTAGCCAGTTGGCTTAAAGGCACCGACAGCATCTCTCTGGCATACCCCGGCTGTACACCTAGCAGCCAGTAGATAGGGCCTGTAATTATCCAATATCCTAGAATAATCGATAAAAACATTATCCCTGTGTACCTCCAATAGCTTCTAAACACCGGTACCACCACAGCCGCTGTCAACAGGACGACATAAATCATATTGTTGCGGAACAGACAGGCTGCCAGCCCGGTCAGGATAAAACACACCATCCATACCCGCCCTTCAAAAAATTCCTCTGTATCCCTGCAAAGCTCCATCAACAGCAGCACCATCAGCAAAACAAAGGCTCCAAACAGAATATCCTTCGTTGTAATAAAGGAAAACAGCACAATAGAGGGACAGAAGGCATACATCACAAAGGTGCCGATTACCAATCCTTTGTGTACCTGTCTTTTTACCATATAATAGAGTACACAGGTAAACACTGCGGTTAATGCCAGCATCTGTGCCACAGAATACAATACAATTCCCATCTGTTTTATTCCACACCATTGTTCCAGCCTCACACAGAAGGTCCAGAGAATAGTATGCATAAAGGGCTGGAAATTATCAAAGGGACGAAGTCCCAGTGCCTGCTCGGTAATCCGCTTGGAATCATAGCTCATAATTCCCGGAAAAAATGCTGCATAACAGGGCAGATAGCACAGAAACATCCCCAGCCATACCAAAAGCCAGTGCCACTGTTCCTCCGGCATCCGAAAGCTTCTGTTCCTTTCTCTGCTTTCCTGATTCCATAAAAAATAATACAACAGCCCAAATCCTCCTGACCATAACAACAGTTCTATCAAACACCATAATATTCCCTTTTGTCCGCTGCCCATAAGACCTCGTCCTAAAATCAATGATATCTCCAGCAGCATACCGGTTATTGCCCCCAAGATTATTGCTTTATTTTTCCCCACCCTGTACTCCTCCCCTCTGATTCCTACAGTATCTGTCTTCCTCTTTATCTTCCGTCACTAAAAATATCCTCTTTCTGTTTCCGTCTGACCTTTCCTTCGCTTACCTCATAAATTACATCTGCATTCTGTATAGTCGTAAGCCTGTGGGCAATAATCAGCATCGTCTTTGTTCCCTGCAGCTTTTCCACCGACTCCATTACTGCTGATTCCGTATCACTGTCCAGGGCAGAGGTGGCCTCATCCAATACCAATACCTCCGGGTCATGGTACAAGGCACGGGCAATTCCGATTCGCTGTCTCTGCCCTCCTGAAAGACGGATTCCCCTGTCTCCTACAAACGTATCCATTCCCTCCGGCAAGCTGTCGATAAACTCTGCCAGCTGTGCCTTTTCCGCTGCCCGATATAATGCCTCATCATCAATCTCATCCTCTCTTACCCCAAAGGCAATGTTGTTGCGGATGGTATCGTCTGACAGATAAATTGTCTGAGGAATATAACCAATCTGTCGATGCCAGGTACTGATATTTTTATAGACATTCAAATCGTCTGCATAAATTTTTCCCATCTGAGGCGGTAATAAACCCAGAATAATATCAATTAATGTAGTCTTTCCCGCACCGGAAGGTCCGATAAACGCTGCGGTACTGCCCTTGGGAATGACACAGCTTACATCCTCCAGCACAGGCTTTTCCATATTGGGATAGCTGTAGGTAACATGCTTTACCGCAATTTCCTTTTCCAGCTTCCAGTCAGAAAGTACCTCCTTTTCCTGGGGATTTTCCCGACTCTCAGCTTCAAACTCCTCAATATTTTTTAAATCATGGTAAATCAGTTCTACCGAGGGCGTAGCATATAAGATATTATTCACATGGTCGTTGATTCTTCCTACTGAGGGAAGAAGACGGAAGGCAGCTACCGCAAACACTGCCAGCTGGGGAATAAAATCCACAATATCCTTCTGTCCAAAAAACATTTTCACCAGCACTGCCAGCAACAGCCCTGTCATACAGACCGTTTCCACCACATATTTGGGCATAGCTGACAACAAACGGTTGTTTTTTAACCCTCTGGCAAACCTACTGTAAAAGGCTTCATAGGAAGTGGTAAAAAATTCCTCTCTCTCCAGCACCTTAATCTCCTTAATTCCACCCAGAGACTGGTTTACCCACTGGAACAGCTTTGCCCTGTAATACTGATTATCCCTGCCAATCTTCTTAGAATACTTTTTGGTAATAAAGGTAAAGCCACCCACACACAACACCAATAATCCCAACACAATAGCTGTAATTGACTGGCTTACCACATACAGATAGATACCGATAATGGCACAGACTGCCAGTTCTGCCACTACCTCCAGAGTATGAATCAGAAACTGGGAAAACTGAGTGGTATCCTCCTGCATACTGCGCTGCAGCTCTGCCACATTTTTATTCAGATGAAAGGAATAAGGCTCTGACATATAGGTTTTCAATAGTCTGGTAGAAATCCTCTTTTGCGTATTATAACAAAATTTAATAATACTGTTTTGCATCACTGCCAGAAAGACATTCTTTACCAGATAGATACAGATAATCACACCGGCAATCACACCCAGAAATCCTTCTACTGTAGTAAAGCCTCCCAGCTTATAGAAGAAAAGCAGATAAGGATTTTCCTGAATCTGCCCCGGCTCCATAATAATATTAATAAAGGGCATAAAAATGGAAACTCCCATCAGTTCCAGCACACTGCCGATAATCATCATCACCATCAATAGAAGCAGGCGGAGCTTGTCTCGATGAGAGAAAATATAGTTTAGTCTATTTAACATGGTTATCTCCTTACTTCTTTATATTATAGCAATTTATTCACTCCCACTACAAGAGGAAGTGCAAAAAACAGAATCAGATAATATCTTACCAGTACAATTGGCCCCAGTAAACAGGTCAGACACAGGCATAAAATCAATAAAAGCACACCGGCTGCCTCCAATCGCTTATGGCACACAGCATAAACCAAGGCATACAGCAGAATCCAGAACATGGTGCCCACAGAAAACAGAAGGGGAAGAAGTGGTACCGTATCAAAGGTCATATGACGGGAAAAAAATTCATAGACAGCCAGCAAACCGGGAAGCTTACTGTCCATCTGCACAGGTTCCTCTGCCTGTAGAGCAAAATAGCAGCTTTCACTGCCCTGATAACGAGGCTTGGCCTTTTCTCCACAGTAGCCATCCGGAATCGTCAGTGGATACCAGGCCTGATAGGTCTGAACCAGAGTGGCATCCAGATAGTTACCTGGAGACCGGATTGCCGTTTTCAGCCATAATGTGGCAAAGTCAGGCAGAGTAGAATTTAACCCTACCCGCAGATTAGCCTTTACCGGGTCTGCCAGCTTGGGGTTGTAGCGACCTAAATCCTCCTGGGAAATAAAGCTGTAGAGCCTGTCTTGCTCCTCCTTTTCAAAAAAGTCTGCTCCCTCCTTGGCATAGGTTCTAGCTAACTGCTGAGCAGGAATAGACAGCATCTCTCTGAAACCATTTTTATCCTCTGCCTCCAATAAGCCGGCCAGTCCTTTCGTTATCAGCAGACATAAAAGCATACAGGAGACAGTCAGTATCACTGCCTGCTTTCTGACCTCCTTTGCTGCTAAAAATAAAAAGGGAAGAAACAGCAGCCAGGAATAGATTCCATTGTTTCTAAACAGCATAGCGAATAAGGCACTTCCTGCATAACCAACCATCAGGAGAGGATGCTTGAAAAAATCCTTTCTTTGGTCAAGCAACTCCACTAAAAAGACCAGATGCAGGGTAACAAAGGCGGTAAACAGGCTATCCTTGGTGGTACACAGACCAAACAGAACACAGGTAGGATGTAAAGCATAATAGAAAAAGGATAACCAAACCAGCTTCCTTCCTGCTCTCCTCCTCTCCAATAGCTCCAGAACAGCACAGAAGCAGGCAGTAATTACTAGCATCTGTATCACACAAAATAGGAGTACACCTGCCTCATAGCTGCCCAGATAGACCTTAGACAGTGTTAATGTTTTACCTAACAGCCATGTATGAAGCAGGGGATGATGCAGGTCATACATCTCTGATGCTACCTCATTAAACTGGTAGGTAGCATCATAACAGAAAAATCCGGGATACCCTGCCAGCAGCACCGGCAGCCAACACAGTATCATCCCTCCCTGCCGCAGCAGGAAAACAGGAATCCCCTTCCACTGCCGAAATCCCTTGGCCGAATACATTGTCCTTTGTTTCACCGATTCCCGCTCTCTCTGATACAATACTTGAAAGCTCCATAAAATCACACAAAAGAATAGGATAAAAAGCAGCAAAAGCACCACAGGAGTCCAACCGGCAAAGAACATATACTGTCCTGTGCTTTCCAACTGCCAACCAGCCGTTAAGAAAAAGGAAAACAGCAAAGCTAAAACGGCACTCCCTATTTTTTCCCTGACAGCATATTCCCCCCCGCCATTTTGCCAGAACCATTTCCCTTGCTTCCATGAGTTCCCATCAACTGGCTGTATTGGTTTCTGCCTGACTGCTTTTCTGCCTTTTGCAGTAGTTTGTGTCTGCTTTACTGTTTTGTTACTTGCAGTAGTTTCTGCCTGATCTGCTGCTTCACTGCCTTTTATGGGCGTTTCTTCCTGATTTGCTGCTTCACTACCTTTTACAGCGACTTCTAATTGCTTGTCATCTATCTGATTCTGTCTGCCTGTTCTCATCCTTTTAAATCCCTGACTGCCCGATATAAGGCAGTATTAAAATACAATAATGCCAACTTCATTTTTTTCTTACCAGGAAGACAGCTTGCCATCACTTCCCTTCGGTTTTGCTGCAGCTCCTGCAGAAGCACTGCTGCCTCCTTTTTCATTCCCTTTTTATCCGCTTCATTAAAAAAATGCAGCATCAGGTTGTACTCCTGTGCTTTGGAAAGTGCTAATAACTCCTTCTCCCCCATTTTTTCCAGAAAACGATTTCTCTCCCGATGTACCTCCAGCTTATCCAAAGTACGAACCGAAAACTTTTCCTTGGTGGTAGAATCCTTCCGTATCGTGCGGTCATAAAGGATTTCGTTAGCATATACATAAGTACTGCAGCGATAGAGAGCCTGACATAGATAGCAATATTCTTCGTGGATTCTGCCATTGGGAAACCACAAATCCTGGATAACTTCCCGGCGAAACAGCTTGGACCAGACAGAGGTAGAGGGATAGCGGGAACGGTGTATCATTTCCAATTGTCTGCGTAAGGCCTCCCTGCCCTCCAATACAAAAATACTATTTTCTTTCAATACATCCGGCGGAGGGCTGTTCCTCCCTTCAAAATTACCTTCTGCTATCTGTGCCTGATAAGTATCCAGCAACTCTGCCAGTCTCTCATACATATGGGGTCTGGGAGCATCATCTCCATCCACAAAGCCAATCAGTTCTCCAGTAGCCAGCTTCAACCCTATATTTCTGGCATGACTCTGTCCCATATTTTTTGTGTGATAGGTTCTGATTCTGGAATCCTTTACCGCATATTCCTCGCAGATTCTGCCACTGCGGTCGGTCGAACCATCATCTATCAGAAGGATTTCCAGATTGGTATAGGTCTGCCGACAAAGGGCTTCTATCCCTTTGGCAATATAAGCTTCCACATTATAAATCGGAACGATAATGCTGATTTTTTTTCCCATCTTTTCCTCCTCCATTTTATTAAGGCTGCCGTTTTATCCCTTCTGTATCTCCCGAATACATTCCAGCCACTGTCTCCCGATATTTTTCTCTGACCAGCACTCTCTCAGCTCTGCTCCCCTTTGTCCCATCTGCTTTGCCAGCTTTGAGTTCCCCGCCAGTTTTTCCATTGCTTCTGCCAATGCCATTCTGTCTCCCACCGGTACCAGTAATCCATTATCGCCCGAACGAATACAAAGGCTGCTGCCTCCTATCGGACAGTCTGTAGAGATTGATGGGATTCCCAGAGACATCGCTTCCAGCAGAGAATTGGAGATTCCCTCATAGTCAGAAGATAGTACATACATCCCTGCATCCTTAATTTTTTCTGTCACTTCCGTAACAAAACCGGGAAAGCTGACTGCCTGTGACAGACTCAGCTCTTTTGCCAGAGTCTCCAGTTCCTGTCTCAGACTACCCTCTCCATAGATTTCCAGCTTCCAGTCAGAATATTTTTGATGGAATAAAGCAAAAGCTTCCAACAATAGTCTGTGATTTTTCTGTGCTTCCAGGCGCCCCACTGCTGCTACCGTCTTTTTTCTCTCACCCAGATAAACCGGAGACAGACCGGAAGCAATGGGATTAGGAATAATCCTCCCCTTCCTCCTCAATCGTACAGGAAAACAGTTCCTGGCCTGCTCTGTCTGGAAAAACAGTTGCTGCGCCCTTCCATAGACCAGATTTCTCAGCCTTTTATGAGGACAGATAGCCGGGTCATTACGCTCAGAAATCAGCATTCTATGTCCCTGAAAGAGAGAGGCAGCTACTGCAAAAAAGCTGGTACCCGGGCCAAAGGAAATAATCACTGCATCTTGATTGGCTCCAAAATAGGCTCTCATCCGTGCTAATCTTTGCAGCCTCAGACGCAAGCTGCCACCGGAAGTACCTCCCATACTCACTAGATGTACCCTCTGATCCAACCGATAAGCTACCGCATCTCCTGCTGTCATCATGATTGTAACGTCTATCCCTTCTTCCACAAATCGGTTAGCCAGAATAGAAATCACCCTTTCTGCCCCACCCCCTGCCAGACTTACAATCACAAAGATTACCTTCATCCTCCCATACACTCCTTTATATATTTCTCAATTTCTGCTGCCATATGTGTTTCATTCCATTCGTTTTGAATAAACCAGGCAGCATTCTGCCCAATTTGTTCCCGCAGATTTGCTTTCTCCAGTAATAGCTCCAGTTTATCGCAAAGTTCTTTTGCATTTCCCGACTCATAAAGCAATGCGTTCTGTTCCTCCTTAACATAGTCTGTCATACTGGGAACCCGGGCAGTAACTACAGCCTTCCCCAATGCCATCTGCTGCAGTAAAGTCATCTGACCAAAGGAATACAGAAAAGACTCCAACGGCAGCACACAGAATAAAGCCTGATGAATCTGTGTCATCAACTCCGGTAATGGCATAACCGGTAAGCTTTCCACCCCGGAATCTTCGGGATGAAACTGAGGATAACCAATCAGTCTTAACCTTACAGAACCCTTCCTTTTTTTCCTTAGACACTGCCACGCACGATAGAGAGTTTCCCAATCTCTTTTGGCATAACCCACACAAAGAATATAGGGGACTGTCGACTCTGGTTTTTCTGCTTTTATCAGTTCTGCCTGTTCTGTTGTGGTTGACTTCAAGCTTTCTGCTTCTACATACTCTCCCTCCATCTGCTGTCTCGGCTGGCAGCCTAGCTGCTGGCAACTGAACAGCTCTGCATCCGTACCAAATTTAATAAAGACAGAACGCTCCAATATCCAGGGAAAACATTTTTCATAATATTCTCTCTGTCTGCTGGTATGATAGATAATGCCATCAATGGAATGGGAGGCAAACTGCATCAGCTTCAAGGCTGCTCCACTTTCTGCTGCACTGTTAAAAGCCCCAATATCAAAGACAATATGCTTTGATTTTATGGGAAAAAAGCGACGAAGCAGACTTAACACCACACCACTTTGCATCCCATGGGAGAGAATCAAATCGTAGGCTCCCAGCCTTGGAAGCACCTTTAGGGTCTGCCACACATAAAACCGCAGCTTTTCCTTCTCCCAATGTTCCAGCCAGGGAAAGCTGTGTATATCCACCACGTCCACTTGAGGCTTTTCTTTAAAATAACGGAAAAACCAGTAAGGCTGTTCCTTAATAAAATAATCTGGAGGCTGCTTGTCCGGGGGCGGAGTATCACCGTATTCCACCTTCCAGTTCACCAACATTAAAATCTTCACTGCTTATCCCTTATCCTTGATAAAGCTGTTCTCTTTCAGGCTGTATTTACTGCCCTTAAACAGCTTGTGCTTGAGTACCCACCAGCCCGGCACCCAGATATATCGGTGCATAGCCGGAGAGGCACTGCCAATCATCCAACAGTTACGATCACATTTTTTTGTACATGCCCGTACCTCCTTGGCCTGAGCAGAATTCCAAAGCTCCTCCCAGCTCTGGTTTCTCAGATTGCCCATCACCGCTTTTTTCTCCATACCATTACAAGGAATCACATCACAGAAGGGGTCGATAAAAAAGGCATTTCTGGACATATCACAGGGCAAAAGCCGCTTATTTCCATAAATATAGTTAATCAGACCATGATTAAAATAGGCACGAAACCATTTTTTGGGTGACTTACTTTTTAACAGCTCATTAATCAGCTTTTCAAAATTCTGTGCTACCTTTAGCTTATTGTCAATCTTATTATCCGTCTTGCGGAAATAGAAGGAATTATGCAGGGTAGCTGTGGCAAACTCCATCCCCATCTCATCAGAAATTTTATAAAGAGGAACTAAATCCTCACAGTTCATATCCTGTACTGTCATTCCAAATCCCACATCCGGATGCCCCATTTCCACCAGAGTCTTTAAGGTACTATAGCCCCGGTTAAAGCCATCAGGAATCCCCCGAATAGCATCATTGGTCTGCTGCAGCCCTTCAATGCTAATCCGAATCCCTACCTTTGGAAATTCCTTACATAAAGAGATAATCCTGTCCGTAAAATAACCGTTGGTAGAAATAACGATTCGATCCGATTTTTTATACAGTTCTTTGACAATCTCAGGGATATCCTGACGAATAAACGGCTCTCCTCCTGTAATATTAGTAAAAGCCATCTCCGGCAGTTTTTTAATATCTTCTAAGGTAATCTCCTCGCTGGGTTTGGTGGGATCCTTAAAACAGTCACACATATTGCAACGGGCATTACAGCGGTAGGTGACGATCACCGTTCCATACAGCGTTCTTTTTTTCATATTCCCAATTGTACTCCTTTCAAAAAATCTAAGCAAATATTTACAATCTACTTTTTATAGGTACTATCCATTTACTGATTGGCTTTTTCCATACATCAATACTGCCATTAAAGATGAAATTATTCCCTTTAATCAGCCCTTTTCCGTAACTGATTTGTATTATACAACTCTTTTAAAAATTAATACAAGTATATTTTTATCCATCTTCCATTACTTGCGTAAATTCGATGGACGTATCTTATATCCCCATAGCTAAAGCCAGGGGTTTTACGACACCTTTGAACAATTTTCTCCTTTGTGGAATCTATTATCCAGTATTCACGAACTCCTGCATCAGCATACAGCTTCAGCTTTATCATATAGTTGTAGCTGAAATTGGAGGAGAAAACGATTAGTATGGGCTGATGTACCCTGCTTAGCCCTGCCTGACCATAAATCAAACAACCATCCACCAACTCAGAACGTCCTCCGGCAAGCTATAATAATCTATTTCTGTAGCCCATTTTACCTGTGCAGATATCATAAGAATCTCCTCCCTCTGACTTTAGACAGCTACAGTATATCATACAATTTTACTTTTGGCGACCTTCACACACTCTCTACAAATATTGGATAAACATAACCATTCCATAATAGCTGGCATAACCATAGCATGAAACTTACATGAGGATGGTCTGATGGAAGCACATTTCTTCCCATCAACAGTGTTCTTTTCATATTAATGAAGCATCTATCGCGGATAAAAGAACCATTGGATACAAACGCAGAATGCTTTCCCAGAAAAAAGGAACACATACCATAATTACACTTTTAGAAGAAACAAAAAAGACTTCCCCTCCTGCTAAGCACGTTCTCTTTGACAGCTGGTTTTCTTCGCCAAATATACTCCATTCCGTTGAAGTGAAAGTAGTAAAAGAGGATGCGGCTCTTCCGAAAAAAATTGTTTATGTCCGCAATCATAAGAAACATAAGGAGTATCTGTGCCTTATTTCCACAGACGTGAACTTAGGATGAACATGAAATGTCTGAGATTACATGAATACAGGCTTTTCCAATGCTGCTCAAAATGTTCCAGACACTTCTTACGGAGAATACAGAATTATCCAAAGATGTAATTAATGATTTGCCGAATGCCTTCTTCCAGTAGTATGGAAAACACAACTTCAAGCAATAAACAGAAGCATTGCCCGTCATTGAATTTTCAATGAATCAGGCAGTACCCCAATGTTTTTGTCATCTAAATTTGTACTCTCCTACAAACCACTCTCTCATGCCCTCTCATTGGTGATGCCTCCCTAAATGAAAGCACCGCTTCCGTGAAAAATCATACTGCCCCCACCCCATTATTTTGAATGGGGCAAGGGCAGTAATTTTGTCTGTATAAGGCTCATCCGCCATATCTTATGCTAGACTGACCATAGAGAAATCTCTCATACCATGATTTCCCCTCTATTCGAAAATCCCATATGCTTCCATGAACATCATCAGCATCTTGGTACACTCTGCTCTGGTCGTCTTTCCTTTGGGATCCAGACGGAAACTGTCATCTCCATTGGGCTTACCAGTGATCATTTGCTTTTGCACTGCCCACTTCAGGTAATCCTCTGCCCAAGCATCTACAGAATCCACATCCGTGAAAGATGCCAATTCCGCACGTCCACCCATGTCAAGACCATGTTTTTCACCATAGAGATAGAGCATTTTTACCAATTCTGCACGTCTAATCTCCAGCTCCCAGCCAAAGCTTCCATCTCCATATCCCTGAGCGATACCCATTTCGTTCACCCATAATATGGCATTGCTGTACCAGCGTCCCTCCACAACATCGGAGAAAAGATCCGTAA
The DNA here is from genome assembly GCA_017532145.1 of Lachnospiraceae bacterium. Taxonomy (GTDB): domain Bacteria; phylum Bacillota; class Clostridia; order Lachnospirales; family Lachnospiraceae; genus Kineothrix. Next base: position 873 of record JAFXJR010000097.1, on the reverse strand, counting down.
ATTGAACCTTCGGTTCTTTTGCCATACGGTACAGGATGGTTGCAAACATTCCCCTTGTAAGCTTCTGATCCGGCTGGAACAGTTCATTTCCTCCCACACCATTCATCAAATACCTGTTGTAAACATACCTGGCAGAGTTGTACTTCCAGTCCTTTTCATTGATCTTCAAATCCTTAAAGGTCCATTCCCTGTCTTTCACTGCATCCTTTTTCGGCGCTACCGTGATGGTCTGTGTTGTGGTCTTCTCCACATCACCTTCTGTGTAACGGATGGTCACTTCTTTGGTGCCTGCTACCAGCTCACCGGAGAGTTCTACCGTATAGCCGCTCACCTTCTTTGTGGTCTTGTCAGAGTAGGTTGCCGTTACTTCCATTCCCGCGGAATCGAATTTCTCTCCTTCCTTATACTCTGTCTTGTCCGGTGTCTTGGTGACGGAGATTCCTTCCAGCACAGCTTCCGGATTTGGTGTTTCCTTTTTCTTTACTGTGATAGCCTGTGTTGTAGTCTTCTCCACATCACCTTCCGTGTAACGGATGGTTATCTCTTTGGTACCTGCTACCAGCTCACCAGAGGGTTCTACCGTATAGCCGCTCACCTTCTTTGTGGTCTTGTCAGAGTAGGTTGCCGTTACTTCCATTCCCGCGGAATCGAATTTCTCTCCTTCCTTATACTCTGTCTTGTCCGGTGCCTTGGTGATGGAGATTCCCTCCAACACAGCTTCTGGATTTGGTGTTTCTTTTTTCTTTACTGTGATAGCCTGTGTCGTAGTCTTCTCCACATCACCTTCCGTGTAACGGATGGTCACTTCTTTGGTGCCTGCTACCAGCTCACCAGAGGGTTCTACCGTATAGCCGCTCACCTCTATGTGGTCTT
>JAFXJR010000096.1 GCA_017532145.1 Lachnospiraceae bacterium | reverse complement strand
CCTGCAGTATCTGATGGGGCATTCCGATGCCAGCGTCACTTTGAATGTTTACACCCACAACAGCTACGAGAAAGCCGAAGAATCCATGGCACAGATTGTAGCTTTCAGCGGTGGACAGACAAAGCAGGAAAACTTGAGAAGATTTGGGTAAAAAGCATATACAGGCAGTACGAATGGGGTAAAAATCCATGCTGTGGTACCCCATTTAGTACGCCAATTGCTTAAAAACCTATGTAGAGAGACGTAGTTTTACGTCACCAACAACTTGTTTTATTGTGCAAGTTATACAAAAAAATAGACTTATAAACACTTATAAAGAGGTAAAAATGCATGATTAAGGTACTTTTCATTTGCCACGGCAACATCTGCCGTTCCCCCATGGCCGAATTTGTGATGAAGAACCTCATCCAGGCTTCCCCGCACTCTCAAACCTTCCATATCGCTTCAGCAGCCACCAGTACAGAAGAAATTGGCAATCCTGTTCACTATGGTACCAGAAACAAGCTGCGTCAATATGGAATTAGCACAGAAGGCAAATATGCCGTTCAGCTTACACCTGCCGATTACAAAGCCTACGATTATCTTATTGGAATGGACAGTCGAAATATGTCTAATATGAGACGGATGCTGGGGGGAGACCCGGAGGGGAAAATGTTCCGTCTGCTGGACTTTACTGATACACCGGGAGACATTGCCGATCCCTGGTATACCGGAAATTTTGACCAGACCTATGATGAAGTAAAACGAGGCTGTGAAGCACTGCTTGCCTATCTGAAAAGTAGTAAAAGGTAGCACTCCGGTTGACAATTTTATACAAATACCTTATTTTTTCATCATTTATTACGAATCCTGTTTTCTTGTGATTGCAAAAAGAAAAACCCTATGATATAATAGGTCAAACGAGCAATGATAAAAAATTAACAATCATTGCATATACAGTGTAAAAGGTAATTAAATGGAGGGAAAAATAATGGCAAGAAAAGTAGTTTTAGCAGGTGCCTGCCGTACAGCAATCGGTACTATGGGTGGTTCTTTAAGTGCAGTACCGGCAGCAGAGCTGGGAGCTGTAGTAATTAAAGAAGCGTTAAACAGAGCAGGTATTGCTCCTGAAGCAGTTGATCAGGTATATATGGGATGCGTTATCCAGGCTGGTCTGGGTCAGAATGTAGCGCGTCAGGCATCCATCAAGGCAGGACTTCCTATTGAGGTTCCGGCAGTGACAATGAACGTAGTATGTGGCTCCGGTTTGAACTGTGTAAATCAGGCAGCACAGATGATTATGGCAGGCGATGCTGACATCGTTGTAGCAGGTGGTATGGAGAATATGTCTATGGCTCCTTATGCAGTACCCAACGCACGTTTTGGTTACAGAATGAACAATGGTACTCTGGTAGATACCATGGTAAACGATGCTCTTTGGGATGCTTTCAATCAGTATCATATGATTAAGACTGCTGATAATATCTGTGAGGAGTGGGGACTGACCAGAGAAGAGCTGGATGAGTTTGCATTAAAGAGCCAGCAGAAGGCAGAGGCAGCTCAGAAGGCAGGAGCATTCGAGAAGGAAATCGTTCCTGTTATGGTAAAGAAGAAAAAAGAAATGGTAGAATTTAAGGTAGATGAGGGTCCTCGTGCAGGCTCTACGATGGAAGGTCTGGCAAAGCTTCGTCCGATTAATCCTAATGGTTTCGTAACAGCAGGTAATGCTTCTGGTATTAACGATGGAGCAGCAGCAGTGGTTGTGATGAGTGAGGAGAAGGCAAAGGAGCTGGGTGTAAAACCTATGGCAACCTTTGTAGCAGGTGCATTGGCAGGTGTAAGACCTGAAGTAATGGGTATTGGTCCTGTAGCTTCTACACAGAAGGTAATGGCTAAGGCTGGTATGAAGATTGAAGACTTTGATGTTATTGAGGCAAATGAGGCTTTTGCTGCTCAGTCTGTAGCAGTAGGTAAGGATTTGGGCATCGATGTGGATAAGCAGCTCAATCCCAATGGTGGTGCGATTGCTCTTGGACATCCGGTAGGTGCTTCTGGTTGCCGTATTCTGGTTACTCTGCTGCATGAAATGGAAGCAAAGGATGCTAAGAATGGTCTGGCTACTCTCTGCATTGGTGGCGGTATGGGATGCTCCACCATCGTTACAAGAGAATAAGAAAGAAATCTGTAACTATTCAGTAAGTCTGCACACTTGCTGTGCTGACCGTAGAAAAACGTAGTTACAACGATGGTAACTGTGAGGGTACTGAGCAGTTACAGAAATCTTTTTATCTGATAAGCAGACTTGGATAGGGTCTGCTTATCAAATGTGTTATAAAACCCCTGGCTTTCGCTGTGGGGAGTGTCAATAGATTGGCTGAAAATAAGAGCTGCGAAGCGAAAAGGAGTTGCAGAGATGGAATTTATTTTATATGAACAAAAGGGTGAGTATGGTATTATCACTATCAATCGTGAAAAGGCACTGAATGCATTAAATTCTACTGTGCTGGAGGAACTGGATCAAACACTGGATGCTGTAAATTTAGAAGAAGTAAGATGTTTGATTTTAACAGGAGCAGGACAAAAGTCCTTTGTAGCAGGTGCAGATATTGGTGAGATGAGCAGTCTGACCAAGTCAGAGGGAGAGGCTTTTGGTAAAAAAGGAAACGACGTATTCCGTAAGCTGGAGGTTTTCCCAATTCCTGTGATTGCAGCAATCAATGGCTTTGCTTTAGGTGGTGGATGTGAGATTGCCATGAGCTGTGATATTAGAATCTGTTCTGACAATGCAGTATTTGGTCAGCCTGAGGTAGGATTGGGTATTACTCCCGGCTTTGGCGGAACCCAGAGACTGGCTCGTCTGGTAGGTGCAGGTATGGCAAAGCAGATGATTTATACAGCAAGAAATATTAAGGCAGACGAGGCATTCAGAATCGGTTTGGTCAATGCAATCTATACACAGGAAGAGTTGATGCCCGCAGCAGAGAAGATGGCAGCAGGCATTGCAAAGAATGCACCTATTGCTGTTCGTAACTGCAAGAAGGCTATCAATGAAGGTCTGGACGTAGATATGGATCAGGCAATCGTTATCGAAGAAAAGCTGTTTGGTGACTGTTTTGAGTCCTATGATCAGAAAGAAGGAATGACTGCTTTCTTAGAAAAGAGAAAGGTAGAAAAATTCCTGAACAAATAAGTAATGATGGTAGTTGGAGCAGTCGTTCCGCAGGCATGGCAGCTCTAAAATGATAAATCAAAATAAAGAGAATAACCAGGAGGAAACGAAATGAAAGTAGGTATTATTGGTGCAGGTACAATGGGAGCAGGTATTGCACAGGCTTTTGCACAGACAGAAGGCTATGAAGTATTTCTTTGCGATATTAATGAAGAATTTGCAGCAAATGGCAAAAACAGAATTGCCAAGGGATTCGAGAAGCGTGTAGCAAAAGGAAAGATGGAGCAGGCAGCAGCAGATGCCATCCTTGCAAAGATTACAACTGGTGTAAAGACGATTTGTACAGACTGTGATTTAATCGTAGAGGCTGCTCTGGAAGTAATGGATATTAAAAAGCAGACCTTTAAAGAACTGCAGGACATCTGCAAGAAAGATTGTATTTTTGCAACCAATACCTCATCTCTTTCCATCACCGAAATCGGTGCAGGTCTGGATAGACCAGTAATCGGTATGCACTTCTTCAACCCTGCGCCTGTGATGAAGCTGGTAGAGGTAATTGCAGGGCTCAACACACCGGATGAGGTGGTAGACAAGATTAAAGCAGTTTCTGAGGAAATTGGTAAGACTCCTGTACAGGTAAATGAAGCAGCAGGCTTTGTTGTTAACAGAATTTTAATTCCTATGATTAATGAAGCAATCGGTATCTATGCTGAAGGTGTGGCCTCGGTAGAGGGAATCGACAGTGCAATGAAGCTGGGAGCAAACCATCCAATGGGACCTTTGGCTTTGGGTGATTTAGTAGGACTGGATATTGTACTTGCAATTATGGAAGTACTGCAGGCAGAAACAGGTGATTCTAAGTATCGTCCTCATCCTCTGTTAAAGAAGATGGTTCGTGGTGGACAGCTGGGACAGAAGACGGGCAAAGGCTTCTACGATTATTCAAAATAAAAAGCAGAAGAGTCAACCCTGGTATCAGGTTGGGAGAATCAGCCTGATGCCAGGGTAATAAGTAACAGTTTAATGGAATCAGGAAAGTTTACTTCAAGTACAGCGAGTGCTAAGTAGTGAAGCTAAAGAAGCCCAAAGAAGTATAATGATGATGACAGAAAACGGTTGCGATGATATAGAAAATTGGATTGAATGATAGATGAGATGGAGGAAATAAAATCATGGATTTTATGTTGACAAAAAAACATGAGATGGCTAGAACTCTTTTCAGGGAATTTGCTGAGAAGGAAGTAAAACCGCTGGCACAGGAAGTAGATGAAACAGAACAGTTTCCTGCAGAAACTGTAGCAAAGCTGGCAAAGGCAGGATTCCTTGGCATTCCTGTTCCTAAGGAGTATGGCGGACAGGGGTGTGATATTTTAACCTATACTATGTGTGTAGAAGAAATGGCAAAGGTATGTGGTACAACCAGTGTTATTATTTCTGCACATACCTCTCTTTGCTGTGATCCTATTCTGACCTATGGTACAGAGGAACAGAAAAAGAAATATCTGCCGGATTTGGCCAGCGGAAAGAGACTGGGTGCTTTCGGTTTGACTGAGCCTGGTGCTGGTACAGACGCTCAGGGGCAGCAGACAAAGGCTGTTCTGGATGGAGACGAGTGGGTACTGAATGGCTCTAAAATCTTTATTACAAATGGTAAAGAGGCTGAGGTTTATATTATTTTTGCAGTAACTGGTATGGTAGAAAAGAGAGGCAGAAAAGTAAAAGAAATTTCTGCATTTATCGTAGAGAAAGGTACACCTGGCTTTGATTTTGGAACCAAGGAAAAGAAGATGGGTATCCGTGGTTCATCTACTTATGAATTAATCTTTACAGACTGCAGAATTCCTAAAGAGAATCTGCTGGGCAAGCAGGGTAAGGGATTTTCCATTGCTATGCATACTCTGGATGGAGGACGTATTGGTATTGCTGCTCAGGCACTTGGTCTGGCAGAGGGTGCATTGGAAAGAACCATTGAGTATGTAAAAGAAAGAAAGCAGTTTGGAAGATCGATAGGACAGTTCCAGAACACACAGTTCCAGTTGGCTGATATGGCAACCAAGGTAGAGGCGGCTCAGCTTCTGGTTTATAAGGCAGCTGTAGCAAAAGCAACTCAAAAAGTATATTCTGTAGAAGCAGCAAAGGCTAAGCTGTATGCAGCAGAAGTGGCTATGGAAGTGACTACAAAGGCAGTACAGTTGCATGGTGGTTATGGTTATACCAGAGAGTATGATGTAGAGCGTATGATGCGTGATGCTAAGATTACAGAGATTTATGAGGGAACCAGTGAAGTACAGAGAATGGTTATCTCAGGTGCGCTTCTGAAGTAGTAACATAATAGTCATAGAAGTAAAATGTGAAAAATTCAACAAAAATAAGGAGTGGAAATACAATGAAAATCGTTGTTTGTATTAAACAGGTACCCGATACAAAGGGTGGAGTAAAGTTCAATCCTGACGGTACACTTGACAGAGGTGCCATGCTTAGTATTATGAATCCTGATGATAAAGCCGGACTGGAAGCAGCATTGAGATTAAAGGATGAATATGGTGCGGAGGTAACAGCTATCACTATGGGTCTTCCCAAGGCAGAGGAAGTACTCCGTGAAGCAATCGCTATGGGTGCTGACAAGGGTATTCTGGTAACAGACAGAGTACTTGGTGGTGCAGATACCTGGGCTACTTCTCAGACTCTGGCAGGTGCTATCCGTAATCTGGAATATGATTTGATTATTACAGGTCGTCAGGCGATTGACGGTGATACCGCACAGGTTGGACCTCAGATTTCTGAGCATCTGAATATTCCGGTAATTTCTTATGCACAGAAGCTGCAGATTGAAGGAGACAGCGTAATTGTAGAGCGTCAGTACGATGACAGATATCATGTATTAAAGGCGAAAATGCCCTGCCTGATTACTGCTTTGGCTGAGTTAAATGAGCCTCGTTATATGACTCCTGGCGGTATCTTTGATGCATACGATGCAGAGATTACTGTATGGGGAAGAGCGAACCTGGTAGATACTTTGGATTCCGATCTTGGTCTGAAAGGTTCACCTACGCAGATCGCGAAGGCTTCTGATAAAGTGAGAAAGGGAGCAGGGGAGAAAGTAACTCTGGATCCTACAGAAGCTGTTGATTACATCATCGACAACTTGAAAGCAAAACACGTCATTTAAGAATAAAGGAGCTGAGTGGTAAAATGAATATAGCAGAATATAAAGGAGTATTTGTCTTTGCACAGCAGGTAGATAATGAGCTGAGTGGAATTGGCTTTGAGCTGATTGGCAAAGGGAAAGAACTGGCACAGGAGTTAGGAACAGAGGTAACAGCAGTTTTAGTTGGTTCTGATGTAAAGGGATTAGCTGATGAATTGGCAGCTTATGGAGCAGATAAGGTTATTCTGGTAGAGGATCCGGAGTTGAAGGAATATAGAACAGAGCCCTACTGCCATGCACTTTCTTCCGTTATTGAAAAATATAAGCCCGACATTTTCCTGATTGGTGCTACAGCAATCGGACGTGATTTAGCACCTCGTGTATGTGCAAGGGTACACACAGGTCTGACTGCAGACTGTACCGTTTTGGAGATTGGCGACTATCCAATCAATCCTATGCCGGGCAAAGAGCAGCTTCACAACCAGCTGTTGATGACACGTCCTGCATTTGGTGGAAATACGATTGCAACCATTGCCTGCCCTGATTTCCGTCCTCAGATGGCCACTGTTCGTCCTGGTGTTATGCAGAAGCTGCCCAAGGTAGAAGGAGCAAAGGCTGTAATTGAGGAATTCAATCCCGGATTTACTCCTAATGATAAGTATGTAGAGATTCTTGAGGTAGTAAAGGCAGTTACCGATACCATAGATATTATGGATGCAAGGATTCTCGTATCCGGTGGACGTGGCGTTGGGAGCGAAGAAAACTTCAAGCTGCTGGAGGATTTGGCAGAGGCAATTGGCGGAACAGTAAGCTGTTCCCGTGCAGTAGTAGATGCCGGCTGGAAATCAAAGGATTTGCAGGTAGGTCAGACTGGTAAGACGGTTCGTCCTAATGTATATTTTGCAATCGGTATTTCCGGAGCAATTCAGCATCTGGCAGGTATGGAGGAATCCGATTTGATTATTGCAATCAATAAGGATGAGACTGCTCCTATCTTCGATGTAGCAGATCATGGTATTGTAGGTGATTTAAATAAGATTCTTCCTGCATTGACAGAGAAGATTAAGGCAGAGAGAGCTGCTAATAAATAAGTGGTCGAATCATAAAAGGCTTTTGCAGAAAGTAATTTTCTGCAGAAGCCTTTTCCATATAGTGAAACAGTTATGAAAATACATTTATCTTTTTCTTGGTTAAGTCGTTAATCTGTTCTTCTACCTGATGTAGTAGTTGGATAATTTGGCTGGAAAAAGAAGCAGCCTTGGAGAGATACTTTTCAGCCTCCTTCTTTTTGTTCGCACGAATGGCAGCAATAACCTGTTCCCCACTGGAATGAAGCTCTGAATGAATAGGACCAATTTTTTCCCAGTCCTGTACAATAGAAGGATGACTGACAGTTAGTGCATGATAAAAATGGCCAAATTCACACTTACGGGAATTGATTTGGAGAGGCTTTGTTTCCATATCTTTTACCATTTTTCCCAGTTTCTCCATCCATCCCAAATGGGCATTTCCCGCTCGGGAAAGGACTTCACACAGCTCCTCATTGCTGATAGCATGTACTCCATTTCGGAGTCCGGCATACATAATAGTAGCCGTCTGGGAAAGCCTGTCATCAATGGTGGAAATATTTTTGGAAAAATCCAGACTTTCATCGGAACGGTCACGAATCTTCATCGTCATATGTGCTAAGGATTCTGCATTGTGGCTGGAAAGCTCCATGGTACTGTTAATATTGTCAGCAGCTTCCTTAATATTTTGCATAGAGTGATGGATATCCTCCACACTGAGAATTACACTGTTTAGGGTATCAATATTTTCACTTACCGTTCTGGACACTCCATCAATCTTTTCATCCATGGCATTGGTGGAAGAAAGGGTACGGTTCATACTGTCTTTTCCCCCTTCTGCTGCTGCCTGTATCTGGGAAACAAATTTTTCCATACCTACCAGATTAAGTTTTGTATCATCGGCAAGGGTACGTACTTCATCGGCTACTACCGCAAAGCCTTTGCCATGCTCTCCGGCACGGGAAGCTTCAATGGCAGCATTAAGGGCAAGTAAGTTGGTTTGGTTGGCAATAGACTGAACACTATTGACAATTTTCCCTACTTCATCAGCCAGATTCACCAATTGGTTAATTTTATGATGCATCTCTTGTGTATCTTCTACTACATGATTTTTCAGAACAGCAACTTCCGTCAGCAACCTCTTACTTTCATTATTTTTATCAGCAAGGGCAGATGATTTCTGGGCAAGCTGTGCCAGAGTATTGGCAGTACTATCAATGGTAAGATTTACTTCATACATAGAAGCAGTAGTTTCTTCTACAATGGCCAGATTGGATTCACTTAATTCAGCCAATTGGTTGGCAAATCCTGCTAGCTCTTCTGCGATATAGGACATATTCACGTCAAAGGCACTAATGGAAGTGGAAATTTCCAGAATGCGTCTGGCGGCATCTGACATGGTTTTTTCATTATGCAGGATACGGTCAAATTGTTGGATAATCGTATGGTGGATAGGATGATGAATATTTGGTCTGGGAGGGGTTTCACCAGCTAGAGAATGCTCAATATATTCATTGATGTCAAGCATCTCGGAACAATGCCTTCTTGGTTTAAAAAACATAAAGTACCTCCTGTCTTTAATAGAAGTATTTGTACCTGCCTTTTCTATTATAGCTGTATTTTGACATAATGCCAAATAAAAAATGAAAAATCTCATATCTGTGGTAGGAAATAATTACCATTCACCTGTCAGCCATATATAATGATTCAAAATGGCATACAGCCTGTCTATGGTAATTTATAGATAAAAAAATCCGATATATATAGTATAATAGACACAAAGATATGAACCAGAATTGTCTCTGGCAGTGCTAAGCTTAGACTTTTTGATGCAGTAATGGAAAGCACAGACCAGTTAATGAATATCCAGTGTACCAGTCCAAGCCTATAGGGTAGAAGTATATTTGGTGATTAGCAGTGAGGCAGATGGTGAATATCCATATTATACTACAAGAAAAGAGGAGCAAACAGCATGGAACATAGGACAAAGCATCAGACAGTATCCTTAAATCAAGAAGGAAATGCGGTAGAAATCTTAGATCAGACCCTGCTTCCTAATCAGGTAAGAATACTCCAATTAAAGACCGCACAGGAAATCTGGGACGCTATCTATTTATTAAAGGTGCGCGGGGCACCAGCCATAGGGGTAACTGCAGCTTTAGGTATCTATATTCTAGCTAAAAACCTACAGACAGAGGATTATTCTATTTTTTTGCAGGAATTTACAAAGTACAAGGAGTATCTGGAATCATCCCGTCCTACTGCGGTCAACTTATCCTGGGCATTAAACAGGATGGAGGCGGTATGTAAAAAAGAGGAAAACAGTACAACAGAGGAAATTAAAGAGAGACTGAAAAGAGAAGCGTTAGCTATTCAGGAAGAAGATATTAAAGTTTGCAGGAAAATCGGTGAATATGGTTTGGAGTTGTTACAGCCGGGAAATGGTATTTTGACACATTGTAATGCAGGATATTTGGCAGCCTGTGAATATGGGACTGCTACGGCTCCCATCTATCTGGGACAGGAAAAAGGATATGGATTTCGTGTTTTTGCAGATGAGACCCGGCCTCTTTTACAGGGAGCCCGTCTGACAGCCTATGAGCTTGCTTCTGACGGTGTGGATGTTACTTTGATTTGTGACAATATGTCGGCTATGGTCATGAAAAAAGGCTGGGTGGATGCAGTTTTAGTGGGCTGTGACAGAGTGGCAGCCAATGGAGATACTGCTAATAAAATAGGAACTTCTGTGGTGGCAATGGTAGCAAAGCACTATAACATTCCTTTTTATGTCTGTGCACCCACTGCTACCATTGACAGAAGTATTTCTACAGGAGAAATGATTCCGGTAGAAGAAAGACCATCCCATGAGGTAACGGAGATGTGGTATAAAGAAAGGATGGCTCCTCAAGGCATTCAGGTATATAATCCGGCTTTTGATATAACAGATCATCAGCTGATTACAGCCATTATCACAGAATATGGAATTGCCAGACCTCCTTTTACCCAATCATTAAAGGAAATATTTGATAAAAAATCCTATAATCAATAGACCTTAGCCCGCTCCTGTCCGGTCATTATACGAAGGCCACCCTGAGCCAGTGCCAGCAGCTCGTCTTCACCCGGATATACGGTAATAGGAGCCAGGAAGCTGATACGCTCCTTCAGACCGGGAACTACACTGGGATTGTAGGCGATACCGCCAGTTAGGATAATCTGATCGATATTTCCCTTAAGGACACAAGCCATTGCCCCTACATCCTTGGAAATCTGTAAAATAAAAGCGGCCAGCAGATTGGCTGCTTCCTGATTTCCTTCCTCAGCCATCTGTCCAATGGTTCTCATATCGTTGCAGCCCAGATAGGCATTGAATCCTCCATTTCCCAGAATTTTTCGGTAGGCCTCTGCTCTGGTATATTTTCCGGAATAGCACATATCAATCAAAGCACCAGAGGGAAGACCGCCAGCTCTTTCCGGAGAAAAGGCACCATCTCCATCAATGGCATTAAAAACGTCGATAACCTTGCCCTTTTCATGGGCACCTACGGAAATACCGCCCCCCATATGGACAACAATAAGATTCAGACTATCATAAGGTACTCCTTTCTCAGCAGCATATCGTCTGGCTACAGCCTTTTGGTTTAAGGCATGAAAGAGGCTGACTCTGGGAAGTTCTGGTACACCGGAATATCGGGCAATAGGCATCATTTCATCTACAGAAACGGGATCGACAATATAGGATGGTATCCCCAGAGGATCAGCGATTTCTTTAGCAAGGATACCCCCCAGATTGGAAGCATGCTGTCCTTGTCTGCCTGCAGCCAGATCTGCCAATAGTTCTTCTGTAATGGCATAGGTACCGCTGGGAATGGGCTTAAGCAGCCCGCCTCGACCCACAACAACATTCAGGGAGCTGGTGTCAAAGTCTTTTTCCTGCATAAAGTGAAGAATAATCTCCTTTCGGAAATCCTTCTGGTCTACGATAGAGGAATACTGAGCAATTTCCTCTGTAGTATGTCTTAGAGTTTCTTCGAATAAGAGGGTTTCATCTTCAAACACTCCTACCTTGGTAGAGGTAGATCCAGGATTGATAATTAAGCTTTTGATTGCCATATTTTTCTGTCCTTCCTTTAATTTGGCTTTGTATTTTTCAACGTCTGTGTCGATGAGAAAATGATAACATTTCTTTTCTTTAGGGTCAAGAAGGAGAAAATGCTTTTGTTCCCGGCATCCTTGCTAAAATATATAAGTATTAAATAAAAAACAAAGAGAAACGGAATAAAGAAAATTATATAGGGTACATATAGTTGAATTATAGAAAAGGATATGCTAAAATATGAAAAAACAATAAATTTTTAATAAAAAATATAATATATTCAGAAGGAATAATAGGAATAGTAGAGATTTTTGGATTTGTGCAAGCAGCAAAGCAGATGGTAAATATCTGAAAATAGGCCCCTTGTAAGGAATCTCCAAAATGGGGAAGGAGTAGAAGTAAGATGAAAAAAGATATGACAGTTAAGGGAAGACTTTCACGTTTAACAAATAGCTTTATTGTAGGAATGGTGGCAATACTGTTGCTGGCCAGTGGTGGATTGTGGCTGGTGAAGGCCTGTAATGAGTATATTGCTAACCATAGCTTTGGATCGGTTGTTCTGGTAGAAGAACTCAATAAGATGGCTTCTGAATACAGGATAAAGCAGTATGAATATGTGGGAGCTGTGGAACAAGACGAGGTGGCACAATATTTACAGGATATGGCTGTGATTCAAAGTGAAATGGATGCACATGGAGAGATTCTGGCCATGTTATTTGTGGATAGTCCTGAAGATTTGGAAATTATGACGAATGCTCAAACAGCCTGGTATTCTTATGCAGATGCCAGCCGGAATATTCAGCAAATGAAAGAAAAGGGAGATATTGCAGGTGCAGAATCTGCTCTGATTGGAGAATATAAGGAGTACTATGATGTATTCTGTGAAAAGATGGATATTTTGGTAGAGCGGAATATCTTTGCAGCTGCTCAGGCATCTACAGATACAGATTTCATTATTTTAGCTGTATTGATTATTATGTTTATCGTTCAGATTGTGTTGATTTTTATAGGCAAGAAATCTGCTTATAAGCTAAGGAAAAGTATGGTACAGCCTCTGGATCAGATTGATAGTTGCTTGAAGGAGATTCAAAAAGGAAAATTGGATACAAAGCTGGAGTATACAGCCAAGGATGAGTTGGGAGAAATTGCTGAGTCAGTTCGTGAATTTCTGGACAATTTGATTCAGATATTGAATGATGAAATTGGTATGCTGGAACAGATGGCAGCAGGAAATTTTGATGTAAATTCTCCGATTCCTGAGAAGTATAGAGGAGACTTTCGGCCTATTTTAGAATCGATTATGGAGATTAGAAGAAAGCTGGGAGAGATTCTGTTTAATATCAAGGAATCGTCTATAGAAGTAAATACTGCATCAGAACAGTTGGCAAAGGCAGCGCATACTCTGGCAGAGGGTTCCACCGATCAGGCAGGCAGTGTAGAAGAAATACTGGCTATGGTTATGGATTTGGAGGAGCAGGCAAAAAATAGTGCAGCCAATGCCAAAGAGGTCAGTGATCATGCCGTGGATGTGGGTGGACAGGCAGAAGCAGGAAGGCAGCAGATGGAGCATATGGTAAAGGAGATGGAGATTATTACATCTACCTCCAAAGAAATTGAGACGATTATTGCAACGATAGAGGAAATTGCTTCTCAGACCAATCTGCTGGCACTCAACGCTTCTATTGAGGCGGCACGGGCAGGAGAAGCAGGAAAAGGTTTTGCTGTGGTGGCAGGAGAAATTGGCAAGCTGGCGAACCAGTCTTCTGAAGCAGTAACGAATACCAGAACATTGATAGAAAAGTCTATGACTCAGGTAGAGATAGGAAACAATATTGCTAATCAAACATTACAGTCTTTTGCTGCTGTTCATGATGGAATCGGCAGGGTAATTGCTTTAAATAGCAGGATGTATCAGGACTCTAAGATGCAGGTGACTTCCATGGAAGAAATTTTAGGAGGAATCGGAATTATATCCAGTGTAATTCAAAGTAATTCGGCAGCAGCAGAAGAAACTTCTGCTACCAGTCATCAGTTGGCAGCTCATGCGTTTACGTTAAAGTCAGATGCACAGAAGTTTGTATTCGGAAATAGATAAAACAGAAGGAATAGCGTGTAGGACAGAGGGGAGAGCAAACCTTTGCTTTCTCCCTCTGTTTTCTATATTCTATCTACTTTTTTGATGTTACCATTCACATATCAGCCAGCTGATTGGTAAATGGTAACGGCTATCGTCTGTATATAAAGTCTCCTACGGTGAGGCAGAGGATGCATGAACTGAATTTACATGTTCTCTCCACACCCCGTAGCAGAGTGCGTGGTGTTATCTGAAAAGTAACTTTTTGACATCCAATTAACAATCAGACGGTGGGTTAAGGTTGCCAAAAGCAGAAATTTGTGATACATTTTTGTCATGGAAATTGATAGGGCAGGAACTGTCCGAGTTTATGCCTGTAGAAATAGCAGGAAGTCCATTAGTTTTTTTCTAATGGGCAGTTCACACGAAGGTAAATTGTATGGGAGTTTAAGTATGAATATTGTAGACAAGCTTTTTGGAACTCATAGTCAGAGGGAATTGAAACGGATTAATAGTACAATTGACGCTATTGAGGCATTAAGACCCTCCATGCAGCAGCTGTCAGATGAAGAACTGAGAAATCGGACAAAGGAATATAAAAAGCGCTTTCAGGAGGGCGAGAGCCTGGATGATTTGTTGCCGGAAGCCTTTGCCACAGTTAGAGAGGCTGCAAAAAGAGTTCTCAATATGGAGCATTATCGTGTACAGCTTATTGGTGGTATGATTCTGCATCAGGGGCGTATTGCTGAGATGAAGACGGGAGAAGGTAAGACACTGGTTTCCACCCTGCCTGCTTATCTGAATGCCTTAGAAGGCAAGGGAGTACATGTAGTTACTGTAAACGACTATCTGGCTAAGCGAGATGCTGAGTGGATGGGACAGGTGCATGAGTTTTTAGGACTGAAGGTAGGCGTGGTTCTGAACGATATGAAACCAGAGGAACGCAGGGAGCAGTATAACTGCGATATTACCTACGTCACAAATAATGAGCTGGGCTTCGATTATTTAAGGGACAATATGGTAATCTATAAGGAGCAGCTGGTACTTCGTGATTTGCATTATGCTATTATTGATGAGGTAGACTCCGTGCTGATTGATGAGGCCAGAACACCACTGATTATTTCAGGGCAGAGCGGAAAGTCTACCAAACTTTACGAAGCCTGTGATATTCTTGCCAGACAGCTGAAGCGAGGAGAGGATGTTCCTGAGCTTTCCAAGATGGATGCCATTATGGGAATGGAGCAGGAAGAAAGTGGTGACTTTATCGTCAATGAAAAGGATAAGGTAGTCAATCTGACTGCAGAAGGTGTGTCTAAGGTAGAGCGCTTTTTCCAGATTGAAAACCTGGCAGATCCGGAAAATCTGGAAATTCAGCACAACGTTACTCTGGCTCTGCGGGCTCATAATTTAATGTTCCGTGATCAGGACTATGTGGTAAAGGATGACCAGGTACTGATTGTAGATGAGTTTACTGGACGTATTATGCCCGGTCGTCGTTACTCTGACGGTTTACATCAGGCAATTGAGGCTAAGGAGCATGTAAAGGTAAAGCGGGAAAGCAAGACTCTGGCTACAATTACCTTCCAGAACTTTTTTAATAAGTTTTATAAAAAGGCCGGCATGACCGGTACTGCTATGACAGAGGAAAAAGAGTTTCGTGATATTTATGGGATGGATGTGGTGGAGATTCCTACCCATAGACCTATATTGAGACAGGACCTCCAGGACGCTGTATATAAGACCAGAAAAGAAAAGCTGAATGCTATTGTAGAAGCAGTAATAGAGGCACACGCCAAGGGACAGCCTGTACTGGTGGGTACGATTACCATTGAAGCTTCAGAGGAATTGAGTAAGATGCTGTCCAAAAATGGAGTTCCCCATAAGGTGTTGAATGCCAAGTTCCATGAGCTGGAGGCAGAGATTGTTGCGGATGCAGGAGTTCATGGAGCAGTGACAATTGCTACGAATATGGCAGGTCGTGGTACGGATATTAAGCTGGATGATGAGGCTAAGGAAGCCGGTGGATTGAAGATTATTGGTACAGAACGCCATGAATCCAGACGAATTGACAACCAGCTGAGAGGACGTTCCGGTCGTCAGGGAGATCCGGGAGAATCCAAGTTCTATATTTCCTTAGAGGATGAATTGATGCGTTTGTTCGGTTCAGAAAGGCTGATTGGTATGTTTAATGCCCTAGGTATTCCGGAAAATCAGGAAATTGATCACAAATCCCTGACAAAGGCCATTGAGTCTGCACAAAAAAAGATAGAGAATAACAATTTTGGTATTCGTAAAAATCTGTTGGAATACGATCAGGTAATGAACGAGCAGAGAGAAATTATCTATGAAGAAAGAAGGCGGGTACTGAGTGGAGAAAGCATGAGGGATGCCATCTTCAGGATGATTACGGATATTGCAGAAAATGCAGTGGATATTAGTATTAGCGATGACAGTGATATTGAAGATTGGGATTTCAATGAACTGAATACGCTACTGTTGCCTACGATTCCTCTCGCTCCACTTAATGCAGATAGAGTGTTAAAGCCGAAAAAGAACAGCTTAAAGCAGCAGCTGAAGGAAGAAGCAGTAAAGCTGTATGAGAGTAAGGAGGCAGAGTTCCCTAACCCGGAGGCAATAAGAGAACTGGAGCGGGTTATTCTGCTTAAGATTATCGACAGGAAGTGGATGGATCATATTGATGATATGGATCAGCTTCGACAGGGAGTGGGTCTGCAGGCTTATGGACAGAGAAATCCTCTGGTGGAATATAAGATGAGCGGCTACGAAATGTTCGATGAGATGACACAGAACATCAAGGAAGAAACGGTTCGTTTGCTGTTCCATGTTCGGGTAGAGCAGAAGGTGGAAAGAGAGCAGGTGGCTAAGGTGACAGGTACTAACAAGGATGATACCCTGCAAAAAGGTCCGGTAAAGCGACAGGATACCAAGATATACCCTAATGATCCCTGTCCCTGTGGAAGTGGAAAAAAATATAAACAGTGCTGTGGGCAGAGCTAAATAAATTTCGGGAAAGTGTGGTGAACGTAAGGTGGTAGAACTTGACCAGATGAAGGCAGAATTACAAGCCTATGAAAGTCCTCTTACGGAAGTGAGGGATTCACTTTAACTTAGTAGAGAAATCCAGAAGGATTGAGGAACTGGAAAGAGAAATGGAGGCTCCTGATTTTTGGGATGATCCTGACAGCTCCAACCGTAAGATGAAGGAGTTAAAGAATCTGAAAGATACGGCAGACGTAATGAATGGGCTGCAGACGCAGTATGAGGATATTGAGACTTTAATAGAGATGGGATATGAGGAAGCAGATCCTGAACTGATTCCTGAGATTAGAGGGGAGCTGGACTCTTTTGTTCAGACCTTTGAGGAAATTCGTATTCGTACTCTGTTGTCAGGAGAATATGATAAAAATAATGCGATTTTAAAGCTGAATGCGGGAGCAGGAGGAACCGAAAGCTGCGACTGGTGTGCTATGCTTTATCGTATGTATACCAGATGGGCAGAGAGAAAGGGCTTTGCTCTGGAGGTACTGGACTACCTGGATGGTG
>JAFXJR010000095.1 GCA_017532145.1 Lachnospiraceae bacterium | reverse complement strand
GCTACTATTATAATGTCAGAAATGCAGGCTATGAATTTAAAGGGGAAAAGCATGAGTATTATGAGCTGACCTTTATCGACCGTGGGTGCCTGGAAACCACCATCGAGGGAACCGAATACCATTTAAAGGAAAAGGAGCTGATTATTTACGGCCCCGGACAGTTCCATTCACAAAAAATTTCGCCGGGCCAATCCTGCTCCTATGTTACCATTGTTTTTTCCATGCTTAGCACAGGCACTGAGGATATGCCTTTACAGGAGCTTCCTTTGCTTAACAGAATCTTCTCCTACGACAGGAAGATCTACACTCTGATTAAGGATTTTGTCCAGGAAAGCTGCTCCCAGATTCCTTATCTGTACAGTCTGATGACCTGCCTGCTGCAGGAAATTATGATACGACTGTTACAGTCTGAATTTATTGCCCAAAAGGATGAAAAGCCTGTTTCCATATCCAGACAGCATTATCAGAATGAATTACTGGAGGGTGTTCTGGCTTATATAGACGATTCTCTTTATGAGCCTCTTACCATTGCGGAAATCTGCCAGAAGTTTTCTCTGTCACGTTCCTCCCTGCAGCTTTTGTTTAAGGAGCACCTGAATCAGACCCCTAAAAAATATATTTCAGATTTGAAGCTGGAAAAAAGCTGTCAGCTGATTCGTGAAAAGCAGTATACGATCAGTGAAATCGCCCTAATGCTGGGCTTTAATTCCATCCACTATTTTTCCAGAGCCTTTACCCAAAAATACCATATGGCTCCCAGCGAGTATTCCAGGCAGATGTTTGACCAGATTTAAGTATGATTACTTATCATTCACACTTCCTGTGAATGATAAAAACAAGGAGGATATTATGATTAGAATCGGAGCAGTCGGTACCAGTTTTATTATGGATACTATTTTAGAAAATGTGGCAGCCATTGAAAATATCAGCTGCGAAGCCATCTACTCACGCTCTCCCCAGAATGGCCGCAAGCTGGCTGATAAATTTCAGATTCCTAAGCTTTATACCAATTATGAAACCATGCTGGCGGACAAAAGTCTTGACCTGATTTATATAGCTTCGCCCAATTCACTTCATTATGAGCAAAGCAAGGCAGCCCTGCTGGCGAAAAAGAGTGTACTTTGCGAAAAGCCCTTTACGGTTACCGGGGCACAGCTGCGGGAGCTTATTTTCCTGGCAAAGAATCATAAGCTTTTTCTCTTTGAAGCCATTCTTCCCATGTTCCATCCTAACTATAAAATCATCCGTGAAAAGCTGTCTGCTATCGGTAAACCTAAAATGGCTCAGGGTGTTTTCTGTCAATATTCCAGCCGCTACGATGCACTTTTAAGAGGTGAGGTGCCCAATGTATTCAATCCTGCCTTTGCCGGCGGTGCATTAATGGATCTTAATATGTATAATGTATATTTTCTTGTAGGGTTGTTTGGCAAACCCTCTTCTGTTACCTATGAGGCCACCTTGTTTGACAACGGTATTGATACCAACGGCATTCTTACCATGAGGTATCCTGATTTTACCTGTCAGTGTGTTGCTGCCAAGGATACCTTCTGTGAGAACAGTATGCAGATTCTAGGGGAAAAAGGGTATATCAAGGTAACACCGGCAGCCAGTAATGTACAGCAGGTAAAAATTGTACGCCGAGGGGAAGAGGAGATTACCTTTAAAGCACCTGAAAATCCCTGGTATTACGAATTCGAGGCCTTGGAGAAGCTGCTTTCAGAAAAGAATTATGAAGAATGCTACCATCGTCTGGAGGTTTCCCTTCAGGTGGTGGATGTATTGGAAACGGCCAGAAAAAGTGCCGGACTTACCTTCTAAAAGGTAACTGACAAGAAAGAATACGCGTAAACGCGTATTCCACGCCGCCGAAGCGTCGCAAAGCGACATCTTCCTCTGCTTCGGCGTGTGCATCCTCACGGAATGTTTTTTTATCTTTTGGAAGAACTTTCCTATAAGGATTCGGGTGTCAAAAGCCCATTTTAGGATATTGATATGTGCATAATATACAAATCAACATCGGGACAT
>JAFXJR010000094.1 GCA_017532145.1 Lachnospiraceae bacterium | reverse complement strand
GTTTATCACAATCCATACCAGGCAAATCAAGCCAGGCGGGCTTTGCACCGGGAGAAAGAAGCAATTTATCATAGCTTTCCTCAAAGCTTTCTCCTGTATTCAGATTCTTAACGGAGACGGTTTTACGGTCAGGATAAATGGCCATTACTTCATGATGTACTCTCATCTGAACTCTAAAGCGTGAAAAGAAGCTTTCCGGTGTCTGAAGGGTTAATTCTTCCTTATCTGTAATTACATCACCTATATAATAGGGCAGACCACAATTGGCATAGGAAACGTATCCAGAACGCTCAAATACCACGATTTCTGCCTGCTCATCCAATCGACGGATTCTGGCTGCTGCAGTTGCTCCACCAGCTACTCCACCTACAATTACAATCTTCATCTCTTTTCCACCTTTCCTGAATAGTCAATAATAACACCTATATCTTTCACCTTTGTATATCCCATATGCTGCAACACGGCTACAGCCTGTTGACTTCTGACACCGCTATGGCAATAGATGAACAAAGGCGTATTCTTATCTTCCGCTATCGTACTGATGTTCTCCAATAACTGTAAAGGAATATTCTTACTGTTAGGAATGTATCCCTCCTGATACTCCTGAGGAGTACGCACATCTAATAAAACAGCATTCTGCGTCTCCCTATATTCCCTGATTCCCTGATTGATATCAGGAGCTTTAAACAAATCTAAAAATCCCATTGCTTCTTCTCCTTATCCCGTTTATTGCCAAAATATAATTCTTCGTCACTGTTCAGTACCTTCACCGTTACGATACAAAAATCCATGAAAATCGCCTATGGTGATGGGGTTTTTGCTCATTACCACTACATTTTCATACGGTCAGTACAGCAAGACAAAAATTTTACAAATTGATTTTATCATAGGATTTGCTAAAATTCTAGTAACTGTTCAGTACCCTCACTGTTAATATGTAAAAATGTTGCTTTTCACACCTACACCAAATTTGTATTGACAACTTCTAAAAGAAAAAGTATGCTTTTGATAAATATCCAAAAGAAAGAGGAAAATAAAAATGAAATGTCCTAAATGTCACAGTGAAAATATTACCAGTCAGACTGTATCAGAAACAGTCACTGAAGAAAAAACAAAAGGATTTGGATGGATGAAATCATGTATTGGATTTTTCCTATTTAATATTCCCGGTATTCTGTGTGGCTTATGTGGAATGGGCAAAGGCAGGTCAAAAACCACTACTACGACAAGGATTATCCATGTATGTCAAAATTGCGGAAATCGTTGGTAAATCTCGTTTACGAAATCGGTAATTACAGCGGATGTCACCAGCTGCCGGAAAGAAGTTTCTTTTATCAGGGACATCAATTTCCTGTATGCGCCCGCTGTACTGGCGTATGTCTGGGACAGCTGACTGCCATTCTTCTCAATTTCTTTCGGAATATTCCGCTTTCCCTATCTATTCTCTGCCTTTTTATTATGGGAATAGACTGGGGCATACAGGAAATAGGGATAAAAGCCTCTACCAATCCCCGAAGACTGATTACTGGATTTCTGGGAGGATTTGGTTTGTTTAATCTTTATGGTATTTTGTTGAAAAGGCTTCTTTCTTGTATCAAGAGATGTTGGGGTCAAAAAAACAGAAACAGCTAAAAGGGACCAAGTAAAGGTGACATCAGTTTTAACGTATGTCTAAAACTTATATTCATCTTCCCCTTCTCACAAATGACTCCCTATTCTGCACCAACCTCCACACCCTTTCTATCTCATCCGGAATCCGTATCTTCATCGGACACATAGTCAGACAAGACATATCTGTGCATGTTCTGCACCATCTGGCACTCTGTTCAATTCCCATACTCAGCTTGTGCAATGCCCAACTATCCTTTCCCAGAAAATAGTACTGATACTGCCTGAATAGAGTATGAATCTCTGTCCCATAGGCACAATTACACTTTTGGCAACGATGGCAGGGGATGGGATCAAACTCTTTTTCCAGAATGGATAATACTTCTTCAAAGGAGATAAGCCCATCCCTTTCCCCTTTTGGCTTCCATGCAAACGCTGTCTGAGCCTGGTCTATCGTTCCTACACCAATCAAGGCACTGGAAACAGGATAGGACAGCACAGCCTGAATCAACGTGCTGGTAGGGAAAAATGCAGGTAAAATACCTGCTGCATATACTTTATTAATCAAAATCCCTTTTTCCCGAAAAACAGGCTCTGCTTGTATCCGTTCCAGCATCCCCCGCTCCAAAAGGTTACCGCTTCCCTGAAGCACATCTACACGAGCATCCCTTGCTCCCCGAAGCAAAATATCGTAATAATGAGAGGCTACTCCAACAAAGCCTATTTTTCCTTCCTGCTTTAGTTCTGTCAGTGCGTCCAAAGCACCACCTTTCTGAAATATCTCATCCTCATGCTCTGCATCTGCCTGATGTACAAAATACAAGTCTGCCCAGGTACCCAGATTTTTGCAGGATTCCAAAACCGCCTGAT
This sequence comes from Lachnospiraceae bacterium, assembly GCA_017532145.1. Taxonomy (GTDB): domain Bacteria; phylum Bacillota; class Clostridia; order Lachnospirales; family Lachnospiraceae; genus Kineothrix. Next base: position 7,839 of record JAFXJR010000094.1, on the reverse strand, counting down.
ACATGGCATTCCCATCAAAGAAACGAGCCTTATCAGAAATAATGATTTTCTCCCTTCCTATATGAGCTGCAAACTTCCCAAGCTTTAGTTCAGCATCTCCATATTCTGGCACGATAGCCGTATCATACAGATTACAGCCCAGCTGGAAAGCATACTCCATGACAGCCAAAGCGGTATCATCGTCCAGATTATAATAATCCGGTAAAACAGGTGCATTGCCCTGTAGAATCGGAATCGTACCAAAGCTGGTTTCTGATACCCTAAGTCCGGTACAGCCTAATTTTCGATAACGCATAGCCACACCTCTCTATTTCTGTTTTCCATTCAGCTTACCACAGAAAGCAAACGCTTCCTTTCCTATATGTTTTACTGTAGAAGGAATCTGTACCTGTTGTAAGCTGTGGCAACGATAAAAGGCTTTCTCCGGTATCTCCTCCATCCCTTCCGGTATAAGGATTTCCTCCAAAGAAGTACAATTTTCAAAGGTTTTCATCCCTATGCCCTGCAAACGTTCTGACAATTCTACTCTCTCTAACCTGCTGCAACCAGAGAACGCCATATCTCCAATCAGCTCTACTCCTTGTGCCTGATGGACTGCTTTCAGCCATTTACAGCCTGCAAACGCTCGTTTTCCAATTGTTTTCACGGACAGAGGCAACGTAACCTCTGTCAGCAGATTTCCATCCTGAAAAACGTTGTCCCCAATAGCGGTAATTCCCTCTGCAATCTGAAGTTGGGCAATATTTCCGGTACACTCTATCAGCACATCATTCTCATCCGTTTTAAAACAGTGGAGAGAGTCCATAACAGCCTGTTTTGCTATAGGCGGAAGCTCTCTTTTCCGATCTCTGATTCCGGTGAATTTAATCAAAGTACCATCTGCTAATATCAGCTCTTTCAGATAGATACAATTTCGGAAAGCATATTCTTCTACTTTGACTCTATCCGATAGAAAACGGATTTTCTCTATATCCATACCGTTAGCAAAGGCCCATCCACAAACCATGCTAATCTCTTTTCCCACTACCATCTCACCGGTACAGCCGGAGCCATCCAACAGCATATGGTTGACTACCACCATAGGAGAAGCCTGTCGCTGTCGCTCTATCCAGGCTGTTCCATGAAAGGCTCTTGCACCGATGTACTCCACACTTTTCGGTATTTCCACTTCCTCTAACATTAAAACATTCCGAAATACCTCTGCCTCTATCCGTCGTATTCCCAGAGGTATCTTTAAAAATTTTCCTGTTCCCCGGTATCCCCGGAGAATTTCTTCCTGCTCTATATTAAAACAGCTGACTGCACTGGCAAAAATTATACGGACTATTTCCGGCAGATCCTCTGAAAGAATATCCTGATAAGTACTCCATTCCCATTCTTCTTCTTGAACACACACCTTTTGCAAGGCGGTACAACCGGAAAAAGCGTATTCTCTAAGAGAAAGACGTACCCTCCCTCCGCTCAGAACAACTTCCATCAACCTTCCACAATCCTCAAAGGCATGAGGCATACAACAGCAGTTCTCCTGAAATTTTACTTGCTTCAGACTGTTACAGCCTTCAAAAGCATATTTTTCTATAGAATGTACATCACGAAAATCAAAGCTTTCCAGATTTTGACAACCACAAAAACACCAGGCTCTAATCTCCTCCACACCCTGACAAACCAATGTTTGTAGTCCTCTGCATCCTTCAAACATCCGTTCTTCCAATACTTTAATTCCCCTGAGTTGAACGCTATTCAAAGCTATACAATAAGCAAAGGCAGCCGCACCTATATACTCTGCTTTTACCTGAATAGTCTTCAGGGAAGTACATTTTTCAAAGGCTCGATCCTCTATTCGGCAGCATCTTTTCGGAAACTGTACTTCTTTCAGCTGGCTACAGCCCCAGAATGCACCCTGTCCAATCTGAGAAAGACTTTCCGGAAGCACTACCCTTGTCACCTGACAGTTTCTGGAAAAAGCGAAAGGAGCAATGCCTGTTATACCTTCAGGCAGATACGTTTCTCCACTGCAGTACTCTGCAGCCACAATCACACTGCCCACGATTACCAATCCATCTGTTCTATCCTCCAAAAACAGGGTATCCTCTAATGCTCGGTCTCCTATCCAGAGTTCCTTCCTCACCGGATTTCGTTCCAGACTTTTGCAGCCACAGAAGGCTTCTTTTGCCAGAAACAAAACCTGTTCCCAACAGATTCGTTGCAGCTTTTTACAGCCATAGAAGGCTCTCTCTCCAATTGTCTTCCATTTTGCCGCAGTTTCTACCTCCTCCAGCTCACCACATCCGGAAAAAACCTCTGTCTGAAGCTCTTTTATCCGCTTTGGCCAGTATACCCGACGCAGCCGTCTACAACCTTTGAATGCAGCAGCTCCAATCCATTCAACACTCTCTGGAATATGTACGCAGGTCAGCTTTGTATTTCCATAAAAGGCTCCACCTGCCAGGATTCGTACAGTCTCAGCAAGCTTCACCTCTCCCTCCAGATTTCGTCCATCCCAGAGAATTTCCTGCTGTTCTTCCTGACCCTGTAACAACAAGTCCTCTAAAAACAAGGTTTTTTCCCATACATTTCTTCCTACTGACTCCAAAAATGGAGGGAAAATCACCTGCTTCAAAGACATACAATGATAAGCAAACTTATCTGGAATATGGCGGACGTTGTCTCCTAAAACCAACGTTTTCAGCCTGCTGCATTGAGAAAATATCCCCTTCCCATAGCCTCTGCCACTGCCAAAAACATAGGCTTTTCTTACCCCGCTCTGTGCAAAAGCCAGGCTATCTGCCTGAACTAACTGCTCCGGCAATCGAACCTCCTTCAACCCACTACATCGGTAAAATGCCATTTCTTTTATTACTTTAAGAGAGTGTGGAAATACAATTTCTTTCAAGGAATGACAGCCATAGAAGGCCTGCTCTCCTATTGCTTCTACCCCTTCTCCCAGGCTGACTTCTTTTAATACCCGACAATTCTTAAATACTCCTGCTTCTATATTCACCAGCTTTTGCGGTAAAATAGCACGAATCAATTTTACACAGTTTTCAAAGGCGCCCTTCCCAATCCGCCTGATTCCTTGAGGAAGGGGAATAGTTTGTAAAAGTAAACAGTCTTTAAAAGCTTCGGCTCCGATTTCCTGTAGACTTTCTGGTAAAATCACTCTGTCAATAGCTTCATTTCCTGCAAAGGCTTCCTCTGCAATTATCGTAATTCCTTCCGGTACAACTACTCTGGATTCCTCCCCAAGATAGTTTAACAGAATGGTTCCACTGATTCTAAAATTTCCCAATACCTGTTTGTAAATTGCTTGAACCAAATCCGGTATCCCGGATTCGTGCAGTCCGGTAATCCCTTCCAGCCTATACCATCTGCCATCCTGAGTCTGAACCTGCTTTAGTGCAGAACAGTTTTTAAAGGCATTCTGATGAAGCTTTACCTGCTCCCCTTGAAAAATTACGGTTTCCAGACCAATACAGTTTCGGAAGGCACGACTTTCAATGTCCTTTAAAGACTTTGGAAGCTTTACCGAAACAATTCCTCTTTTATCAAAAAAACAGCTTTTTCCAATTTTCTCAATTCCCTCTAAAATCTCCACATGCTTTAGATTCGTTAAAAATTTAACTAAACATCTGCCATCCAGCTCCATCATCCGCAAAATATCCACAGCAATCGTTCGAACCAAACCGGGAACAGGCAGATTTCCAGCTACTGCCTCTACTGCATTAGGAATCACACAGCATTCTCCATCTGGAAAAGAAATCTCCCTCAAATTTCCACAGCCTGTAAATACATCACAGATACAATCCTCCTGAAGCTGTCTGGATATCTCCAGCTTTTTCAGCTGTACATCATTGACAAAGACCTGCTTCCCCAGCCGACGAACACCAGGAAGCCTCACCTCCTCCAAACTATCACAGTAAAGAAAGACGCAGTTTCCCAATTCCTCTACTGATGGCGGCAGAATAATTTTTTTCAGGGAATGGCAGCGATGAAACGCATAGTCACCAATTTCACATACTCCTGCCGGAATCTCCACTTCCTCCAGCTTTCGACAGCCTTTAAATGCTCTTGCCATAATACGATGCAATCCCCAAGGCAACACTACTTTTTTTAGAGAAATACAAGCTTTAAATGCTTCTTCCCCAATGGAATGAACCCCATGGGGAACTACCACAACATCTTCTCTTTCTGTATAGGAAATAAGTATTCCATCCTGTATATGAAATCCTTTTTTCATCTAATGTCCTTTCTGTCACCATTCACCCATCATCCAATTAACCAGTAAACGGCAACGGGCATCGTCTGCCTATAAACATTGGCTGAATTTACGCATTGTCTCCACATCCCACAACGGAGTGCGTGGCGTGAAAAGTAACTCCTTTTTTTACTTGTTACTTGATTTACAGCCTATCTGACAGCTTAACTTCCCGCTTCTCTCAGGCAAAAATCAGTTTTACCACCTCTTTTACTTCCTCAAGGCTGCCACTTCTGTACAGACGCTCCTTATATTGCTTTGTTCCCTTACGTTTTTTCATTCCATAGGCTGCCAACTTCCGAATATAGGCAAGACTAAAGGTTTCATCATAATACCCGGAAACCAAATCTATCTGTTCCAATACAACCTGCAGCAATGTTTTTTCACACTTTTTTCTGGTCAGTGTACTGAAAATAAAGGGATTTTCCAAAGCATACCGGGCAAGCATAATCCCATCTGCTCCTGTCTGCTCCATAATCTGTGTTGCATCCTCTATGGAGAAAATCCCTCCATTGGCAATCACTGGAATAGAAACTGCTGTTTTTGCCTGCTCAATCTCCTCATAATAGGGTCTGCCCTCATACATCATACTGCGGGAACGACCATGAATGGTAATCATATCCGCTCCAGCATCCTCACACATACGGGCAAATTCTGCGGTAAACATCTTATCTTCACGGATACCCGTTCGACATTTAACCGTAACAGCTTTCCCACTTTTCTTGCATGCCCGGATAATTGCCGAGGCTCTAGGCTGATCCAGCATCAATGCACTTCCTTCACCACTTTTGAATACATTAGGAACCGGACAGCCCATATTAATATCTATAACATCAAAGTCCTTCAATAATTCACTGCAGGCCATCTTCTCCATAATGGTCGGAATCCCGCCCAGCAGCTGTACTGCTTTAATGGTCTCCTGCTTTGTAGTAAGCAAGAGACGCTTTGTAGCCTGATCCTGATATTTTAAAGCATTGGCACTTACCATTTCCGTAAAACATAGTCCTGCTCCCATCTCATACGCCAGCATCCGGAATGGATAGCAGGTATATCCAACCAGAGGAGCCATCAGGACGTTAGATGGGAGCAGAAGATTTCCAAGACGTATTTTTTTTATTTCCATATGATAATTACCTATACTAAGCAGATAGAATCAAAGTTAATCAAATCACCCAAGGTACATCCACTTGTCTTTTCTTCATCATTAGTTAAATTCTTAACGGTAGACAATAATTCAAAAAATTCGTCTTGATTTCTTGTAATAATAAATAATTCAGCTGTATTTCTTGCATCACACAAAGCGTCGTGCATATCCCCCATAAAATATTGCCCGATTGAATTTAATGCCTTTTCTAACGAAATGAGTTTGTCTGCCTTTACCAGTTCACAATAATCCTTCTGGAAGTCTACCCAATTATTTAAAACCGCTTCAACCTCAACGCTTCTATATGTATTTTTAAGACTCATTTCTCTTGTAATTTGTTCTAAGTCACTTCCACTCCATGCATAGATAGTAAATTCATCACCACGAGATTTACACCATAAAACAAATTGAGAAAACACATCATTAAATCTTGATGCACCTGATAATCTGCCTTGAGGAATACCGGTAAGAATCTCTATCTTTTTATGTACTTCTTTAACATATTCCGGTCTTACATATTCTTTAAACGATGCAATCTCCTTAAGTTCTTCATCTAACATTACCGCACCAAATTCGATAATCTCACCAGGACATACTTTACGTTCCTCTTGATATTCTCTTGAAATTGGATGCATCTCCAAATCGACAAATATGTGTTTCATCGTGTTTTCTCCTTTCTAAGTATATCATTTCTTGTTCCTTGTACCTGTAGCATAGGACATTTAGAAATATCTCTTTATGAAAAAGCCTGTAAAAAATAGACTAATGCTTTCTTGCTATTCTATACATACTCTAAAAGGAATACCTACTGACCTTACGTTCTGGTTCTGATTAATGATTCAGCAAGTCTGCACACTTGCTGTGCTGACCGTAAGAAAATGTAGCTGTAATGGGCAAAAATCCCATTGCCATAGGCGATTTTCATGGATGTATCATAGTTAAAAAGGTCTATAATTTTGGTGAATAGCCTAATTCAGCCGGACACTGACAGGCAATATTCAGAATTCCTGCCTTAACATCATCAGAAATTTCAGGCAGTATTCTGGAGTGCTTAGTATCAAACAAAGTATTTTCGATAATGATTTAAGACATTTTACCATACTTTCTCCAAAAAATATATAGTACTTGCCTAATTTTCATGGTACGAGTACATCGAATAATTAATCACGAATGCCTTAGCTGAGGCAAAGAATACAAACGTAGTGGGGATACGCTGAGGCATTTCTTATTTCGGAAATTACTTTCCGCTAAAAATGGGCAGAAGAAAGCCTCCAAATCTTTTGGGACTTGGAAATTTTATTCTGACCACAATTAACTATATCTTCTATATACTGGGTTCTTTTTGATAAACTACATTGCCAATACTTTTTTTCTTAAAAATAGTTCAACAACCACTGCAAAACTCTTTTACGAAATCGTTCTTTTGTATCATCCTCAAGAATAAACGTCTCATTTTCCCTATCTTGATTCTGATAACATAGTTTATCAATATTGCAAACTAAATAATTGAAAATATATTGCAAATTCCAATGTATCTTATATAACACTGCAAAGTCTTCATTTACTAAAGAGTTTATCATCTGTTCTTCTGTTAAAACTATAACTTCCAGTTCCTTACTTCTAAATACTTTAGCAAAAACATTGATGCCTCCAATATTCTCCACACTTCATAGTTTCTACTACTATAAGTGGCTTTAAATAAGTGAACTATATTCTTGCCATGTAGTATAATGCAGATGTAAAGGAGCATTATTTTATGGGAAAGAAAGCAACCACTATAACTCTTAGCACAGATGACCGTTCATATCTTGCAACACAAACTATCCATATCCTTCAACCGCTGTTCATAACTGTCTGCCAGCTTTTTCTTCCGTCGGGCTTCTATCTGCTCCTCTTTTAGGGTGGTGATTTCTTCTGCTATCCATATAAGCTCTGGCCAAAGCAGCCACATCCTCCACTGCCTCTTTGGCCACTCCCGCTTCATAGCAAGCTACCTTTACCTCCAGGCTGACCGCTTTTGCCTCCGCTTTCCTCCTGGCCTTTGCTTCCTCAGATTCTCCCTCCTCTGTCCCCGACTTTTCTTCGCTGTCCGCTTTGTTTGGTGTCTTCTGTTGGCCACGCTGCCATTTCCTTTTTTCTTTGGCTAACCGCTTTTTGATAGCATCCTCCAGCTCACTTTCTGAGTACTTCTTTTCCTCTTCTTCACCTTCGCCAGCTTCTCCCTCCGAAGGGTTCTCTTTGACTTCTCCCTCGTCACCATCTTCCTCCTCAGCAAACAACTGAAGATTCCAGGGAAACTTTTTTTCCTGCTCCATTCCTTTCATGTCTTCCTCCTTCTGCTTTTGGTTACTGAATTTGTACATACTGACTACCATAGTCCTCCTGTATCTGACAGATTCCGATAAAAAAAGAATCTACCAGAAGCTTTCCGCCCTCTGAT
>JAFXJR010000093.1 GCA_017532145.1 Lachnospiraceae bacterium | reverse complement strand
TCACCGATGGAACCTATGGTGTAGAAGTCAATATTACCAGAGAGCAGATTGCCAAGATGCTGTGTGAATATGCAAAATTAATGAAGTATGATACCAGCGGGGCAGCTTCCTTAGATTCCTTTACCGATAAGAAAGAGGTGAGCAACTGGGCAGTAGGCTATATGCAATGGGCAGTGGATACTGGAATGATTTCCGGTAAGCCCAATGATGACAACAAGAGCTACCGTCTGGATCCTAAGGGAGATGCAACCAGAGCAGAATGCGCGAAGATGCTGACGATGTTTATGAAGGAATATAAATAAGCCAGACTGGATAACGAAACGGTGGATGCAGAAATGTATCCATCGTTTTGTGCTACTGTTTACTGCTTCTTTGTGTCACAGGTCAGCCAGCTGACCTGTAAATGGTAACGGATGTGAAAAGTAACTGGTTTTGTTTTCAGGGAGAGAATTTGAGAGAGAGTAGATTGACTTAATAAATAATTAAGAATATAATAACTTTAACCGACTCAAGGAAGCCTCTTACCTCAAGGATTTCTGCACTAAGTACATCCAACAATGAATCACTGATTCCTTGGCTGGGGTGTGGTTTTCCGGGTGCAGATCAAAAAACACAGAAGTAGTGATGCTGCACTGAGGCTTTTTGAACTGTGCCAGAGAAAGTACAGACCAGTCAAACGTCAGTGAATGAATATTTGGTGTACCAGTAGGAATAGCTGCTTTGTGGGCAAAAGATTCTGAAAATAACAGGCAGCTACCGGTTTACGAATGCAAAGGATGGGAGATAATAAGATGAAAAGATTGGAAGACTATGTAAGAAGTATCCCTGATTTTCCGGAAGAAGGGATTATATTCAGGGATGTGACCAGTGTACTGCAGGATGCTGAGGGATTGCAGCTGGCAGTAGACACTATGCAGGATAAGATAAGGGATTTGGCATTTGATGTAATCGTTGGTCCGGAGTCCAGAGGCTTTATCTTTGGTATGCCGATTGCATATAATTTAAAAAAGCCCTTTGTTTTGATCCGTAAGAAGGGAAAGCTGCCCTGTGAAACCGTATCCAAGGAGTATGAGCTGGAGTATGGAACAGCAGTAATTGAGATGCATAAGGATTCTATTACACCCGGACAAAGAGTACTGATTGTGGACGATTTGATTGCTACCGGAGGCACTACAGAGGCAATGATAAAGCTGATAGAAGGTTTGGGAGGTCAGGTAGCAGGTATTGTAGTACTGATGGAACTGGCAGGCTTAAAGGGAAGAGAAAAACTGACAGGATACAGACTGGAATCAGCAATATGTTATGAAGGAAAATAGTGAAAAGAATCTTTTGGGATGAATGAGTGATATGGTCGGTGAATGTATATGGCAGAAGAAAAAAAAGTGGTAACAAGTGAAAAAAATGAAATGATTTTTGATGACGGGATGATTCAGGCTATTGAGGAATACCAAAGTCCTGAACAGCTTTACCAGGATTTGGTTAACCGGGTGAAAAGGTATCATCCGTCTGACGATATTTCTTTGATTGAAAAGGCTTATCAGACTTCGGAAGAAGCCCATAGGGAGCAGGTAAGGAAGTCAGGAGAGCCATATATTATCCATCCTCTTTGTGTAGGGATTATTCTGGCAGATTTAGAGATGGATAAGGAGACGATAGCTGCCGGTTTGCTGCATGATGTGGTAGAGGATACCATTATGACCGAGGAGGAGATTGCCCGGGAGTTTGGAGCTGATGTAGCATTATTGGTAGATGGTGTAACTAAACTGCAGCAGCTGCAGATGGCTGGAAATGTGGAGAAGAAGGCCACAGATAAGTTGGAGATTCAGGCAGAGAACCTGCGAAAAATGTTTCTGGCCATGGCTAAGGATATCCGAGTGATTCTGATTAAGCTGGCAGACCGACTGCATAATATGCGTACCTTAAAACATATGCCGCCAGAAAAGCAGCAGAGGATTGCCAGAGAGACATTGGATATTTATTCTCCCATTGCCCATCGACTGGGAATTTCCAAGATTAAGGTAGAGTTGGATGACTTATCTTTAAAATATTTGGAGCCGGAGGTGTATTACGATCTGGTAGACAAGATTGCCGTTCGTAAAAGTGAAAGAGAAAAATATATTCAAAATATCGTAAGTGAGGTTAGTACCCATATCCGAAATGCAGGAATCGAAGCACAGGTGGATGGCAGAGTAAAGCATTTTTTCAGTATCTATAAAAAGATGAAGAATCAGGATAAGACTATTGACCAGATTTATGATCTTTTTGCAGTACGTATTATTGTGAATAATTTAAAGGACTGTTATGCTGCCGTAGGAGTAATCCATGAAATGTATAAACCTATTCCAGGGCGATTTAAGGATTATATAGCCATGCCTAAGAACAATATGTATCAGTCCCTGCATACTACCCTGATTGGCAGTAATGGTCAGCCTTTTGAGATACAGATTCGTACTCATGAAATGCACAAGGCAGCAGAGTATGGAATTGCTGCTCACTGGAAGTACAAGGAGGGATCTGGTGGAAAGAAGGTAGAGGGAAAGGAAGAAGAAAAGCTGGCCTGGCTGCGACAGATTCTGGAATGGCAACGGGATATGTCTGACAACAAGGAATTTATGAATTTACTAAAGAATGATTTAGATTTGTTTTCAGACAGTGTATACTGTTTTACTCCTACCGGAGACGTAAAAAATCTGCTGGCAGGTTCTACCCCTATAGACTTTGCTTATAGCATTCATAGTGCAGTGGGAAATAAGATGATAGGTGCCAGAGTAAATGGAAGACTGGTAACTATCGACTATGAGATTAAGAATGGAGATCGGGTAGAAATCCTTACCTCCCAGAATGCCAAGGGTCCCAGTATGGATTGGCTGAATGTAGTAAAGAGTACCCATGCCAAAAATAAGATTAACCAATGGTTTAAAAATGAACTGAAGGAAGACAATATTACAAAGGGAAAGGAATTGCTTCAGGCTTATTGCAAAGCAAAGTCCATCAATATTCAGGAAATTATGAAGACTGAATATATGAATGCCATTATGAAAAAGTATGGATTTAAGGATTGGGACTCTGTTTATGCAGCAGTGGGTCATGGAGGTCTGAAGGAAGGCCAGATTATCAATCGCATGCTGGAGCTGCATGAGAAGGTGAATAGAAAGGTTGCCACAAATGAAGAGATATTAGCTTCCATAGGAGGAAATCTTTTCAGTAAACCGGAGAGAGGCAGAGCCAGAGGCGGTATAGTGGTAAGAGGAATCCATGATGTAGCAGTCCGTTTTTCCCGATGCTGCAGTCCGGTACCTGGAGACGAGATTATTGGTTTTGTCACACGAGGGAGAGGAATCTCTATTCATCGAACAGACTGTATCAACATTATGAATCTGCCTGAAATAGAAAGAGGACGAATGATTGATGCAGAGTGGGAACAGTCACCAGAGGAGATTACTGGAGAAAAATTTTTTGCAGAAATTAAGATTTTTGCCAATAACAGGAATGGACTTTTGGCAGATATAACTAAAGCATTGACGGAGAAGAATATTGATATTCTTTCTTTGAATACCAGAACAAGTAAGCAGGGAGTGGTTACACTGTGGACTTCCTTTGAGGTAAGAAGCAGGGAGGAACTAAACCGTATCATTGATAAGATACGAATGATTGAGAGTGTAGTCGATATTGAGAGAACTTCCGGATAAGAATATCTGTGTTAATCGTCTTAGACAACAACAGGAAAGGCACATATTTGTTTGTATGTGACTTTTCCTGTTTTTCTTTTTATCCAATCAAGCAAGGCTCAGGTTTCAACCAAGCTGCGTATGAAGTACACCGAATATTAATGGTTTGCGCTTTTCATCGTATAGCTCAAAAAGCTTCATTGCAGTACTACTACGTCTGTATTTTTTATGATGTACACGAAATTACATCCTCAGTGCTGTGCAGCTAACTTTGCTCATTCTCTGGCATTTCGCTCATGTTCTATGTCATCGTCTCATTCATGCAAGCATGATTCGCTGATGACATAGAACATGGCTGAACTGTTACAATTATTTGATAAACAAAGCAAAAAGGGTATTGACATAAGAGAAAAGAGAAGGTATAGTACACATCAGTACTTTGATTATCAAATTATTTGATAGTCAAAATAAAAATAAGAATTGACAAAGAATGTCAGAAAGAAAGGGAAGAGCCATGTTAAAGAGAGTAAAAGAGATTATTGAAGAACAGCTGAATCTGGAGAATGTAGATATTACAGAGGATACCCGCTTTAAAGAGGATTTGGGAGTAGATTCTTTGGATTTGTTTGAGCTGGTAATGGCATTTGAGGAGGAATATGGTGTAGAGATTCCTTCTGAGGAGCTGGAAGGTCTGACTACAGTAGGTGCAGTCATCGATTATATGAAGGACAAAGGCGTAGACGCATAAGATGAAAACCAGGATAACAGAGCTTTTAAATATTGAATATCCGATTATACAGGGCGGTATGGCATGGGTGGCAGAGCATCATCTGGCCGCCGCCGTATCTAATGCCGGAGGTTTGGGATTGATTGGTGCAGCTTCGGCTCCGGCTGAAGTGGTACGGGAGGAAATCCGTAAATGTAAGGAACTGACAGATAAGCCCTTTGGTATCAATGTTATGCTGTTAAATCCCAATGCAGATGAAGTAGCACAAATTGTCGTGGAAGAGGGAATTAAGGTAGTCACTACAGGGGCAGGAAATCCGGCAAAATACATGGAGCTGTGGAACAAGGCAGAAGTGAAGGTAATTCCGGTGGTTGCCAGTGTGGCCATGGCAAAGCTGATGGAAAGAGCCGGGGCAGCAGCGGTGGTAGCAGAGGGAACAGAAAGTGGCGGTCATATTGGTTCTGCTACTACCATGACACTGGTTCCCCAGGTAGCAGATGCTGTTTCCATTCCGGTCATTGCAGCAGGCGGTATTGGAGACGGCAGAGGGTTGGCAGCAGCTTTTATGCTGGGAGCAGAAGCCGTACAGATGGGAACACGTTTTGTAGCAGCAAAAGAATCCATTGCTCATGACAACTTTAAGCAGCAGCTTGTAAAGGCAAAGGATATTGATTCTACGGTAACAGGGATGTCTACTGGACATCCGGTTCGTTCCTTACGGAATAAGATGACAAAGGAGTATCTGCGTCTGGAAGCAGAGGGAGCCGACTTTATGGAGTTGGAGAGACTGACATTAGGTTCTCTGCGTCGGGCAGTAGTTGAGGGAGATGTAGTAAATGGAACGTTGATGGCAGGACAGATTGCCGGGATGGTAAAGCAGATACAAAGCTGTGAGGAAATTATACAGGAAATTGTAGCACAGGGAAAGACGCTGCTGAAGCTTTAGCCATTGGCTACATAGACGGAGAAAAGATAGGAAAGGGTATGGATCGATGAATAAGACTGCATTCATATTTCCCGGACAGGGAGCACAGTATTTAGGAATGGGAATGGATTTTTATCAAAGCTTTCCGGAGGCGAAGGAGGTAATTGAGCTGGCTGGAAGGGCAGCCGGCTTAGATCTGGTTAAGCTGATTTCAGAAGAAGAGGAAAAGCTGAATGTTACAGAGTATACCCAGATTGCTATGCTGGCAGTAGAGACAGCCATTTGGAAGGTACTGGACGGGAAAGGGATGCAGGCTGATGTGACTGCAGGGCTGAGTCTGGGAGAATATGGAGCATTGGCAGTCAGTGGGGTAATGACACTGGAGGACTTGTTTAAGGTAATCCGAAAAAGGGGAATCTATATGCAGGAAGCCTACCCGGTAGGCGGTGCAATGACAGCAGTATTGGGGGCAGAAGCTTCTTTAGTGGAAGCTGTCTGTGAAGAAACAGAGGGCATCGTGTCTATTGCCAATTATAACTGTCCTGGTCAGATTGTCATTACCGGTGAGGAAAAAGCAGTAAAGGAAGCTGCTGGAAAATTGGCAGAACAGGGAGTGAAACGTTGTATTCCGTTGAAGGTAAGTGGTCCCTTCCATTCTGAGCTTTTAAAGGAAGCAGGCAAAAAGCTCCGTATGGAGCTAAATCAGGCAGAGGTATCTGCTCCTCAAATCCCTTACCTGTCTAATGTGAATGCGGACTATGTAACAGAAAAGGATGGAATCCGGGATTTATTAGAGCAGCAGGTAGCAAGCCCCGTCCGGTTCTGGCAAAGCATTGAGAAGATGATTGCAGATGGTGTGGACTGCTTTGTGGAAATTGGACCGGGCAAGACGCTGAATGGATTTATCCGTAAGATTAGCAAGGATGTGCAGGTATACAACGTGGATAAGGTGGCAGATCTGGAAAAGGTAATGGAGGTATTTTCATGTTAAAGGGTAAGGTGGCATTGGTAACGGGTGCAGGTAGAGGAATTGGCAGAGAGATTGCTTTGACTCTGGGAAAAAATGGAGCTACAGTTATCGTAAACTATAATGGTTCCAAGGAAAAGGCAGAGGAGACAGTAGCTGCTATTACCGCACAGGGAGGTACTGCAGAGGCCATTCAGTGTAACGTTGCCAGCTTTGAGGAAAGTAACCAGATGGTACAGGATATCCTGGCTAAATATGGAAGAGTGGATATTCTGGTAAACAATGCCGGTATTACCAAGGATAATCTGATTATGCGTATGACAGAGGCAGACTATGATGCGGTAATGGATACCAATTTAAAGGGAGCCTTCCATATGATTCGCCATCTTTCCCGTACCTTTCTGAAGCAAAGAAGTGGTAGAATTATCAATATCAGCTCGGTCAGTGGTGTGATGGGCAACGCAGGGCAGAGTAATTATGCGGCTTCCAAGGCAGGGCTGATTGGACTGACAAAGAGTGTGGCCAGAGAGTTGGCCAGCCGGGGAATCTGTGTAAATGCAGTAGCACCTGGATTTATTGAGACAGAGATGACAGAGGTTCTGTCGGATGAAGTAAAGGAAAATGTGAAAAATGTAGTTCCTTTAGGTAGGATGGGAACTACTCAGGACGTGGCAGAGTTGGTATTGTTCCTGGCAGGAGACAAGGCAGGCTATATCACAGGTCAGGTACTTCATGTAGATGGCGGACTGGCCATGTAGAGATATAAACCGTAACTGTGAGGGTACTGAACAGTTACTAAAAAACAAGAAATACGATAATAAAGGATGACACAAAGGAGCTGCCCTGCTGTGGCAGCGATAGTCAGGGCTTTGAAAGGAGCATAGATAAAAGGATGAAAAAGAGAGTAGTGATAACAGGACTGGGTGCAGTAACACCGATTGGAAACAGTGTGGAAGAGTTCTGGGCAAGCATCAGAGCCGGAAAGACAGGTTTTGGGCCAATTACTTATTTTGATACCGGAGATTATCGCTGTAAGCTGGCAGCTCAGGTAAAGGATTTTGATCCGGGGCAGCATATGGACAAGAAGGCAGCCCGGAGAATGGAGCAGTTTTGTCAGTTTGCAGTGGCAGCAGCAGGAGAGGCACTTAAGGATGCCAAAATCTCTATGGAGGAAGAAAATCCTTATCGGGTGGGATGCTGTATCGGTAGTGGAATCGGTAGCCTGCAGGCCATGGAAAGAGAGTATGACAAGCTGATTTCCAAAGGACCATCAAGAATTTCTCCGCTGATGGTTCCCCTGATGATTTCCAATATGGCAGCAGGTAATGTAAGTATTGCCTTTGGTTTGAAAGGAAAAAATATGGATGTGGTGACTGCCTGCGCTTCTGGTACCAATTCGGTAGGAGAAGCCTTCCGTAGCATTCAGTATGGAGATGCAGATATTATGGTGGCTGGAGGAGCAGAAAGCTCGATTACGCCCTTGGGTGTTTCTGGTTTTACTGCATTGACAGCCGTTTCGTTAAGTCAGGATCCGGAGAAATGTTCTATTCCCTTTGATAAGGACAGAAATGGATTTGTGATGGGAGAAGGAGCAGGTATTCTGATTCTGGAGGAACTGGAGCATGCACAAAAGAGGGGAGCATATATCTATGCAGAGGTGGTAGGCTATGGATGTACCTCTGACGCTTACCATATTACTTCTCCGGCAGAGGATGGAGAGGGAGCAGCTCAGGCGATGATGGCAGCGATGAAGGATGCAGGTGTGACCACAGAGGAGATTACCTATATTAATGCACATGGTACCAGTACTCCTTATAACGACCTGTTTGAAACCCGTGCAATTAAGATGGCATTTGGGGAGCAGGCAAAGAAGCTCCGGATTAATTCCACCAAGTCCATGATTGGCCATCTGTTAGGAGCAGCAGGAGCAGTGGAGCTGGTAGCCTGTGTAAAGGAAGTAGAGGAAGGTTTTATTCATCAAACGGTAGGCTTTACAGAGGCAGAGGAAGAAATGGATTTGAATTACTGTGGAGAGAGCTATGAGGAGGAGGTTCCTTATGCCTTAAGTAATTCTTTGGGATTTGGCGGTCATAATGCCAGCATCCTGATTAAGAAATTTTAACTAAAAAAATTTCACGAGCTGTTAAAGGTACAGAAGGGAGTCATTATGGCAATATATACAGCAAAGGAAATTATGGAAATTATTCCCCATAGACAGCCATTTATGCTGATTGATACGATTGAGGAGCTGGAGCCGGGAAGCAGGGCAGTGGGTAAAAAATGTGTCAGCTACAATGAGCCTTATTTTGCAGGGCATTTTCCTTCCAATCCTGTGATGCCAGGAGTATTGATTATAGAGGCTTTAGCTCAGGTAGGAGCAGTAGCCATGCTGGGTCTGGAAGAAAACAGGGGAAAAACAGCCTATTTTGTAGGAATTGATAAGGCGAAATTCAGACAGATGGTAGTCCCTGGTGATGTATTGATGTTAGAGACTAAGATTATAAAAACCAAGGGAGGCATCGGAGTAGGTGAGGCTACTGCCACAGTGAATGGAAAGGTGGCGGCTAAGGCAGAGCTTACCTTTGCCATCAGGTGAAAGGAGTAGGAGAGGATAGATGGAGCAGGTAGTAGAAATCAAATGTCCCAAATGTAAAAAGATGGTGGATAGGGAAAAGGTAATTAAAAAGAAGTATGTTTGCTATGAATGTGGCAGCTACTTTCGGGTAAAGACCAACAACCGTATTCGTATGGTAGCAGATCGTAAGAGCTTTATTCCCTGGTTTGAGGATATGCCGGTCTATAATCCGTTGGATTATGAAGGATATGAGGAAAAGCTGGCAGAAACCAGAGAGAAAACGGGAGTAAGCGAAGCGGTAACCGTAGGGCAGTGTAAAATTTATGGAGAGGAGGCAGTACTGGGAATCTGTGAAAGCCGTTTCCTGATGGGAAGTATGGGTAAGGTAGTAGGAGAAAAGATTACCCTTGCCATTGAAAAGGCTACAGAGTTGGGATTGCCTGTCTTTTTGTTCTGCTGCTCAGGGGGGGCCAGGATGCAGGAGGGAATTATTTCTCTGATGCAGATGGCAAAGACTTCGGCAGCCATCAAAAAGCATGGGGAGGCAGGACTTCTCTACAGCACTATTTTAACAGATCCTACGACAGGGGGAGTAACAGCCAGCTTTGCCATGCTGGGTGATGTAATTATGGCTGAGCCAGGAGCATTGATTGGTTTTGCAGGTCCCCGTGTGATTAAGCAAACCATTGGACAGGAGCTGCCAGAAGGCTTCCAGACAGCAGAATTTTTGCTGGATCATGGTTTTGTGGATGGAATCGTGGAGAGAGACAATTTAAAAAAGACCCTCTATCTGCTGATTAAGAGTCATCAGTGTAAGGCTGGAAAATATGCAGAGTTTGAAATCACGCAGGAGGTACCCTTCCAGTTGCATGAAACCTTAAAGGAGCGTTCCTGGCTTACTCTTCCCAGAACAGCCTGGGAAAAGGTAAAAGCAGTCAGACAGGTAGGAAGACCTGCGGCTACCGACTATATGGAGCATATTTTTAACTTCTTTGTGGAAGCCCATGGAGA
Organism: Lachnospiraceae bacterium; assembly: GCA_017532145.1. Classification (GTDB taxonomy): domain Bacteria; phylum Bacillota; class Clostridia; order Lachnospirales; family Lachnospiraceae; genus Kineothrix. The sequence goes on along the minus strand of JAFXJR010000093.1, from coordinate 4,982 downwards.
CCGGTATTTTCATGATGATGCTGCCATCGTAGGTGGAGTAGCATTTTTGGATGGGCAGCCTGTTACTGTAATTGCAGATATTAAGGGGAAGGATTTAAAGGAATGCAGGGAGCGTAACTTTGGAATGCCTATGCCGGAGGGCTATCGTAAGGCACTGCGCCTGATGAAACAGGCAGAAAAGTTTAACCGTCCCATTATCAGTTTTGTCAATACCTCCGGTGCCTTTTGTGGAATCGAGGCCGAAGAAAGGGGACAGGGAGAAGCGATTGCCCGAAACCTGTTGGAAATGTCGGCTCTTAAGGTACCAGTATTGTGTATTTTGATTGGAGAGGGAGGCAGTGGAGGTGCTTTGGCTACTGCTGTGGGAAATGAGGTATGGATGATGGAAAATGCTACCTATTCCATTCTTTCTCCAGAGGGATTTGCTTCTATACTCTGGAAGGATTCCAATAAAGCACAGGAGGCCAGTGAGATTATGAATATAACGGCTCAGGATTTGCAGCGGCTGGGAGTAATTGAAAAAATTATTCCTGAGTTTGGCGGAGCAGACAGCAAAACTGCAGAAGCTATCGGGCGTTATATGAAGGAGCTAATTAAGGACTTTTTGAAAAACTATAGTGGCATGGATAAGGATGAGATTGCACAGCAGCGTTATCTTCGGTTCCGCAGCTTTTAGGCAGGCAGATAAAATGGAGGAAATAAGTTTATGAGGATGAAAATCATCGGTACGGGAAGTGCACTCCCCCAGGCACAGGTGGACAATAGCCAGATGGCAGAGTGGGTGGACACCACCGATGCATGGATTAGGGAGAGAACAGGGATAGGAGAAAGAAGACTGTCTACTGGCGAAACGGTAGCTTCTTTGGCAGCAGAGGCTTGTTTAAAGGCACTGGAACAGGCAGGGAGAAAGGCGGAGGAGGTAGATTTGATTCTACTGGCTACCTGTTCGGCAGAGTATCTGTGTCCCAGTGCGGCCTGTCAGGTACAGGCTGCTATTGGGGCAGTCAATGCAAATGCCTTTGATATCAATGCAGCCTGCTCAGGCTTCGTCTTTGGATTAAATATGGCACAGGCTTATATTCAGTCCGGGATGTATAGCAGGATTTTGATTGTGGGCAGTGAAGTGCTTACTAAGATGACAGACTGGAATGACCGTGGTACCTGTGTATTATTTGGGGATGGTGCCGGGGCTGCACTAGTGGAAGCCCATGAGGAGGGAGACTCTCGTATGTTGGGCTGTATTGAGGGAGCAGACGGAACGAAGGGCATGGTTTTAAACTGTAGAAGTCGTATGATAGACAATCCTCTGTTCCATGAGGATAGGGAAAAAGCAGGAGGACTGCATCTGTCTATGGATGGCAGAGAGGTTTATTGCTTTGCCACTAGACAGGTGGCAGATTGTATTAATCAGGTACTCAAGAAGACCGAACTGAAAGTGGAGGATATTGACTTGTTTGTACTCCATCAGGCCAATGTACGTATTATTGAAGCAGTGGCAAAGAAGTTACATGCAGATTTGTCCTTGTTTCCCATAAATCTGGATAGAGTAGGAAATATGTCATCGGCTACCATTCCCGTCTTGCTGGATGAGCTGAATCGGGAGGGAAGGCTGCATAGAGGAGACAAACTGGTGCTTTCCGGATTTGGTGGCGGACTTACTTATGGAGCCAGTGTACTGATCTGGTAAGGCTGGATATAGAGTAGTGAGGTTAAACAGTTTTCGGATACATACCGGGAAAATACCGGTAGTAGGAAGGGCAGATGGAGAAGAGTAGGAAGTGGGAATGGAGAAGAACACGAATCGCCTTTTAAATGAGCTGCTAATCAATCTGTTCACCAATGTGATGGATGCAGAGGCTAAGGCAGTCATTACAGAGGAATTTAAGGATATTACTAACAATGATCTGCATATTGTGGAAGCGATTGGAATTGAAAACCCGAGAAAGATGTCGGATATTGCAAAGAAGCTGAATGTAACGGCAGGTACACTGACCACCAATATCAACAGCCTGGAGGAGAAAGGATATCTGGTAAGGGAGAGAAGTACACAGGATAAGCGAGTAGTCTGTGTGATTCTGACAGAGAAGGGGAGAAAGGCTTTTTTTCACCATAGAGACTACCACAAGCGGATGATTCGGGCCATTGTAAAGGATTTAAGAGAAGATGAAAGAGAGATTTTGGTTCGTTGTCTGCGGACACTTAATCATTTTTTAGAGCAGGATTCGTAAAGTTGTGTTATAATAAAGGGTACAGAAGTTAATACCAGTCAGGAGAAAGGGGATTTGTTTAATGCCAGCTGCATATACCCATTACCGTTTTGGAAAAGAAGTCTACAGAAGCCTCCCGGTCTCTGTAAGAAAAGAGATTATTCAGGCACTGCCCTTATATAAAATTGGTCTGCAGGGACCAGATATACTGTTTTTTTACCGTCCCTTGTTTAAAAATAAGATAAGCTCTACCGGCTTTCAGATGCATACGGTTAGTGCGGAGCATTTTTTCGATGGAGCTGCACAGATGGTAAAAAATCGAAAGCAGTTATCCTATCTTCTGGGATTTGTCTGTCATTTTGTATTGGACAGTGCCTGTCATGGATTTATCGAAGAATATATTCAAAGTACCGGAATTGGTCATTCGGAAATAGAAATGGAATTTGACAGAATGCTGATGATTAAAGATGGGCAGGATCCCACCTCCTGCCAGATAGCAAAACAGATACAGGCTTCTGAAGAAAATGCAGAGGTGATTCAGGGATTTTTTCCTATGATACCGACAAAGAAAATCGACAAGGCGTTGCGTTCCATGAGGTTTTATACCAGACTGCTGACACCTACAAGCAGCTTGAAACGGAAGGTACTGTTTGGAGGAATGTGGCTGACGGGAAACTATGAAAAGCTGCATGGGATGGTGATTAATCCTAAAGGAAATATCGCCTGTGTGGAAAGCTGTATTCGATTGACGGAGCTATATGAGGAAGCGATACAGACAGCAGTAGATTTAATCTGTGATTATATGAAGACAATAAAAGAAGGAAAAGAGCTGCATCAAAGATTTCATAGAACCTTTGATGCATAGCAGGGAAAAGAGATGAAATTTAAGCTGTCGAGACAGGAAAAGGCATGGATGCTGTACGATGTAGGCAATTCAGCCTTTATCCTGTTAGTCACTACAATTATGCCTATCTATTTTAATTATCTGGCAGGAAAAGCAGGGATGACCTCTGTGGAGGCACTTCCCTACTGGGGATATGCTGCTGCTGTTTCTACCATATTGGTTGCCTTTATCGGTCCAATTTGTGGCACTATGGCAGATATAAAAAACTATAAAAAAAGGTTTTTTATCCTGATGGTGGGGCTGGGAGCTTTAGGCTGTGTACTGCTGGGAATTATTCCACAATGGTTTCTGTTTTTGGTGGTTTTTGTGTTAGCCAAAACGGGGTATTCGGCCAGTCTGGTATTTTATGATTCCATGCTGACCGATGTTACTACTGAGGAGAGAATGGACAGGGTATCGTCTCAGGGCTTTGCCTATGGTTATATTGGAAGCTGTATTCCTTTTTGTCTGGGACTGGTGCTGGTGTTGGGAGCGGACAAGCTGGGGCTTACGATGGAGACAGCCATGTGCCTTACCTTTTTACTGACCGCACTATGGTGGATTGTGATGACAATCCCTTTGCTTCGGGAGTATGAGCAGGTGCATTACCGAGAGGAGGGAAGGGTATCCATAGGAGGAACCTTCCGTAGTCTGGGACGGATTTTAGGAGAGATGAAGGCAGATAAAAAGGTTTTCCTGTTTATGATTGCCTTTTTCTTTTATATTGACGGTGTGTATACCATTATTGATATGGCTACCTCCTATGGAGAAGCTTTAGGAATTGACAGTACAGGACTGTTGGTTGCCCTGCTGGTGACACAGATTGTAGCCTTTCCCTGTGTAATCATTTTTGGTAAGCTGGCAGGACGGTTCCGAGCATCCAGTTTGATTTCTCTGTGTATTATCGCCTATGTAGGAATTACTATTTTTGCAGTGCTGATGCAGACACAGACTCATTTCTTTATTCTGGCAGTCTGTGTGGGTATGTTTCAGGGAGGAATACAAGCACTTTCCCGTTCCCATTTTGCCAAGATTATTCCACCGGAAAAATCGGGAGAATACTTTGGTATTTTGGATATCTGTGGAAAGGGAGCTTCCTTTATTGGCACCTCTTTAGTTAGTTTGATTACCCAGATAACAGGAAGTGCAAAGCTGGGAGTCAGTGTATTGATTCTGCTTTTTGCCGTAGGATTTTTTCTGTTTAGACGTTCCACCAGATATTTGGAAAGAGGAAACCAAAAGTGAGGAATAGAGTAGATTTTTGAGTCGAGATAAGCCTTGGGCTTAGATGATTGGAGAACAAAGGAAACGCTTTATTGATGGCTCACGAGAAGGAAGACCTTTGCATATCATAAAAGAAACAGATATGCAGAGGTCTTTTTATGTCTGTAAATATCATACATGCAGCACAGATGGCAGACAGCTCTTATTCAGGAAATTTGAAGATCAGTGTTACTTCCACCATAGGACTTATCCCTGTCAGGGATGCTACAGTAAGAATCTCTTATAAGGGAGTACCTAATACCACAATAGAAACATTGAATACCGATATTTCTGGTCAGACAGAGGAGATTGCACTGCCGGCACCTCCTTTGGAATACAGTCTTTCTCCAGGGGAGGAACAGCCCTATTCAGAGTATAATATCGAGGTAACGGCGCCGGGCTATGAGTCGGTAACGATTTCCGGGACGGAGATTCTGGCAGATACTCTGGCTCTTCAGTCGGTGGAAATGACTCCGGTAGAAATGGAGCAGGAGCCAGAGGAAACCATTGTGATTCCTGACCATACTCTGTATGGAGAATATCCTCCAAAGATTCCAGAAGATGAGATTAAGCCTATAGATGAAACCGGGGAGATTGTACTGAGCAGGGTAGTAATTCCTGAATATGTG
>JAFXJR010000092.1 GCA_017532145.1 Lachnospiraceae bacterium | reverse complement strand
GGAATGTGACCGGGTAAAAATTAATGTATTAGAAGGCTATACAGTAAAAATCAAGCTGGAGGAAAAGAAAGCAAGCAGAAATATGGAGACTTGTGATACCGATGTCTATATAGAAATGAAATGGGATAATGGAGATAAAAGAGCCGGTCTTTATGCTTTAGCAGCCTTAAAAAAGAATGGAAACGATATCATGGAGAAGATAGCCTATGAAATGTTAAATATCGGTACAGGCAGCAGGAGAAAAGGTTGATATGCTGAATGAAGGAATGAGAATATTAGCAATATAACATATATAAGAACCGTAGGAACTACGGGGATAGCTTGGTCAATATTCTGACAGTAGTCAGAAGTTCCCAAGAACCCCGCGACTTTAGTCGTGGGAGGTTCAGAGAACAGAAAGTTAATACAGAGTGGAAAGGAAGAAATAAGAATGGCAATTGGAAGTATAGGATTCACACCGTCTTATTCCTATACAGGAAGAGGCACGAGAACTCAAGAAAATAGGACAACCATATGGGAGACAGGCAGTGGGTATTGCACACAGACCCATGTGGCAGATTTATCTGGAGAGCATGCAAAGGAAGAACAGGCATGGAAAGCAGGCCTATCATGGAGACAGGGTTACTGGTTGGAACATATGTTTGAAAAATCCAAAGTGGTTGGAGAGAATGAGGAAAATATTACCCATGAAGAAAAACGGGTAATAGAAAAAAAGGGAACGAATGCCCCCTACTCTTATCTGGCAGATGAAAATGGAATAATTGAATATAAGGGAGTAATTTTTACCTGTGATAATCAGAGGAACCGACTGTGTTTGGGAGACGTGTCCGATCCAAAGCAGGTGATACAGATTCCCCTGTCTCAAGGAGGATGTCTTGTAGTAAACAGGGATAATATAGGGGATTTATCAAGGGCAATCAGTATGTTTTCACCGGAGGATGTGAATCGGATTTTAAGAGCTTTAAATCTGGATGCCAAGCTGAGGCAAACGGAAAAGGAAATAGAAGAAATGGAAGATGGAATTGGCGATAGTCAGCAGTCTGATGACCATTCTGAGGTATCAGAAGAAATTAAGACAGAAAAAGAGAATAGATGATAAACTGTTTATGGAGGAAAAATGAGTACAATTTTCAACAATTATAAAAACCAATACAAAGACTATTCTACTCAGGAAAGCAGATTTTTAACGGGCAAACTTGAGGAGACAGCAGAAGCTGTGGAAGAGGATTTAATGGAGGTAATCAGCAGGAAAAAGGAAGAGATTCTGGAGCAGCTGGAGAAGGGAAATCCCGAGCCTTCCATTCCCATGGGAGCTTCCTCCTTTACCTTGAAGCAGTGGAATAGGCTGATGGAAAGGGTAGATAATGCCATTGACGATGCCAAGGAGAGAATCCGGGGAGAAAAAATCAAAAAAAGGGATGAAAAGGAGGAAGAAAGTGAGATTACTATGGAGATGTTGTCTGAGCTAATAGACTCGGACAGGGAAACCATAGAAGAAACAGAAGAAGGTGTTTTACTTTATCAGATTACAACTACCGTACGTACAGAAGTAGAAAATGATCTCTACACCATTAAAAAGACAGGAGAAGACAGATTTACCATTACTCATAAGGAAACAGGATATGAGTACAGCTTTGGGGAAAATAACTGCAGGCTGGCTATCCATCCGGAGTCGGGCAAAACCTTTTTAATGTCCTGGGGAATGGGGGACATAACAGGACGGGTAATGGTAGCAGATGAAACGTTGGTTTCCATGCTGGCCGGATATTTTGGAATGGAAACCCTGGAGGCAGGGCAGTTGTCAGGCTTTACGTTAGAAAAAAATGCGGCTACTGGCATTGAGATATTGATTCCTCCTGGAATGAAAGGAAAAACCGCCTATATGCTGATGCAGAGCAAGCAGGATGTGGAAGCTTATGAAAGGCTGGTAGAAATCTATAAAACCCAGTATCCTAATCTGGTACAAAGTGAGGAAATGGCTAACTTTTATGCTTCCATAGAAATAGGAGGACTGTGCCATAGGACAGGAACGGGTATTCTATATACTAATGCACAGGGGGTCAGCTATGCAGATGAGACAGACCCACAAAAGAGCTGGTGGATTCGCTTTGATGAACAGTCTGAGGAAACCTACGATTTGATTCTGGATATGATGTATGAAATAGCTGAAAATGGGAAGGATGCTAGAGAGTACTGGGAGTGGACAGAACGGCTGGACAGAATTGGTGCAGTCTATATGAGAGCAGAGTTTGACCAGGCTCTGAATGAATTTGTAGTAGAATATAAAAGGAGAATCCCCGCATGAAGTTTCAGGATATGCCTTATGAAAGGGTAAGTGATAAGGAAGCAGAAAAAGAAATTCAAGATATTATAGAAAAAAGCAAGGCTGCTGCCAGTGGAGAAGAACAGTTTCAGGTGCATCAGAAGTATTATGAATGGAGTAAAGAGCTGGATACCATGATGGCTTTGGCTCAGATTCGTCATGATGTGGATACTACGGATGAATTTTACAGCAAAGAAAAGGATTATTATGATGAGATTCGTCCCAAGCTGACCAAGTGGATTGTAGAGTACAGAAAGCTGCTGTACCATTCACCTTATCGTAGCTTTTTAGAGGAAAAGATAGGCAGAGTAGCGTTTAAGAATATAGAACTGGAATTGAAGTCCTTTGATGAAAAGCTGATTCCATTAATGCAGGAGGAGAATGCACTGACTACCCGATATGATAAGCTGATTGCAGGAGCCAGGATTGAATGGGAGGGAGAGGAACTAAATCTTTCACTTCTTCGTCCCTATCTGATCCATTATGACAGAGGGGTGAGAAGGAAAGCCTATGAAAAGTACAGTCAATTCTTTTCCTCAGTAGCAGGGGAATTGGATGAGCTGTTTGATCAGTTGGTAAAGAATAGGACGAAGCAGGCCAGGCTGCTGGGCTATGAGAATTTTATTGAGTTGGGCTACTATCGAATGAAGCGTAATTGTTATAATCAGGATATGGTAGAACATTACAGAAAACAGGTGAAAAAATATTTTGTACCCTTTACGGTAAAGCTTCATGAGAGACGAAGAAAAAGACTGGGACTGGAGAAGCTGTCTTTTATCGATGAGGGAGTCTATTTTCCGAAAGGAAATCCTACGCCCTGCGGTACACCGGAGGAGATAGTGAAGGCAGGACAGAAGATGTATGCTGAAATGTCACCGGAAACCAAGGAATTTTTTGATTTTATGATGGAGAATCAGCTGTTTGATGTGTTGGGCAGAAAAACAAAAAAGGCAGGAGGATATATGACCTCCCTGCCAAAGTATGGCTCTCCCTTTATTTTCGCCAATTTTAATGGCACCAGTGGGGATGTAGATGTGATGACTCATGAGTGTGGTCATGCGTTTCAGGGCTTTCTTTCCGGACAGAATCCCATTCAGGAGCATTGGGATTTAACGATGGAAACAGCAGAAATTCACTCCATGAGTATGGAATTTTTTACCGAAAAGTGGATGGAGCTGTTTTTTGGAGAAAGAGCAGAGGATTACAGGAGGATGCATATGGAGTCTGCTGCTGCCTTTATTCCTTATGGCTGTATGGTGGATGAGTTTCAGCATATCATCTATGCTTCTCCGGAAATGACTCCTGAAGAAAGAAAAAGACAGTGGATGAAGCTGGAAAAGGAGTACCGTCCCCATATGGATTATGAGGAGGATTCCTTTTTCAGTCAGGGTGGCTTTTGGCAAAAGCAGCTGCATATTTATGATTATCCCTTTTATTATATTGATTACTGTCTGGCTCAAACCTGCGCTTTTCAATATAAGACCTGGATGGATAAGGATAGGCAGGGAGCCTGGGAAAGCTATCTGAAGCTATGCAGACTGTCTGCTTCCGACTTTTTTACCAATATGTTAAAAGAGGTAGGACTGGAAAGTCCCTTTATGGACGGTTGCATAAAAAGTCTGGCTGACAGCCTGGAAAAAGCTTTAGAATCAAATCCATGAGAAGCCTGGCGAAGCTGCTGCTCCAGATGATAAAAATCAGCAGGACCGTTTTCCAGATAAAACTGATGGAAGCGGTAGTCACTGTAGGTATCCTGCCACAGCTCCTGTGCCAGTGATTTTAAACAAAGAATTTCCAGATAGCCCAGATAGTATTTAGGATAGTTTCCGGGTTCTTCAATAATATATTCGTAGATGCTGCGAGTGGTGTCCGGTGTAGAGATACCTATGGCGGAGAGCATCTGATGTACCTGTGAGTAGGAAGCACCCTCATGGTGAATGGCAATATCCAGCAGAGAATAAAGTCCCAGCTGGATTTGCCGTTCCAGTCGATAGATTTCATAGAGAGCTTCTGCTTCCGGTGCTGTTTCCTTCATTAAGGTTTTGGCATAATCATAGGCTTCCAGCTCCACATACATGGCCCAGCCCTCCACATAGCCTCCATAGGAGAGAAGGGAGCGAATCGGATTAGCCTCTGTTTTTTGGAGATAGAGTTGGCTGTAGATAGTTTGATACAGATGCCCAGGATAGCCCTCATGTGCCAGAGTAGTATATAGCTCCATGTTGGAAGGATTATTTTTAGGATTGATATAGATAACATTCTCCCGAATATCATCCAGTGGCGGAGTTAAATAAAAAGCAGGACTACAGTACTCCTGAAGGTTTGGGGAGACAGATTTTACCGTACAGACAGGAGTAATGTCGTTGGATACACTGGCCAAAGAGGGAAAACGGGAGGTCATCATATGTTGAAGATTTTTCAGCATATCTTCAGGCTGGTGATAAATAAAGGCAGGCTCATCGATGGCTGCAGCCTGAAGCAAAGGGGAATTTTCTTCCATAAGAACAGAAAGCTTCTGTAGATTATGGTTTAAATCCTGAGTAAGTAAGGTTTTTATTTCTTTCAGGCTACGATAGGAGCCGGTGGTGGTACGAAGCAAATAGAGATAGTATTCCTTACCCTGAGGATAGTGGGACAGACCTTCCTGATTTTTTCCACTTCCCTTTAGTAGCAGCAGTTGGTCTCCCAGTTTCTGATAGGCAGGAAGCATAACCGTGGTGAGCAGGCGATGATTTTCGGCAAGATAAGCCTCTTTTTCAGAGGCAGTAATTATATTTTGTTCTAAAAGGGTGTTTAATCTTTCTTCAAAAGTAGTATGGAGAAAGTGAGTCTGTTCTTCCAAAAGAGAGGCTGACATAATTTCATCACATTGCTGAATCACCTTGTCTACAGAAAAATCAGGCATAAAGAGTCCATAACTGGACTGATCCATTAGATAGTTAGTGATGCCTTCAAAGTAACTGTCCGTCTGATCCAGCAAAACCAGATAATCGGTAATATCCTGCTGACTGCGAAAGGTATATTCAGCCAGCAAAATAGGCAGTTGTGACTGCATACCTGAGGAAGGAGAAAGGGGATTAGCATAATAATACAGCTCCATCCCCAGACGTTCATTTTCCAGATAGGAGAGCAACAGCTGATGGGTATAGGCATCCTCTTCTCTGAGTTTACGTGAATCCAACGAACGGAGTAAATCCAGAGACTGCTGCAGTTCCTGTTTGGAATTATTCACTCCCTCCTGAGAGTAGGAAGGCAGTTTGGGCGTGTAAGAACGGATGCCAAAGTCTGAAGGATGAGCTATGGTATAGTGCATATTTAGAGTATTGCCTGCCAGTTCTGATAAAAAGAAGCTATTGCAGAAATGGCGAAAGCTTCTGGCATCCTTTCCCAGATAGAGTAGGGTAAAGGCAGAAAAAAACAGAATCGCCAGTGAAGAGAAAAAAACGGTTCTGTATTTTGCAGATTGGAAAAATTTTTTAAAACGCTTCAATGGAATTACCTAATATCATTTCTTTTAATATATGTAGGGAAAAGGAGAAAAATGATTAGTTACTTTTCATGGATTATTTTCCGAAACTGCCTTTCGTGCTGGACTTTAAGTTGATAGTGTGATAAAGTAGGTATAGCTGTATTGTGTGAGTCAAATGGGAATAAATGGTGAAGACACTCAACAGTGATAAGTTTTGGAGGAGAAAAATGGAAAATCTGGAATTACAAAAAATAGCCAATGAGGTTCGGAAGGGAATTATTACATCTGTGCATAGTGCGAAGGCCGGACATCCGGGCGGTTCCCTATCAGCAGCAGACATTTTTACCTATTTATATTTTGAGGAGATGAAGGTAGACCCTAAAAATCCTCATATGGATGAAAGGGATCGCTTTGTTTTGTCAAAAGGGCATACGGCACCTGGTTTGTATGCAGCATTGGCGTTAAAGGGCTATTTTCCGGTAGAAGATCTGGTGACCTTGCGGAAGCTTGGTTCCTATCTGCAGGGACATCCTGATATGAAGCTGGTACCAGGAGTAGATATGTCCAGTGGTTCTTTAGGACAAGGAGTATCTACTGCAGTAGGAATGGCACTGGGAGCAAAGCTAATGGGTAAGGATTTCCGTGTATATACCCTTTTAGGAGATGGAGAGATTCAGGAAGGACAGGTGTGGGAGGCTGCAATGCTTGCAGGGCATAGGCATCTGGATAATCTGGTATTTATTGTGGATAACAATGGACTGCAAATTGATGGTCGTGTAGAGGATGTATGTTCTCCCTATCCGATAGACAAAAAATTTGAAGCCTTTAATTTTCATGCTATTAATGTGGATGGACATGATTATGATGAGATAAGAAAAGCGTTTCAGGAAGCCCGTGCAACCAAGGGAATCCCGACAGTGATTATTGCCCATACAATAAAGGGAAAGGGAGTATCTTTTATGGAAAATGAGGCCTCATGGCATGGTGTGGCACCAAACGATGAGCAGTATGAGGCAGCGATGGCAGAGCTGGAAAGGATTGGTGAAGGGCTATGAGTGGAAAAAATCCATCTGAGGTAAGAAAGGTAGCAACAAGGGAAGGCTATGGCAGTATGCTGGTAGAGCTGGGAGCAAAATATCCCAATATGGTAGTGCTGGATGCGGATTTGGCAGCAGCGACTAAGACGGGGATGTTTGGAAAGGTCTATCCGGAGAGGCATATCAATTGTGGAATAGCAGAAGCAAATATGGTAGGTGTGGCAGCAGGGCTGGCATCTATGGGGATGATTCCCTTTATCAGCTCTTTCGCCATGTTTGTAGCAGGACGTGCTTATGAGCAGGTTCGTAATTCCATAGGCTATCCCCATTTAAATGTAAAAATTGGTGCCAGTCATGCTGGTATTACAGTAGGAGAGGATGGAGCAACTCATCAATGTAATGAGGATATTGCACTGATGCGAACTATACCAGGTATGGTGGTAATGTGTCCTGCTGACGAGGTAGAGGCAAAGGCAGCCGTAAAAGCAGCAATAGAATATGAGGGACCTGTCTATATGCGATTTGGTCGTGCGGCCTGTCCGGTTATCAATGACAGACCAGATTATCGGTTTGAAATGGGAAAGGGAACGATTGTGCGGGAAGGCAGTGACGTTACTCTGATTGCAACAGGTATCTGTGTAGGTGGTGCATTAGAAGCAGCAGAAAAGCTGGCTGAGGAAGGGATTAGTGCAGAGGTAATCAACATCTGTACCATTAAGCCACTGGATGAGGAACTGGTGATTGCTTCAGCAAAAAAGACAGGCAGAGTAGTTACTGCAGAGGAGCATTCGATTATCGGAGGGCTGGGCAGTGCTGTTTGTGATACCTTGTGTAAGAACTATCCGGTACCAGTGCATAAGATTGGTGTGGAGGATAGGTATGGAATATCTGCTTCAGCAGCAGTTTTAGTAGAGAAATTTGGTCTGGACGGTGCAGGGATTTATAAAAGTGTGAAAGAGTTTGTGGAGAGAACGGAGGAAAAATAGGATGTTAATTTTATCCCCTTCCATGCTGTCAGCAGACTTCATCCTTTTAGGAGAGCAGATTAAAGAGGTAGAGGCAGCAGGAGCAGAGTATCTTCATGTAGATGTGATGGATGGAATTTTTGTACCTTCCATTTCCTTTGGTATGCCGGTGATAGCTTCTATTAGAAAGGCTTCTAATATCCTGTTTGATGTACATTTGATGATTGACAGACCGGAACGCTATATTGAGGAGTTTGTAAAAGCTGGGGCAGATATTATTACCTTCCATTTGGAGGCAACAGACTGCCCGAAAGAAGTGATTGACAAGATACACAGCTTGGGAAAAAAAGCCGGTATGTCGATTAAGCCCGGAACACCGGTAGAAAGTATTCTCCCCTATGTGGATATGCTGGATATGGTTTTGATTATGTCGGTAGAGCCAGGATTTGGGGGTCAAAGCTATATACCAGAGTCTACAGAGCGGATTCGACAGACCAGGAAGCTTTTAACAGAGCAGGGACTGGATATAGATTTGCAGGTAGATGGTGGTATCAGTGCAGAAAATGTGGGAATGGTTTTAGAGGCTGGAGCAAATGTAATTGTTGCCGGAAGTGCTATATTCAGGGGAAGCATTACAGAGAATATTAAGGCGATACAGACGGTATTTGCTGAGTATTCAGAAAAAAAGTAACTATTCAGTAGGTCGGGCTGTGCTGACCGTAGGAAAAGTTGCATGGTAACCGTGACGTACTGAACAGTGACAAAAAAGGATGAGTTATTTACAGGATGGGGCAATCGGGAAATAAAAATTTTCTACAATATACAGTATTGATTGAAGAAAAATCATACTACATATTGGGATGAAATTTCATTTTCCGACAGCCCCATTTGTTATCAAGTCTGGAGAAAAAGTGATGATTAAAAAGCTGGAAAGAAATACCGCTTGCTGGTGCGGAAGTGGAAGAAAATATAAGTCATGCCATGCAGCCTTTGATGAGAAAGTGATTGGGTATGGGCTGGAAGGTCATATGATTCCGGACAGGGAAATGATAAAGACGAAGGCTCAAATAGAAGGAATCCGAGAAAGCGGAAAAATTAACGTGGCAATTTTGGACGAGGTGGCAGAGCAGATTCGGGAAGGGATGACTACGGAGGAAATCAATCGAATCGTCCATGAGAAGACGATACAGTTGGGAGGAATCCCTGCACCTCTTAACTATGATGGCTATACCAAAAGTGTATGTACCTCTGTCAACAGTCAGGTCTGCCATGGTATTCCCTCTGAACAGGTGATATTAAAGTCTGGCGATATTATCAATGTGGATGTTTCTACCATATATCAAGGTTATTTTTCGGATTCCTCCCGTATGTTCTGTATCGGTCAGGTATCAGAAGAAGCAGCCCAACTGGTAAGGGTGGCAAAGGAGTGTATGGAAAAGGGGATAGAGCAGGTAAGACCCTGGGGATTTCTGGGAGATATGGCTGAGGCAGTGCATACCCATGCCTATGCCCATGGCTACAGTGTGGTAAGGGATATTGGCGGTCATGGAGTGGGTCTGGAATTTCATGAAGACCCCTTTGTCAGCTATGTGACAAAGAAGGGAACAGAAATGCTGCTGGTACCAGGTATGGTGTTTACCATAGAGCCTATGATTAATCAGGGAACGGAAGAAATTTATATAGACGATAGTAACGGTTGGACGGTCTATACGGAGGATGGAAAGCTGTCTGCACAGTGGGAGGTAACGATTGCCGTGACAGAGGATGGATATGAGATTTTAACCTGGTAGTAACAGTTCAGCCATGTTCTATATCATAGGAGAATCATGCTTGTATGAATGAGACGATGATGAGAACATGAGCGGAGTGTCCAAGAATAAGCAAAGTTGGATGCATAGCAGCGCAAAAGCATCATAGGTACTTTTGTGAATGACACGGGCTGAGCTGTTACACCTGGTAGGATGATAAAGTGTATTAAAATTGACAGGATAAAACGGGTATGATAGTCTAAAGTCAAATATTTGCAGACTGGGATGTAACTGTTTTACAGCCTTACAGCTATATCGAAGATGAGAAAAGGAGATGATGATAAAATGACAAAAAAAGGAAAGTATTATCTTACTACGGCAATTGCCTATACTTCAGGTAAGCCACATATTGGAAACAGCTATGAAATCGTGTTGGCAGATAGTATTGCCCGATTTAAGAGAAAGGATGGATATGACGTTTTTTTCCAGACCGGAACCGATGAGCATGGACAGAAAATTGAGTTAAAGGCGCAGGAAACCGGCATTACTCCAAAGGAATATGTGGATAACGTAACCAACACCATTAAAAGCCTGTGGAATCTGATGGATACCTCTTATGATAATTTTGTACGAACCACCGATGATATTCATGAAAAACAGGTACAGAAGATGTTTAAAAGGTTTTATGAACAGGGAGACATCTACAAGGGTGCCTATGAAGGGATGTATTGTACGCCTTGTGAATCCTTCTGGACAGAAGGACAGTTGGTAGAGGGAAAGTGTCCCGACTGCGGGAGAGAGGTAAAGCCGGCTAAGGAAGAAGCCTACTTTTTTAAGATGAGCAAGTATGCAGACAGGCTGATTGAGCATATTAATACCCATCCCGAATTTATTCAGCCGGTTTCACGCAAGAATGAAATGATGAACAACTTCCTTCTGCCGGGTTTACAGGATTTATGCGTTTCCCGTACCTCGTTTACCTGGGGAATCCCGGTGGACTTTGATGATAAGCATGTGGTATATGTGTGGCTGGATGCACTGGCAAACTATATTACCGGTATTGGTTATGACTGTGATGGTAATAGTGATGAGCAGTACAAAAAATTCTGGCCGGCAGATTTGCATTTGATTGGAAAGGATATTATCCGCTTCCATACCATTTACTGGCCTATCTTCCTGATGGCATTGGGAGAGCCTTTGCCAAAGCAGATTTTTGGTCATCCCTGGCTTTTACAGGGAGATGGAAAGATGAGTAAGTCCAAAGGAAATGTGCTTTATGCAGACGATTTGGTAGACTTTTTTGGTGTAGATGCGGTGCGGTATTTTGTTCTGCATGAAATGCCCTTTGAAAACGATGGAGTCATCACCTGGGAGTTGATGGTAGAGCGGTTAAATTCTGATTTGGCAAATACTCTGGGTAATCTGGTAAACAGAACCATTTCGATGAGCAATAAATACTTTGAGGGTATCGTTTGTGATAAAGGAGTAGCCGATACCATGGATGAGGACTTAAAGACTGTTGTGACCGGTGCTTATGGCAGAGTATGGGCAAAGATGGAAGAACTAAGAGTAGCAGAGGCTATTACAGAAATCTTTTCCCTTTTTAAACGCTGCAACAAATATATTGATGAGACAGAGCCATGGGTACTGGCGAGAGATGAAGCAAAAAAGGACAGATTGTCTACGGTGCTTTACAATTTAGTGGAAGGTATACTTATGGGAGCTTCCCTGTTAGAGCCTTTTATGCCCTCTACAGCGAAAAAGATTGCAGAGCAGCTGAATACTGCGTTAAGACCGTTTGAGGAACTGAAAAGCTTTGGAGGTTATCCTTCCGGCAGCAGGGTAACAGAAAAACCGGAGATTCTCTTTGCACGTCTGGATGTAAAAGAAGTGGTAGAGAAAGCAGGGGCTATGTTTGCTTCCAGAAGTCCAGAAGCAGAAAAGGAAGCAGAGGAGGCTCAGACACAGGAACAGGGAATCGATATAGAGCCAAAGACAGAAATTACCTATGATGACTTTATGAAGCTGCAGTTCCAGGTAGGAGAAATTATTGCCTGTGAGGAAGTTCCCAAGTCGAAAAAGCTGCTTTGTTCCAAGGTACGTATTGGCAGTCAGGTAAAGCAGATTGTATCTGGGATTAAACAGTACTACTCCGCTCAGGAGATGGTAGGGAAAAAGGTAATGGTGTTGGTAAATCTAAAACCGGCAACTCTGGCTGGAGTAGTTTCCGAAGGAATGCTGCTGTGTGCAGAGGATGCAGAAGGAAATCTGGCCTTGATGACACCGGAAAAAACCATGCCTTCAGGAGCGGAAATCTGCTGATATATAAAATTTTTGTGAATGAAAAACAAGCAGAAAAATATGGTGTATAATAAGCCCATAGCAGGGATGTTGCCCGGCTATGGGTTCATCTATTGAATTATGATTTTATATCAAGGCAGAAGGAGGAGGAATATGAAAAAGTGGCTGGGAATGATGGCAGCTTTACTGCTGCTGATAATGACTGGTATGGAGGTAAGAGCCAGTCAGGGAGAAACGATTGTAGCGCTGGGTGCCGACCTGACGCCGCAGCAAAAGAATACGGTGTTGGAACTGTTTGGAATGACTATGGAGGAGCTGGAGAACTGCCAGGTTATCTATATTACAAACGAGCAGGAGAAACAGTATCTGGGAGACTATCTGGATGCTTCTGTGATTGGAAGCCGCTCTTTGTCCAGTGTAATGCTAAAGAAAGGGGCAGCAGACAGTGGAGTCAATGTAACAACGAAAAATATTAATTATTGCACTACAGGAATGTATCGAAATGCCTTGTTGACAGCAGGAGTACAGGATACAGAGGTAGTAGTGGCAGCACCTTCTCAGATGTCCGGTACAGCAGCCTTAATTGGTGCGGTCAAAGCTTATGAGCAGCTGAATGGGCAAAAAATTGAGGATATTTCATTGTCTAATGCTTTGGATGAGCTGATTACCACCGGAGAGCTGTCTCAGGCAGTAAAAAATATCAGCAGTCAGGATATTGAAGGTTTGATTGCTTATATTAAGGAAAAGGTGGCAGCAGGAGAACTGAACACGGAAGCAGATATTCGGGCAGCTATTCAGGAAGGAGAAAGCAGATTCGGGGTAACGTTGGAAACGTCAGCAGTCAATCAAATAGTCAGCTTGATGAACAAGCTAAAAAGTATGGGTTTAGACAGCAGTTATCTGATTAGTCAGGCAGAAAAACTGTATCAGCAATATGGTACTGATCTTGTCAATCATGCAGAGGAGGCTATTAGTCAGGCAGTTAGCCAAGCAGCTACACAGGCTGCAGGCAGCCTTTGGGAAAATATCAAAGGAGCTTTTCAGAACTTTTGGAGTAATCTTTTTGGTTAGAGAATGTCTTGTTCATTAGGGGAATAAAAAGCAGAAGATGGCAAATGCTATAGAAAAAGCAAAGGAGGTATTTGCCAATGAGAATAGCATTTTATAGCACCAAGCCCTATGACCGTATCTGGTTTGCACCTCTGGCCGCAGACTATGGATTTGAAATCAGTTTTATTGAGTTACCTTGTAAAAAAGAGACTCTTGGTCTTGCTCAAGGGTATGATGCAATCTGTATTTTTGTCAATGACTACATGGATAAGGAGATGATTGACTGTCTGCATACAATGGGAGTAAAGGCAATTCTGCTTAGAAGTGCAGGATTTAATCATGTAGATGTCCGGGCAGCTCAGGGAAAGCTGGAGATTTTAAGGGTACCCAGCTATTCCCCTGAAGCAGTAGCAGAATTTGCAGTAACTCTGCTATTGGCAGTCAATCGACATATCCATAAGGCTTATGCCAGAACCAGAGATTTTAATATGAGCCTCAATGGATTGATGGGAATGGATTTGAATCAAAAAGTGGCTGGTGTGGTAGGAACCGGGAAAATTGGTCAGGCGATGATACGGATTTTACAAGGCTTCGGAATGCAAATTCTGGCCTATGATCCTTTTCCGATAGAAGGATTAAAAGTGGAATATGTTCCGCTGGAAGAACTGTTCAGGAGATCAGACGTGATTTCTCTCCATTGTCCTCTGACGGCAGAGACGAAGAATCTGATTAATCGGGAGAGTATAGCGATGATGAAGGAGGGAGTCTACCTGATTAACACATCCAGGGGAGGATTAATCGATTCAGATGCCTTAATTGAAGGACTTCTGCAAAAAAAGTTTGGAGGAGTAGGGCTGGACGTATATGATGAGGAAGAGGGGATTTTTTACGAAGACTGCTCAGAGGATATTATTGAGGATGAAAATTTGGCCAGACTGATGACCTTTCCCAATGTCATTATTACTTCCCATATGGGATTTTTCACGATGGAGGCTATGCAGGCCATAGCCAATAAAACCTTGGAAAATGCTTATGCCCTGGAGCGGGGACTGCCCTTGGTGAACCGAGTACAGGCAGTAGTTCCTGTCTGATTCGATGTACCAGCTGGATGTCTGTGTTTTTCCATACCCTGCAGCGGAGCGTGGCATGGGTATGAAAACATAAGTCACACTGAATAAGTATTCGACCAGAACTTTTACTTGTAAAATTTTACTTCTTTCGTTATAATTTACCTGTATCAGAGTAGAGAAAGAAAGGAAAGAACGATGGAAGAGGCTGTGTTTCCCTATAAAATCCGTATGGCATATAAGGAGGAATGGGAGGATGCCATGTCACTTGCATGGAAGACCTTCCTCCGGTTTGAAGCACAGGATTATGGAGCAGAAGGCGTCAAAAGCTTTGAGGATTTTATTACGGATCATACCCTGTATCGGATGTTTTTAATGGGAGTGTACCAGATGTTTGTCGCTTTCTACGGAGATACCATGGTGGGTCTGATTAGTTTAAGGAGTGACTCACATATCTCCCTGTTGTTCGTAGATGCTGACCATCACAGGCAGGGAGTGGGAAGGGCATTGATAGACCGGCTATGTGAATATCTGAGAACAGAGATGGGAATCAGCCGGGTAACCGTAAATGCCTCTCCCTATGGTGTAGGATTTTATCATAGACTGGGCTTCACGGATTTGGGACAGGAACAGGTGGCAGATGGTATCCGGTATACTCCTATGGAATTGCAGCTATAGTAGCTTATCTGGTTAGTAATGGATAAGTAGTAAAGCAGATTCAGATGTTTGCTTTGCTTGATAGAGAGTAACTATTCAGTAGGTCTGCATACTTGCTGTGCTGACCGTAGGAAAACGTAGTGGTAACAACGTAACGGTGAGGGTACTGAACAGTTACGATAGAGAAAGTAAGGAGGAGGGCGCTCCCTCTCACAAAAGAGAGTAGGTTTCTGTGCCTGTTTAAGCTTAATGAATAGATTTTTTGATCCGGATAGTGCCTTGATGCGTTTTCTGTCCAGGATGGCAGACTTAATTATTCTTAATGTGGTAGCATTGTTATGCTGTATTCCGATTATTACCATAGGGGCTTCCCTGACGGCAATGCATTATGTACTGTTGAAGATGGTGCGTAATGAGGAAGGATATATTGTAAAATCATTCTTTAAATCATGGAAAGAAAACTTTAAACAGGCCACGTTGCTGTGGCTGCCGCTTTTGCTGTTTTTTATCCTGTTCATAGGGGATTTACTGATTTTTCGATATTCAGGAGTGGAATTTCCTCAAATATTAAAAGCTTTGTTGTTTGCAGCAGCCGCTTTTGTCTATATGATAACCTGTTATCTTTTCCCTTTGCAGGCCAGATTTGAAAATACAATAAAGAATACATGGAAAAATGCTTTACTGATGAGTATATGCAGTTTTCCCCGTACCGTTGTTATGATGGTACTGTATACTTTACCATTTTTTGCATGTTTGTATATCATGACGATTCCTTTGGTATTCTTTTTTGGTCTGTCATTGCCGGCTTATCTTTCTGCTATGCTGTATAATAAAATTTTTAAAAAGTTTGAGCCGGAGGAAGAAGAATGGACGGACAGGTTTGAGATGGCGGCCAGGGGAATGGATTCGGCAGAAATTGCGAGGAATGCAAATGAAAAAGGAACGAACAAAGGATAAGCAGGGAAGGAATGGAAAAGATGGCATTATTAAATGGCTGGTAGTGCTGGCTCTGTTTATCCAGATAATGATTGTGATAATAACTATTTTTTCGGTGAAAAGCAGCAAAGAAGCTAAGGAAAACGTTCAGCAGAGAGTGATTCAGACAGTGGAGGAATATGCGTCAGAGATTGCCGTTGAGCTGAACCGTATGGCAGAGCCGGGAAAGACAGTACTATACTATATGAATCAATATGGTGATGAGGATGAGGTTAGTCTGGCCAAGGTGGCAGAAGCACTCTGTGTAAGTACGTCAGCCTATGAAATAGCCTGTGTGAATGCGGATAACCAAGCATTGATGTGCAGTGGTGAATGGGTAGACATAGAAGGGCTAAGCTACTATTCGCAGATTATGGAGGCTTCCCAAAAATTATTAGAAAAAACAGAAGATACAGAGGCAACAGAACCTGAAACATCAGCTTCTAAAGCAACAGAAACAATAGAAACGGCCTATCTGTATGTGGAGGATGAGGAGTTGGGTAAAGGCAAACGGGCAATTATCGTGATGCTGTTGGATACTGCTGAAAGGGAAAAGAAGCTTCTGATGTACTATCCCATAGAAGAGTTGCAGGTATTTTTAGATGCCAAACGTCTGACAGGAGAAGAATTTTGTATGCTGGCGGATGCAGACGGAGAGATTATAGAGGTAGCGGGTTTAGATCATGGATTTCACACAGGCGGAAATATCTGGAATAGCCTGAAGGAAGCCGGAGCAGCAGAGGAGGAAATAGCAAAGGCTATTGTGCGGATGAAAAATGGGGTGGATGGAACCGTTCAAATAGAAACTTCATCCAGGCACAGAACCCTGGTTTATGCCGATATGGGAATTAACCATTGGGTCATTTTGATGGAAGTCAGTCAGTCTTACATAGATGCTGCCAGCACTACAGGGTGGCGTAATTCCATGGAGATGATACATCAAATGGCATTTATTATCTTTGTTTTTACCGTGATTATCTGTGTGATGATTACCAGAAGTAAGATAATGGCCAGCAAAAGGAACAGGGCATTGGAGGTAAAGGCAGATACCGACTTGCTGACAGGGTTGAATAATAAGGCGGCAACGGAAAGAAAGATTGAGGAGTATATGGAACGCCACCCGGATGAGCAGGCACTGATGTTTATTTTGGATATTGATAATTTTAAGAAGATAAACGATACCATGGGACATGCTTTTGGGGATGAGGTATTGAAAAGCTTAGGTATGCAGGTTGGTTCCATGTTTCGGGCTACGGATGTTATCGGCAGAATGGGTGGAGATGAATTTATTATCTTTCTGAAATATCTGAAGGAGGACGAGCTGCTGGAAAAAGAGGCCAGAAAGCTTTGCGATTTTTTCCAGGGCTTTCAGGTGGGAGAATATGTAAAATATTCGCCTACCTCCAGTATAGGTGCAGCCATCTTTCCCAGAGACGGACAGGATTTTAACGCTCTTTATAAGTCAGCCGATGCAGCTTTGTATACAGCTAAGGAAAGAGGGAAGAATCAGATTGCCTTTTACAAGGACACGATTCCGGGCATTCAAGGAGGAACTAAGGTAGAAAAGTACCGATAAGACACGCTTGTATTTGTATAAAATGTATAGGAAATAGGGAAATATTTGTGGAATGTTAGTATGGTAAAAAAGCAGCAAATTCGCTATACTTTGTTCTAGCATACCGAATAGGAATTAACTGATGCTTGACTGGTCTGTGGTTTCCATCGCACACAGTAAAAAGCCTCAGCGTAGCACCACTACGCCTGTATTTTTTTCTATGCGTGCTGAAAACTACGTTTCAGCCAATAGATTAGTGATTAATTATTCGATATGCTGGGCTGTAACAGGCTGAATACATAAGGTAGAACAGTTCAAGCAGTTGCCTGCAGAGTGAATGGATAATGACTGCAGGTCAGAGATAATGGGCGGTTCGTAAGATAGGAATTAGGAGGCAAATTAAAATGGCAAGTTTATCATTAAAGAATGTCTGCAAAAAGTATCCTAACGGATTTGAAGCAGTAAAGAATTTCAATCTGGAGATTGCCGATCAGGAGTTTATTATTTTCGTAGGACCTTCAGGTTGTGGTAAGTCTACTACACTTCGTATGATTGCAGGATTAGAAGATATTTCTTCTGGAGAGCTGAGAATTGGTGACAGACTGGTGAACGATGTGGAGCCTAAGGATAGAGATATCGCGATGGTATTCCAGAACTATGCGTTGTATCCTCATATGTCTGTATATGATAATATGGCTTTTGGTCTGAAGTTGAGAAAGGTTCCCAAGGAAGAAATCGATAAGATGGTAAGGGAAGCTGCTAAGATTCTGGATTTGACAGCATTATTGGAGCGTAAGCCCAAGGCTTTATCCGGTGGTCAGAGACAGCGTGTTGCTATGGGTCGTGCTATCGTTCGTAATCCTAAGGTATTCCTTATGGATGAGCCTCTTTCCAACCTGGATGCAAAGCTGCGTGTACAGATGCGTATTGAGATTGCAAAGCTGCATCAGAGACTGGGTACCACCATTATCTACGTTACTCATGACCAGACAGAGGCGATGACTCTTGGTACCAGAATCGTAGTAATGAAGGATGGTGTGGTTCAGCAGGTAGATACTCCTCAGAACCTGTATGAGAGACCTCAGAACCTGTTTGTAGCAGGCTTTATGGGATCTCCTCAGATGAACTTCCTGGATGCTGAGGTAGAAGTAAAAGGTGATACTGCTCATCTGAAGGTTGCAGGAAAGAGTATTCCGCTTCCTCCCGCTAAGTCCAAAAAGCTGATTGAGGGTGGCTATGCAGGAAAGAAGGTTGCTTTCGGTATTCGTCCAGAGGATGTATATGATTCTGAGATGTTTATTGAGACCTCTAAGTGTGTATTTGAGTCTACCATTAAGGTTTACGAGCTGCTTGGAGCAGAGGTTTACTTGTACTTTGATTTGGCTGAATTCCCGATTACTGCAAGAGTGGATTCCCGTACAACAGCAAGACCTGGTGATAAAGTGAAGTTTGCTTTTGATGTGGAGAAGATTCATGTATTTGATAAGGAAACAGAGCAGGTGATTACGAATTAATCAAAGCTGACAAGGATAAAGAAAATGAAAGGGATGCAATAGCATCCCTTTTCTGTCGTTAGAACAGAAAATTTCAAGAAGCTTTTGGCAGGAAAGGAGGAAAAAGATTATGATTTCTAACCAGATTATTAGAAGAAGTATAGAAGAATTACAGGGGATAACGAAGGTAGAGCTGGGCGTATTCAGTGTAGATGGAACCAAGCTTGTTTCTACCTTTGAAGCAGAAGACCTTCTGCCAGGGGTGATTACTGATTTTGCAGGTTCATCTGCAGAAAGCCAGGTGATAGGAAAGTATCATTTGTTAAAGGTTAAAGATGAGGAAAAGCTGGTATATATTGTGGTAGCCAGAGGAGAAGGTGAAAATGGTCATATGATTGGAAAGGTAGCAGTATGCCAGTTGCAGAATCTATTTACAGCCTATAAGGAAAAAGTGGATCATAATAGCTTTTTCCAAAATCTTCTCCTGGATAATTTACTTTTAGTAGATGTATATAATAGAGCCAGAAAGCTTCATATAGAGGCAGAGTCCTGTCGGGTGATTATTCTGATTGAGACTAAGGCTGACCAGAATCGTATGGTAACAGAGCTTCTAAAGGGAATGTTTTCTACTCGCCAGGGAGACTATCTGACTGCTGTGGATGAGCAGAATATTATCCTGGTTAAGTCCTTGCCATTCGGAAGTAGCTATGAGGAGATTGAACGGATAGCACAGGTGATTGTAGATATGATTAATATGGAAGCCATGATAAATGTACGAGTAGCCTATGGTACGATGACAAAAGAATTAAAAGAGCTTTCTCAATCCTATAAGGAAGCCAGAATGGCTTTAGAGGTGGGAAAAATCTTTTATGTGGAAAAAAAGGTAAATGCCTATAATACTTTGGGGATAGGAAGACTGATTTATCAGCTTCCTGTGGATTTATGCAGAATTTTTATTGAAGAAATATTTGGAAGCCGGGAAGCGGCTGAGTTTGACGAAGAAACCTTGACAACGGTTAGTAAATTTTTTGAAACCAATCTGAATGTTTCAGAAACAGCCAGACAGCTATTTATTCACCGTAATACTCTTGTATACAGAATAGAAAAGTTACAAAAGGCTACCGGATTGGATGTTAGAAGCTTTGATGATGCGTTGATCTTTAAGATAGCTCTGATGGTTTTAGGCTATATGAAATATTTAGGATGTGTCTGAATACTTATTTGTCTTAAAAATAATAGCATACAAAACACCTTACCGGAATAGAATAAGATAGCTATAGTTCAGGACAGGCACAAGGAACTGTACCTGGAAGGAAGGTGGAGGATGAAGGATGTGTGTTTATTATAAGAAAATCATATATTTATCCTGTATGGAGCATGGTATCAAAGTAAAAAGAGCCGGATTTATAAAAATGGAATTTAGAAGAGAAGCCTGTTCGCTGGACATGCATGTTTCGGGAATGGATGAGGTGAAAGAAGGAAAGTATAATATAGAGGCTTTGACCTTTAATGGACAGAAGCATTTGATTGGCAGCATTTTGCTGTATAGAGGAAAAGGGGATTGTCGAATAGATTTTACAGATGGGACACTGGAGGAAAGTAAAGGAAGCTGTAAAGAAATAGACAAGATTTCCATTAGCCTGTCAGATGCCCGATGGATTGAAGGGAGTACAGGTCTAAAAGCGGATCCAGGTGGAATAGAGATAATAGAAAAAAAGAGACAAAATGAAGGAAGGATACGACAGTGGATTACTGATGTGGAGGCAGCAGAAATAAATGAAGGGATAAAGGGATGGAGATTTCAGGAAAATTTCTTGATAAAAGAAGAAGCAGAAGAAAGACAATTCCAGGAAGACCTCTTGATAAAAGAAGAAGCAGAAGAAAGACAATTTCAGAATGACCTCTTGATAAAAGAAGAAGCAGAAGAAAGGCGATTCCAGGAAGACCTCTTGATAAAAGAAGAAGCAGAAGAAAGGCGATTCCAAAAAGACCTCTTGATAAAAGAAGAAGCAGAAGAAAGGCAATTCCGGGAAGACCTCTCTACAAAAGAAGCAATAGAAGACCGTTGGATTCAGAAAAATGTTAGAAGAACAGATTTTCCAGAAGAAACACTGCCTCAGAAATCCCATTCAATAGACGACTTTACTGGAGAGAGATCCTTTCAGGAGTCGTACATAGCAAGCAGTCTTCCAGAAGCAAGCCCATCCCGAAAGTCAGTAAAGAAGGAAGTCACAAAGGCAGTGAGGGAGCAGCTGCCGGCTAAAGAAATACGGATGGATGAAGTGATATTGGATGACAAATGGGCACAGCTTTGCCGAATTTATCAGATAGTTCATCCCTATGAGGATGAAAGAGAGTATATATCCATACAGCCCAGAGATTTTGTGATTATGACCAGCGATTATCAGCACCTTGTCAATAATAGTTTTTTGCTCCATGGATTTTATAACTACCGGCATTTAATTTTAGGAAAAGAAGAAGGTGAAGAGGTTCAGAAAGCAGATGAAGAAGGAGAGAAAAAGAAACAGACCTGCTTCTATCTGGGAGTCCCCGGAGTCTATTATGAGAGGGAAAAAATGGTAGCGAGAATGTTTGGATTTGAAGCCTTTGAATGTAAGGGAGGAAGAGCAGAGACAGGAAAATTCGGATATTATTTAAGAAAGGTAAAAATATAAGGTCTATGTAGTTAAAGCACAGACCTTAAAAATTGATGACGACAGCCAATATTCAATATAATACCGTGCGCCCTGTGTTGTGCAAAACCAATACACGTTACCTTTACAGCCAACTCCGCCAGGCACCCTCACGGCACATGGAAGGTTCTGCTTAGTGCTGCTTTGTTCCCAACCTGACACAGTTCACAGATTCCCATTGCGTGAGACCCAAACTTCAACGCCACTTATAAAGGGCAGCTATACCAGTTAAAACCCGCGACAGGACATCACCCCCACTAGAGCGGATTGTAGGTACAGGACACCGCTAACGCCCCGGCTGCACGGTTTATTCAGTATACTGTTTTTTTTTCATTTTGTCAATCTTATTTCGCAATCTAAGTTCTTTAAAAAATTGCGTAAGCATTTGGCTACATGATTCCTCCAGAATCCCCCGGTTTACTTGTACCTGATGGTTGAACTGGGGCATCTCCAGAATATTAAGGATGGAGCCGCCACATCCGGCTTTGGGATTCATACTTCCCATGACCACACGGGAGATTCTGGCCTGTACGATGGCACCGGCACACATCTGACAGGGTTCCAGAGTGACATATAAGGTACAGTCCTCCAGCCTCCAGTCCCCCATTTTTTTACTTGCCCGGTTAATCGCAGTAATTTCTGCATGAGCAAGAGTATTTTTATCAGTATTTCGACGGTTATAGCCCCGACCAATAATTTTATCTTCAAAGACGATGACACAGCCTATGGGAACCTCTCCTAACAGATAGGCTTTTTTTGCCTGTTTTAACGCTTCCTTCATATATTTTTCATCTATATTCATAAATTTACCTTCTTTACTTTATGCTTGATTGATACTCCCCATAGCCAGGGGGAAAATGATTAGTAACACTTTCAGAGTATAATATAATAGAAGTGGGAATTCAAGGCAGTCAAGTTAGTGATGCAAAATAAATGGCAATATGCTATAATATAAAAAATGCTGGGGTCAGATGGCTTTAGAACCTGCAGAATATGAGAAAGTATCCATTTTCCACAGAAAAATATGCGGATTTCTCATGTTTTTAGGATTTTGTGAGCGTGAAACACAAAGAAATCTGTAAGCATCAAGGGGGCAAATGCTTTTGCCTCCAACATCTTAAAAAGAAAATAATCAGGAAAAGAGGTTGAAAAAGATGGAAATAGTAATTTTAGGTGGTGGATTATTAATTATTATTGTAGCAGTAATCGTTGCATCTGTCAGTTCTGTGGTGGTAGGAGTGGCAGCCAGTGAGGATAATGACAATATGTAGGGGACAGGTTATCATCGTATAGTTTTATTAAGAAAAGTTTAGATTTATTTTATGAACGCTTCTAAAAATTTACATCTTTTTTTCAAAGAAAACACAATACGGACACAATTATCAGCTATGATATATCTCAGATAGTTGAAATGACTATTGAAAACTCACTATCTCCCCCCTCATAAGAATAGAGAAAGACCCTGCATAGGCAGGGTTTTTTTCTATTCTTTTTCTGGCACAGCTGAAAAAGTCTCAGCACAGCACCACTACACTTGCCTTACAATCACCATGCAAAAATTCATGAAAATCGTCTATGGTGATGGGAGAGAACACCAATGTTTATCTGTCAGACGACGCTCCTTACCATTTACCGGTCAGCCAGCTGATAGGGGAAGGATAGCTATAGAGGCAGAGAATTTGATAAGATAGACAATTTTCAGTAGCCAATGCTTAAAAATATTGGTAATATAGAGAGCAGGAATGCTAACGAAGATATACAGTAATCAGTATTTATCCCTGATTGTTGATAGAGAAAAAAGATGGAGAACTGGGAAAGTGGTAAAAGAAGTAATAAATCAACATGAAGAATATGAAGGAAACCCTGGGCAGAAGGTACAACTGGAAAGGGCAGCAGCTCTGGCAGCCAGAGTGATGCTGTTGGCAAGAGATAATATTATGGTTAATCTGCGTTTTTTGGATGTGGCATTATCAGAGTTGATTCCAGAGATTAATCCGGGATTGGATGGGGCTGCCATAGAGGGAAGATGGCTTTACTATAATCCGGTCTGGCTGTTAAAGCAATATAAAATAGCTGCTAATTATCCGGTAAGGTTGTATCTTCATAGCCTGTTTCACTGCATCTTTTACCATAGCTTTGGCAGTAGGGAGAGGGAGGAGGAGCTATGGAATCTGGCCACAGATGCTGCTGCAGAAAACGTGATTTTAGAGATGGAGCTGCCTATGGCCGGTCTGGAATCAGATGCAGAGGCTCGCAATAAGCTGCATTATCTAAAGGAGGATGTAGGGATGCTGACCGCAGAGAGAATTTATCATTATCTGCAGCATAATCCCCTGACATCAGGAGAAAATGAACAGTGGCAGAGACTATTTTGCCGGGATCAGCATAAGTATTGGAGACAGCCGGAGGAACTGGTGATAACGCAGGCTCAGTGGAAGAAGATTAGTGAACGGATTAAGGCAGATTTAAAATCCTTTTCTAAAAATAAAAGTAATTCAGAAAGTCTGGAGAAGAATCTGGCAGAAGCAACCAGAGATAGGTATGACTATGCTGATTTGCTGAGACGGTTTGCCGTAATGGGAGAGGAATTGCGGGTAAATGAGGATGAATTTGATTATATTTATTATACCTATGGACTTTCCACCTATGGCAATATGCCCTTGATAGAGCCTTTGGAATATAAGGACAGAAAAAAAGTTCGGGAGTTTGTCATTGCCATAGATACTTCGGCCTCTTGTCGGGGAGAGATTGTTCGGGAATTTATCAAAAAGACCTATTCCATCCTTAAGGGAACAGAGTATTTCTTTCAGAAAATTAATGTGCATATTGTGCAGTGTGACAGCGAGATACAGAGTGATACCAAGATTACCTGTGAGGAAGACTTTCAGACATGGATGAAACATGGTAAGCTCAAAGGCTTTGGTTCTACAGATTTCCGACCGGTGTTTGAGTATGTTGAACAGTTGATGGAGGAGGGAGAATTTGAAAATTTAAAAGGATTGATTTACTTTACGGATGGCTATGGTATCTATCCCCAACAGATGCCACCCTATGATACGATTTTTGCGTTTCTGGAGGAGGATGACAGACAGCCGGAGATTCCTCCATGGGCTATCCGCGTAGTCCTGAGTGAAGAGGATATAGAGGGGGTACAGACAAAATAAGTGAGCAGGAGAAGAAGAAAAAATGAATATTAAGCAGGCAAAGGAATATATCAGGAATACGGTAGATTTATATTTGAAAAAGGATGAGTTTGGAGAATATCGTATACCAGTGGTAAGGCAAAGACCTATCTTTTTACTGGGAGCACCCGGTGTAGGAAAGACGGCAGTAATGGAGCAGATTGCACAGGAGCTGGGGATTGCGCTGGTTTCCTATTCGATGACCCATCATACCCGACAGTCGGCTCTGGGACTTCCTTTCATTGAACAGAAGGAGTATGAGGGAGAAACCTATCAGGTATCAGAGTATACCATGAGTGAGATTATTGCCTCCATCTATGACGTAATGAGGGAAAGTGGGATTCAGGAAGGAATTTTGTTTCTGGATGAAATTAACTGTGTATCAGAGACACTGGCTCCTTCCATGCTGCAGTTTTTGCAGTATAAGGTCTTTGGCAGGCATAAGGTTCCTGAGGGCTGGGTGATTGTAACCGCAGGAAATCCCCCTGAGTACAATAAGTCTGTCAGGGAATTTGATGTAGTAACCATGGACAGACTGAAGGTTCTGGATGTAGAGGCAGACTATGGAGTGTGGAAGGAGTATGCTCAGGATCGTCGTCTAGCCAATGTGGTTACCAGTTATCTGGATTTGAAAAAGGAACATTTTTATCGAATAGAAACAACGGTAAAAGGGCGTTCTTATGTAACCGCTAGAGGCTGGGAGGATTTGTCCCAGATTCTTCTTCTGTATGAGGAGGAAAAGCTGCCTGTGGATGAAACTCTAGTGGGACAATATCTGCGCAATGACAGAATTGTTAAAGAATTTACCGCTTATTATGATTTGTATAATAAGTACAAGAAGAATTACCATATAGAAGAAATTTTGGAAGGGAAGCTGCCGGAAGAAGCATTGTTAAGAGCCAGAACTGCAGCCTTTGATGAAAGGCTTTCTTTGTTAAGTATGCTGATGGACAAGATGCAAAGTGAGATGAAGGAAAGTGTGGAGGCTGCCGATTATCTGGGAGAACTGGTAGCACCTCTGAAGGCAGTTCGTATGGGGTTGTCTGATGAAAGTGGTTCAGCCAGAACGGGTGAATTGTTGGAGCAGCAGGCAGAAGTAAGAGGAAAACTGATGGCTTCCTTGAGAAAAGCTAATTCACTTTCTGATGCAGACCGAAAGAAGCATAAGAAGGTGATTCGTTTTTTGGAGCAGGGGAAAAAGGAGGTTTATGCAGGAGATTTCCAGACCGGATTGGATGCAGCCTCTTATCTAAAGCAGCAGTTTGATGAGGAAGTAGCTAAAATGAAGCAGGTTACAGAGCAGGTAAAAGAAAGATTGCATGCTTTGTTTAGCTTTGTAGAGGAGACCTTTGAGGAGGGGAATGAAATGTTGATTTTAGTCACAGAGCTGACTGTAAATACCTCCAGTTCCCGATTTATTACAATGTTTGGTTGTGAGGATTATCAAAGACACAATGAAAAGCTGCGTCTGTCTCAGCGTAGAGATGAGCTGCAGCAGGAGATTGGAAAGCTGCAGCTGTAGCATTTTGTAGGATAGGATTGCTGTTTGGTATCATACATCAAAGATTTTGAAAGGAGTGAAAAAGATGAAAAGGAATACTGGAAGCTGGGATACCCCCCAGGGCAGTCTTCATTATCTTCTGGATGAGGAAGGAAAAGGTATTGTGATTACTGGCTACAGTGGCAGGGATACTCAGCTGCAGATTCCGGGACAGATAGAGGGGCTGCCGGTAACAGGGATTAGGAAAAAAACCTTTCTTAGCAGAAAGCAGCTGAGAAGAGTAATATTACCGCCCACCATGGAGGAGATTGGAGATTGGACCTTTGCCTATTGTACCAATTTAGAAAGTGTATGGCTGGCTCGCAAGCCATACCGCTTGGGCAGTCAGATTTTTATGGAATGTCCAGGGATTCATCAGCTGGTAGTCTATGAAGCAGAAGGCAGAAACCTGCCTACAGAGGAGATGGATGAAATAGAAAAACAGACGGCAGCATTGCTGGCAGCCAGTACAGTACTGCTGGATGCAGAATATCTGATGAATCCTTTGGAGGCTGGAACGTCCTTCTGGCTTCAACAATGGGATGCCCGAATGCAGCAGGTGATGCAGGCGGGGGATAGTGAAGGCTATACCAAAATGATTCTTTGTGGAGAAGAAGATGTGGGCAGCAGTCTGGAGCTTTATCTAAACCATAAAAGGAAGTGTAAGGTAAGGCTGGCTTTGCTGCGTTTAATGAACCCTGTAGGTCTGTCCAAGGAGAATAGCGAAGAATTGGAAGAATATCTGAGATCCCGCACCAGAGGCTGTGAGACAGAGGAAACCTGGGAGGTAATATTAAAGGAGCATGGACATGAGCAGGAGTATTTTGAGGTATTTACCAAGGTGGGTTGTGTAACAGAGGAAAACTTTGATGCCCTGCTGACCGATATGGGAAGCCAGTATACAGAGATGAAGGCTTTTTTAATGAGATATAAAGAAGAAAACATGACAGGTAAGGATTTCTTTGAAACTTTGTCTTTGGGTAACTGGTAGAGAAATAGTGTTGGTGTGTTGATGGCTAAAGTTAAAGCAGACATTCGTAATCTGCAGATTCAACTTCGTTGAATTTTATCACCTGATACAAGCAAGTCCCTTTATCCTACGAAGTAGTGTTCACTACTTAGTACCCAGTGTACTTGAAGTGGGGAACGTCCTTGATTCGGTTAAATTGACACTCCCCCTAGCTAAAGCAAGGGGGGTATGACATATTTGAATAAAAAATTGAGGATTTTAAAGTAAAGATAGAACAAAGTAAAGGAAACTCAGAGAAAAAAGTTTTCAGATATGTTCTAAAAAAGGAGAAAACAACATGAGTGATGAAAAACTGATTGATGAGATTTTAAAGCATCTGGATGGAGAAACCAGACTGGGAGTAAAGAGAATGAGTGTGGAGGTGGATGAACATAGCAGTAAGCCTGCTCAGGTTTCCCATAAATGCTGTAAAATGTACGGACGACCAGCCAGTGAAACAGTAGGCTTACTGGACTGCTACACTGATTTAAATGCTGGTCGTCCGGATAATGAATAATAAGTACAAATATTATTCTGTAACGGAGACGGAGGGATTCGAACCCTCGTGCCCCGGAGGGCTAACGCATTTCGAGTGCGCCCCGTTATGACCACTTCGATACGTCTCCATAAACATCAATATTTTAACCTATTTTCTAAATTTTATCAAGATAAAAAATTTTTAATCAAAGGAGTGAAAGAATGAAATACCTAAAGACAGCTAAATGGATGGTCATAGTGGCAGCAGCAGTGGCTTTATCGTCAGAAAGTAACCCTTGTGCAGTCTCATCAGTAATGGCAGCGGAAACCAGCCCCGTTGTTACCAATACCGTTTTGGAGTGGACTATTTCAGCTCAGGAGGATAGCAATGTAAAAGCTGTTTATGACAGTACAACAAAGACACTGACAATTAGAGGTACAGGAGTGTCGAAGGATTATAGTGCTTCATCCAGACCTCCATGGCGGGAGGAGGATATTGAAAAAGTTGTGATAGAAGATGGTGTTACCAAAGTAGGAAATAATACCATTTATATGATGGATTCCGTGCAGCAGGTAAGTATTGGAGCATCTGTAGAGGAACTGGGTAAGTATGTTCTGGCGGGTTGCAGTGGACTAACCAGTTTGGAAATTCCGGGAAATGTGAAAAAAATAGGTGATTTTGCTTTTATCAATTGTACTAATCTGGAGTCAGTAACTTTAGAGGAAGGGATGCAGACTCTGGGTAACTCTGTTTTTCAAGGATGTTCTGCTCTGAAAAGTATTACGATTCCTCAAAGTATGGAGACGATGGGCAATACAGTATTTGGAGGATGTATAGCTTTAAAAACGGCTACTATAGGAAGTGGAGTGACTCAGGTTGGAAATCAGCCTTTTAATGGATGTCTGGCATTGGAAGAAGTAACGGTAGACCAGGAGAATACACATTATATGGCAGAAGAAGGGGTACTTTTTAACTATACTCAAACAGAACTGATTCACTATCCGGGAGCCAGGCAAACTGTTGCTTATGAGATTCCGGACTCTGTTGCCTCGATTTTAAAAAGAGCTTTTGCAGACTGTAGTGTTCTGGAAGATTTGACCTTGTCTGCCGGTGTGAATAAGCTGTATCCCAGTGCATTAATTGGAAGTAGTATTAAAAATATCTATGTAAAAGAAGAAAATCTAACCTTTTCTTCTATAGACGGAGTGTTAATGAATAAAGAAGGAAGTGAATTATTACTGTATCCATTGGGAAGAAAAGAAGCAGAGTATACTATTCCGGAAAGCGTAGAAGTCATTGGCTCAGATTCTTTTTATAATTGTGACGTACTGACTTCTGTGATTATGCCAAAAGGGCTTCGGGAGATTAAAAGCCATGCGTTTTCTAATTGTGATAATTTCACAAGTTTTCATCTGCCGGATAGTGTAGAAAAGATAGGAATATCTGCGTTTTCTTTTTGCAATAATTTAAAAGCAGTAAATATGGGCAGCAATGTTACAACAATCAAAAGTTCTGCCTTTAAAGGAAGAGGCTCATTAAAGAGTATCTATGTACCATCCAGTGTAACCAGTTTGGAGGGAGGAGTTTTTGGAGAAAGTACAATAATTTATGGTGAGGAAGGTTCTGCCATAGAGACCTATGCACAGGAAAATAGTCTGGTATTTCGCTCCATTGTACCTATAGAGATGGATTTTGGACAGGTAGAGGTGGGAAAAGTTGTAGAAGCAAAGACTACCTCATGGGTACCGGATACAGGTAATACCTATTCGTTGATAGAGCCTCAGTTTCACTACCAAATCTCTATGGCAGTTGAGCCGGATGTGGAGAATGGAGAGGTAATTCTTTCTGTACAGCCCAAGGAAGGATGGACAGTGGGAAATTATCGGGAAACAATAGTCGTTATCAATGAAGAAGGAATCGTACATACGGTAATAAAAGCTGCAGCAGAAGCGGTATCTCCTGCCATAGTATATACCATCACCTTTGAAGCCGGAGAAGGAAGTGTAGAAGTAAAAGAGGCACAGACAGAGGCAGATGGAAGCTTGAAAGAACTGCCGCAGGCAGAAAGGGAAGG
>JAFXJR010000091.1 GCA_017532145.1 Lachnospiraceae bacterium | reverse complement strand
TGAAATCAAACAGACAGTACAGGATGCAGAGATTACCATAAAAGAAGCACTGATTGGTTCGCTGTCTGAGACAGAAGCTCAGGAAGAGTCTTCTGAAAAGACAGTAGATGCAGAAGAGAAAGAAGATTTTGTACCGATTTCTCCTCCAAAGGTAGAGATTATTAAGGATATGATGGAAGAACAGTCAGTGAATGCTGTAGAAGCTGATAGCCAGAAGAATGACAATCAGAAAGTGACAGAATCAGAAAAGGAAAAAGCAGACAATCATAATGAGGAAATATTACGTCTGCATAAACTGGGTAAATCTCCAAAGGCCATTGCAAAAGAACTGGGATTGGGTGTAGGAGAGGTAAGACTGGTCATTGAACTGTTTAAAAAGGCAAAGTAAGCATAAGAAGGAAGGACAGACAAGAACAATTATGAATCTGAAATATTATTTAAGGGGTCTGGGTCTGGGAATTATCGTTACTGCTATTATTCTGGCAGTGGGGATACAAGGAAAAAAGGAATCAATAAGTGATGAAGAAGTGGTTGCCAGGGCAAAAGAACTGGGAATGATTGAGAATACCGTTCTGTCGGCAAGGGAAACCGAGAAAGAAGCGATACCTTCTGCTGCTGATAAGGAGGAAAACCTCACCAATGAACTGGACGCTGACTACACATTGGCAGAGGAAGCTCTTACCAATGAAACAGAAGTCGATTCTACACTGGCAGAGGAAACTCTGGGACAAGAAGCGACAGAAGCTGACGATGCAATGGTGGATAACAACGAAAATAATTCTTTCACTGTACCATCAGAAAATACACTGGAAAAACAGGCGGCAGAATCGGAAGCATCGTCTGCCAATGGAGAAAATACAGAGCTAGAAGCAGAAAGTTCGACAGAGGATGAGTCATCCCAGTTTATTGTTCAGGTGGGAGAAGCACCTTCCAGTATCAGTGAAAGGTTGGAGGAAGGCGGATGGATTACCAATGCAGAAGAATTTACCGTATTTTTGGTAAATAATGGTTATGATACAGTGATAGTGGCAGCAGAGTATCAGATTCCTTTTGATGCAGATATGGAGGCCATAGCTAAGATTATTACCAAAAATAAAAGAATAAGAAGCAGGCCAACACAGCCTGAGATTCCTACTATGCCAGAGACGTCTCCGGTGACACAGTAATGGGATGAACAGCTTCCTTACTGTAGTTGAACACTTATAATAATAGAGATTTGTATAGAGAATATCTGTCAAAAAATTCTAAAATCCCTTGTAGAAGGGATTTTATTATGTTATAATTTAAACGTTGTGACTAAAAAAACACGTATATCTATTCAGCGTCGGTGCCTAGATGCTATATTAGGGTAGGCGGTGGAGAAGAAGATATACGGAAGCAGATGAACCAAATGGAGGTAAAAGTATGAGCGTTATTTCAATGAAGCAGTTATTAGAAGCAGGTGTACACTTTGGACACCAGACAAGAAGATGGAACCCTAAGATGGCTCCCTATATCTTTACCGAAAGAAATGGTATCCATATTATCGACTTACAGAAGTCTGTAGGAAAAGTAGATGAAGCTTATAAGGCAGTTTTTGATATTGCTTCCCAGGGAGGAACCATTCTTTTTGTTGGTACAAAGAAACAGGCACAGGATGCAGTAAAGACAGAGGCTGAGCGTTGCGGAATGTTTTATGTAAATGAAAGATGGTTGGGTGGTATGCTGACCAACTTCAAGACTATCCGTAGCAGAATTGATAGATTAAAACAAATTGAGACTATGTCTCAGGATGGAACCTTTGATGTGCTTCCCAAGAAAGAAGTTATTGCTCTGAAGAAAGAGTGGGAGAAGCTGGAGAAGAATCTGGGCGGTATTAAGGAAATGACCAGAATCCCGGATGCGATTTTTGTAGTAGACCCTAAGAAGGAGAGAATCTGTGTACAGGAAGCACATACACTGGGTGTAACTCTGATTGGTATTGGTGATACCAACAGTGATCCTGAAGAACTGGATTATATCATTCCTGGTAACGATGATGCAATCAGAGCAGTAAAGCTGATTGTTTCCAAGATGGCAGACGCTGTGATTGAGGCTAATCAGGGAATGGAAAACTATGTAGAGGATGTAGCAGAAGAGATGCTGGCCGGAGATACAGCAGAAGCTGCTGATATGGAAGAAGTAGTGGCAGCAGCAGAGTAAGTAGAGTTGAAACAGAACGACTGGAATCCCACTGATTGAGGGAAATGGAAAGTTCACGAAAAATGGATGGAGGAAAAGAAAATGGCTATCACAGCAGGAATGGTAAAAGAATTAAGAGAAATGACCGGCGCAGGAATGATGGATTGTAAGAAAGCGCTTACTGAGACCAACGGTGATATGGATGCAGCAGTAGAGTATCTGAGAAAGAACGGCCAGGCAAAGGCTGAGAAAAAGGCTGGAAGAATTGCAGCTGAAGGTCTGTGCCGTGTAGCTGTAGATGGAGATAAGTGTGCAGCTGTTGTAGAGGTAAACTCTGAAACAGACTTTGTGGCAAAGAACGAGGAGTTCCAGAAGTTCGTAGAAGCAGTGGCAAATCAGGCAGTAAGTTCTGAAGCTGCTGATTTGGATGCTTTCCTGGCTGAAAGCTGGAAAGAGGATAACTCCAAGTCAGTAAAAGAGGTTTTGATAGAGAAGGTAGCAGTTATCGGAGAAAACTTGAATATTAGAAGATTTGAAAAGGTAGTAGCTGATAATGGCTGTGTAGTTTCCTATGTACACGGGGGCGGAAGAATTGGTGTTATCGTAGAGGCAAATACAGATGTAGTAAACGATGCGGTAAAAGAAGCTCTGACCAATATTGCTATGCAGGTAGCAGCTCTGTCTCCGAAGTATGTTTCTACTGATGAGGTTTCTGAGGAGTACAAGGCACATGAGAAGGAAATCCTTATGGCACAGATTGCACAAGATCCCAAGATGGTAGGCAAGCCGGAAAAGGTAATTGAGGGTGCAGTAATCGGTCGTCTGAACAAGGAGCTGAAGGAAGTATGTCTCTTAGAGCAGGCTTATGTAAAGGCAGAGGATGGTAAGCAGACCGTGGCTCAGTATATAGCTCAGGTTGGCAAGGATAATGGTGCAAATCTTTCCATTAAGAGATTCGTTCGTTTTGAAACAGGTGAAGGTCTGGAGAAGAAGGAAGAAAACTTTGCAGAAGAAGTGGCAAAGCAGATGGGAATGTAAGCAGAGGTTTGCAGGACAGATTGTTTTAATATGAAGTAGTTAAGATAGGAAAAACCCTTGAAATTATTGGATGGTCAATAGTTTCAGGGGTTTTTATGCTAGTACATTGAATAATGAATTATTCGATGTACTAGTGTAGCAGTTTCTAAATAACTGTACCATTCACATAGAATATTTTTCTGAGGGTGAACTTCAAAAAATGTAGGAGTAGCGGGCTACGCTGAGGATTTTTGAAGTTTGCTATCGGGAAAATAGACATGTGATATGGTGTAGTTAATTTAAAACCGTTGTACTAGTTATCATGATTTATAAATAGAAGAAAAGATATAAAAAGGTAATTCCATTTATATCCAATGGAGTAATTGACACGGTTTCTTGAGAAGTATAAAATAAAAATAATGAAGTAAGGCTTACCAATATCTATGTAAAATAAGGAAAGTACAGTATCACTATATTAGTCAAATACAAGAGAAAGATACTACAATGTACATCTTAATGGGGGATAACAAGATGGATAACAAAACTCAGTTAAATGAAAGTCTAAATGCAACGATTTTGAATACACAAACCAGTGGAAATCATACGATACTGAATGGGTGCATTGCAGATAGGAAATCAAATAGGATTGGTGAAATATTAGGTGGAAAATATACCCTATAGTCGATGATGAATGTATTGACAGGAGAGGCAGACTTATATCTTTGTAGCGATGGTACAGAGACCTATGTTGCAAAGATATACAGGCGAAAAGTAGCAATTAGGGAAGAAGTAATTGAAAAATTACAGTCTATTGACTTTCCATATGTGGCGAAAATGTATGCAACAGGTGAAATAGATGGATATCCATATGAAATACTGCCATACTATAAAAATGGAAGTCTGCAAGGTAAAAAATTTTTATATCAACAGCTTAAATCAAAGATTATTCCAGCTTTAAATGAGGGATTAAAAGTACTGCATGACAATGGAATCATTCATAAGGAGTTAAAGCCCTCTAATATTATGTTGGCAGATAATGGTGAAGATGTAGCTCTTATTGATTTTGGAATCAGTTCCATACGAGAGGATGGAAATACGGTTATTGTAACAAGAACAGGAATGACACCAGAATATTCTGCACCAGAAACTTTTAAAAATCTATTTTTAAGTGAGTCCGATTATTATTCTTTAGGAATAACTCTATATAAATTGCACTGTGGACACACACCCTATGCTCAGATGAGTCAGGATGAAATTGAGCAATTCATATCTGTGCAAAAATTACCCTTACCCAAGAATATGAAAGATGAATTAAAGGTTTTAATCAGTGCCTTAACCTATCAGGATATTACAAATAGAAAGAATAAGTTTAATCCAAATAGGCGTTGGGGATATGAAGAAGTTTTAACGTGGTGTGTGGGAATAAAACAGCCTATTCCAGGAGAAACGGTTGATACTGCGACGGTATCCGGAGATATAAGACCATATAAATTTTTAGGGGAAACCTATACAGATAAGAATAAATTAACAGATGCTCTTGCTGAACACTGGAATGATGGAAAGAAGCAGCTATTCAGAGGTCTATTGTCAGCATATTTTAAAGGATTTGATGCTGAAATAGCAGGATTTTGTATGGATGCTGAAGATGAAGTAGAAAGAGGAGATGAAGACTTAATATTTTTTAAAACGTTGTATAGGATAAATACCATAATGACAAAATTTGTATGGAAGGTTGGCTATTAGCCTTAGATAAGGGAGAGGAAATAAAGCAGTAGAGAAAAGTTTGCAGGATTAAGAGTTGATAGAAGGGGATTAAGATGAGTGGACCAAAAACAGCCAGATATATTCTTACAGCAGAGCAAAAAAGAAGAATAAAGGAACAACAACGAATGATTAGAGAAATAAGAATGGAACAGGATAAACGAGAGATAGTGTGTTATTTTGGATAGGGGGAAGCATTGTAGCTATGGTGATAGGGGAAGAGCTGCTTGCTTGATAAGAGAAGGGATGGTCTGTATAAGTTGTTATGGATAATAGGATTTATCGTATTTTTTTCTACTACAGGAATCTGGTTTAATTTTATGTTATTAAAAGAGTCAGAGCGTGGAGAAGCGTGGTTAGCAACAGCTGTTTGTATAATACTAACCTGTTTTGTTATTTGTTATACTAGGGTAAAAGAAACTTGGAATACCAGTGTAATGTGGTGTATTATGGGAGGGGGAATAGGATTTGTTGTAGGTTCAGTAATCGCTATTTTTGGGAAACTGATGATAACAACCATTGCCAGTACATATAACAAAATTTCAAAAGAGAAACGGATAAGGAAGGAGACGAAAAAATTAAAAAATGAGCAAATACAGATTGATAAGTTATTGGAACAAAAAAATAGGTTATTAGAAAATAACTTAAATAAACGAGAAGATATAGAACAATCAAACCAATTAGTTGACCTATTAAGTGGAATAATATCAGATGTTAAACTAACAGAGATGGCAAAAATTGTAGATAGTAAGTATTCTGTCTTTCGTGAAATTGATAATATTAATGAACAGGTGATAAATCTGGCAAAAAAATATGAAGAAATTGAAAATAAAAATCTTGCTGAATATTATCGTCAGCAAGTGAATACGAAGTAAAGGATAAGGATAAAGCTGTATAGATTGTTGGAGCTTTAGGAATTGTATATAAAGGTCATATTCCGGGTCTATCAAATAAAGAAATATTCCCATAAATAATCTACAGAATCAAAGTAAGAAAAAATGGAGGAAATCATGACAGCAGAAAAGGGGAAGGATTTTTGTATAGAGTGCAGAAAGGAAACAGAGTACATGTTACAAAAAAGGAAAGTGAGAAAGAAGACATGGAATAAAGAATATTTTTTTGATGTGACTATAGCAGTATGTACAGAGTGTGCAAAGGAAATAGGTATTGCAGGATTGCTGGATAAGAATGTACAGGAAATGGATGAACAGTATAGAGCTATAGAAGGGATTGTAACTGTTCAGGACATAGAAAAACTAATGAAGGT
Source organism: Lachnospiraceae bacterium (assembly GCA_017532145.1). GTDB lineage: Bacteria > Bacillota > Clostridia > Lachnospirales > Lachnospiraceae > Kineothrix. The sequence goes on along the minus strand of JAFXJR010000091.1, from coordinate 23,068 downwards.
TTATAAGATAGATAAGGTGTCCTTATCTCTAGTGCTGGGTTTTAGCGGGATAACCATACCAAGATATCTGAAAAATCAAATTCCCTCCAAAGAGCATTCGGATATAATGAAGGCTGTTCTGACTTCTCCAACGTATATGAAGGAGCAGCTGATAGAAAATCGTGAAAAGCTTACTCAGGCAACATATCAGAAGACTATGGCAGCATCAGACCGTATGGAACATCTGCTTTCTCTGTCAGAAAAAATGCTTGGCGTTATTAGCTATGTGTTGGAAAAGAGAAAAGAAGTCACACCATTGATGCTGCAGAAACTGCTCTATTTTATTCAGGGTATCCATTCCTCTTTATATGGCAGACCAATCTTTAGAGAGGATTGCAGGGCATGGATACATGGTCCGGTTTATCCGGAGGTCTATGATTTGTTCAAAGATTTTAAATACAATCCGATAGACGATTCATATTTTGCTCTATTGGGAGGAAGTACAGATAAATTGACAAAAGCTGAGAAGAAGACCATTAATCTTGTCATAAATACATTTGGAGTCTATGATGGTAAAGTCCTTGAAACAATTACACATCATGAGACTCCCTGGCAGGATGCCAGAAAAGGATATGAAGACAGTATTCCTTCTAGTGAGCTTCTGCCAAAGGAAGAGATTATGGAATATTATACAACAGTAAATCATAAATATAAAATCAATACGGAAGAAGGGCTGAAGAATTATGTCCATGATATGCTTTATAAGGCAGATGGTCAGTATACTAAACTGTAGGATAGCAGCTACAGTCAGTCCATAGGATGGGAAAGCATCTGTATTCGGTATTCCTTAGGTGTCATACCATACTCTCTGAAAAACAGACGATTATAATAGCTTTGCTGTCCAAATCCACAGTCCAGTGCTATAGTAGCAATAGAGTCATCTGTATTTTTAAGCAAATCAGTACTTTGTTGTAGTCGGTATAGATTGAGAAAATCTACAGGGGAGTATTGTGCATACTTTTTAAATATGCTGCAGCATTTACTACGGCTGATATTTCCTGCTGCAGCAATATGGTCTAAACTAATCTTTTGAGAATAGTTTTCTTCAATATAATCCATCATTCTTCGATAGAGCAGTATATCCGTATAGCAAAAAGTTTTCGATTTTTCCTGAACAGATTGATAGTAGCTATAGAGTTTTAAAAAAATAAAATGAATCAGTGCAACTACACCAAGCTCATAGCCTTCGGGCTGCAGCTTTTCCAAATCCAAAATTTCCTTCATTAGGTGGACAATTTGGGTGGTAAATGTAGTGTTAGCTGATGAAATAATATGAGAAAATGTCTCATCAGATAGGATTGGTTCAATATAGGTATGATAAATCTGTTTATTAGAAGTAAAATGGGATGGATTAATAAATACCCTATAAAAATCACAGGTATTTTCATCTTGACAGTATATACGATGGAATTGTCTTCGATTAATCATACAAAGAGAGCCTTTACGAAGCGTATAGTCCTTGCCATTGATCATACACTGCATAGTACCATCTATAATATATATTAATTCAATACTATCATGCCAGTGTGTTAAAACATGCTGATTGTCAATGTTTTCAAAAGATTCCACAGATAATATTGTATCACCCATATAAACTCCCATTCTGTAATAAAATACTATTGTACTAAATTTAAGGTTAATTGTACTATAAAAATGGAAAAATGTTACGTATAATGTTAACAAAGACAGGGTAAGAAGTCAATACTATACGAAAGGAGATTTATCTGATGAAAAGTATTACAATGTTGGATTTGCAGTATGCACACAGATTCTATGGATTTCAGGGAGAGGCACAGTACCTACATGGACATACCGGTGTGCTGACTATCGAAGTAGAGGATAGTATTAACGATGGGGTAAACATGGTGTTCCCATGTAATGAAATCAAGAAAACTGCATGGGAAGTATTGCAGAATTTTGACCATGCACTGGTATTACGTGAGGATGACCCGTTGCTTCCTGCGATCCTTAAGGTTTATGAAGAACAGGGAATTAAGGATGGAGCTCCGATGAATCAGCAAAAAGGGCCTGCTTTCCAGACAGAGCTGGCAACAGCATATCCAGACTGCCGTTTAGTTGTTACTAAGGAGACGATGACTGTTGAAGGAATGATTAAAATCGTCTATGATTTACTGAAAGACAAATTAAATATTGTAAAGCTGACCTTTACAAGTGGCGTCAATGCTGCGACACAAGAATATGAGCCAAAGGGATCAAAGGAACGCTGTCCATTATGTGGTATTGAACTGGACGAAAATGGAGTCTGCCCGAAGTGCGGCTATAAAAAGTAGAAAGATGAAAAATCAGAGGGCATAAAGAGAAAGACATCAGGTACTGAATAATCAGTAGCCGGATGTCTTCTTTTGGTTTGCTCCCTATCTTTTGGATAAAGGACGAAAAATAGTCATTCGTCCAATCCATCCAGTAATGCGTACGACTACAATTCCCATAAAAATACCGATACTATCGATGGCTACATCCTTTTTGGAAGGTCCTCGTCCTGCTACAAAGGACTGTCGGAACTCGTCCATAGCGGCAAAGCTTACACAAAAAAGACCGGCTACAATCATTAACCTCCAGCCCCTGACTCTGTAGACATAGAGAGGAAAGGAAACGGTGACAGCCAGAATAAAGTATTCTGTTATATGCCCCAGCTTACGGATATAATAATGAATACGGTCTGCATAATGCGCAACCTGTTCTTCAGAAAAATCTTTTTCTAATAGTCGTTCAGCAGCCAGTACTACCTTTGTACTGACTTTGTAGCTGAGCTGGCTGCTGGTAACTCCGTCCTGACCGGACAGATAGATAATCATATACATAACCACAAGTGCTGGTACAAAGGAGAGTGGCTTTAGTACCAGGCGGAGGGTTTTTTTGATAAACAGAAAAAAATATTTCATCATAAAATCCTTTCGCTAATAACTTTCTTCATTCGATAAAAAAAGCGTATCCAATAGTAATCTTAAGATTACTATTGAGTATACGCTTTTTTCGTTCCTATGTAAAACCCTGTATATAAGAATTAATGTATTCTTAATTATTTTACCTTATCTTTCGATCTTACCACCAAGATGGAAATTACCAGAGCAATTGCATAGAGGATAGTCGTTACATATAGTACATTGGTAAAGGACTGGGTTTTGCTCACAATAAAGGAGCTAAGCTGGTTTCCAGTGAGTCCGGCAAAGGCCCAGGCGGAAAGTGCGAGTCCATGAATCTGGCTGATACTCTTCATTCCAAAGCGGTCAGAGAGCAGGGTGGGAAGGTTACTGAATCCACCACCATAGCCTGCATTGATAATACAAAGCAAAGCAATTGCTAGGAAAATAAGCTGGTTGTTAATGCCATTTGTCAAAATGGTAATCACTGAAATACCAATGGATAGAATAAAGATTACTTTGTAAATGGTATTTCTGTCCTTTAATTTATCAGCAGCTGCAGAAAAGCCAAGGCGGCCACCTGCATTAAAGATTGCTGATAAGGAGGATACCAGGCTGACAGTGGCAGCAGAAGCACCTACTGTACTTAAAATATCCTTTTCCTGGGCAATCAATGCCAGACCACAGGTAATATTGATGTAGAACATTAACCAGATACCGATAAAGGTAGGATTTTTAAGAATATCGGTTGCTTTGGTAGAAGCCTTTCCATGATCCTCTACCCAGCCCTCCGGCTTTTTCAGTAAAAGATGCCCCACAAACATCATAATAAAATAAACCACAGCCAATACATAGAATAAACTTACGATACCTACTGATGACAGAAGAGCAGTCATAATAGGGCTGGCAATTACCTTGGCCAGACCAAAGCCTGCTACGGCTAAACCGGTAGCCAGACCCTTCTGGTCACTAAACCAGAGCATCAGTGTCTTAACCGGGGACAGATAACCAAGCCCCAATCCAACACCCATAAGCACACCATAGCATAAGTAAATACCAATCAGTGATTTAAAATAGATACAGACACCAGTTCCTGCAAATCCTGCTGCAAAGCAGATGGTGGAAATCAGAGAAGACTTATGAATATCCTTTTCTACAGTACGTCCAGCAAAAGCGGCAGACATACCCAGAACGAAGATAGCGATACTGAACGCCCACTCTACTTCACCTTTGGTACGACCGATATATTCTGCAATATCTCCCTTGAGCAGAGACCAGCAATAGACGGTACCAATACTGCAGTGCAGCAAGAGTGCAGGAATCGCACCTCTGATCCATTTGTTTTCCGGTAAACCTTTCATAGCTTTTATCACTCCTTAAGTATTAGTAAGGTAAAAAACCCATAAATTCTATTATACAATATTTCGACTGATTTTCAAGCAAAATTTTAACCTTTTATCCTTTAGCACCTATAGCTAGCTTTCTAAGAAGGCACGTTGTACAGCTATTTCATCAGGAATGGGCAGACCGCTGTTTTTTAGCTTCTGGTACAGGTTATCCATATGGTGCAGTTTCTGTGCCACACGGATATCGTAGCGGTTGAGGATGTCACTGTAGAGAGGATTGGTTTTCAGGCTTTCCCGTATTGCCTTGCTAAAAGGACAGTGGGTAAAGAGAATATTTCGAGCTACCTTGTTCAGACGGGGAGAACCCTTTCCTTCAAATAGAATCCAGATAATATAGTCCCGGACAAACATCTCCTTGTAGCTGTTTTTCGCTTTCTGCATGGATGACTTAATCTTATCCTTGGCTTCTGGTGTTAACTCCCGGTTCTTTTTATAGAACTGGATATATTCAAAGTATTCACTGGTCAAAGAACGCTCAGCAACATCATTCCATCTTGCTCCCTGAATACGTTTACACATTTCCCAACGAAATTCGCCAGCCAGTCTGGCCAAAATAACCATTAGCTCCTCTAAATGGAAGACAGAAATCATCATACGAGCTGGAGTGGTACGGCGTTTACCTTCAATTTCCTGCCACATAACACCACGAATACCAATGTTAGGTGTAAGGATAAAATCAGGCAATACCTCTACATTGACAAACTCCTTGGGTACACCGGCAGAAGGGTCAGAGTAGATGGTTTCTCGATAAAAAGCACCAAAGTCGATTTGACGGATTTCATTGATACAGGCATTCAGCTCTTCTGCAGTTACCAAAGATTTTCTTAAGTCCTTCAGCACGTTGTGTTCAGAAAATACAGGGCAGAAGGTGGAGAGTCGTCCAAAGGTAATCTTGTTTACCAGAGGAAACATATTTTCCAGTTCAAACAGAAATTTCTGCATATTGTCGGAGGCCATTTCCTTTTCCTGAGCAATGGAAATCTTGCCATTTATCCTTAACTCATGAATATAGCCTGCATAGTCGGTATCAAATTCATTACGGCTGGGTTCCTTCCTGCCTTCATAGACAGCCCTCAGCCATTCATAAATGGTATAGACCTGATTATCCGGATTAGAAGGATAGTTGTCAGCGAGAGAGTACAGGTAGGCGGCATTTTCAATACCTGCCAATTCCTCATCCACATAGCCAAAAAGGAAGAACATCTTTAAGATGGTGGGTACCTTGGCGTCCTTCAGACTGGTCTGGAAGGCAGAAGAGTATATTTGATAAAATAGTTTAGTCATATTCAGACGCAGCCTGCGGCTCGCATCTTCCGTGGAATTTTTATCAATCAGCTTCTTAAAGTCGTCAATAACCTTTCGGAACTGAGCAGCTACCTCTGCATCACATCCAGCATAGCTGAGAATGGTATTGAGAGAGCCTGCCACTGCATCTTTATATTTATCCAAATCATGACTTTCATCAGAATCATTGAGACCAGTGATTTCCAGTCTGTCCAAGCTGTCTTTGTATTCCTTTACTCTGGCTTGATAAAAATCATGGTCAGAGGAGTTATAGTCTTCCAGAGTGTCTATCAGCTTACTGATAGAAGCACTGATAATATCAGAGTCCTCTGCATGCTGACCTACACGGAAATGCAGACTGGTGTACAAGTCAAAGAGATCCAGTCGGTTTTCATTAATCAGCAAATTAATAATATCAAATTTATAGTCGGACAAAATCCGGCAGACAGACATAATATTCCGGATATCCAGGCTGATTTTCATTAAAAGACCATTGATAAAATCGCCACAGGACAGAGTGGAAGATATTTGTAATGCTTTAGTCATCAGTGGTGCCATATTCTTATAGTAGCTAATTAACCATTGAGGAATATCTTCATCTTTTTCTAAAGTAATTGGCTCAATTCCCTCCATTTCAGCCAAAGACTGAGGTGAAATCTGATTATGTTCGCAAAGAACAGTATATTTCTGATAGCTGTCTATCAGATAATGGTACAGAGTGTCACAGTCGTACTTGGAAGTTTCATAAGCTTCCAGTACGCTTCTCATCTGTTTAAGAGAGGATGTAAAGGTAATCTGTGCAAAATCCGGTTGCTTTTTAAACATTGCAGAAAGCCCGGTAGACTGCTTGTAGGGAACGGGAGCAATTGTTACCTCATCTGAGGCAATATAAGAAAACAGATAGGACTCATTGCTCATTTCACAAAGTCCGATAATATCTCCTTTCTCCAAAAAAAATTCGCCGTCCGAGTAGACTGCCCGGACTGTTCCCTTTAGAATCATGTACAAGGATGTGAGAGGTTGACCGCTTTCACAGATAACGGATCCTCCCTGAAACTCTTTAGCCATGTTACGCCTCCTGAATAATTAATCGTTCCGTTGTATATGATGGAACCTGTGATATATCATTTCATTTATTATACTAATTCTGACATTTAATTACAACATAAGATTCTTCTTTTTCTTAAGTGTAGCTGTACATTTTTTTTAATTGTGTTATACTTTACACAAAAGTAATCAGCTTTCGGTGAAGCTGGAAAGGGGGGTAGTGGAATGGAAAAGGATAAGCTTTATATGCATGAAGTTGCAACGAAATACCGTCCGGATGTGGAACGGCTGGCAAAATACATTCCCTGGCTGGAATCCAGGCTGGGTGTGCTGACTTCCAGTATGTACAAGGGAGAAGGAATCGAGGTAAATTCCATATCTTTTCCGGTATATGATGCCACATTGATGAATTTGGTGAAGGAGGCCAGACAGACAGAACTGCTAGATAGGAATTATGCCTATGTGTACTCCCGAAACCGGATTCGTACAGTGGAGGCAGAGCAGCTGCTTATTGAAAGGTCAACGATTCGGGAGATGGATACATTAAAAGATATTCTGTCCAGATATGTACTGGGTGGTATGACGAAGGGACGGTTGTGGACGGAAGGCGTTGCTAATGGTTCCATCCTAAAGGTAATCTGCAGGATGAAGGAGGTTCTGGATTACTGGGATAAGCCGGTACAGTAGTCCACCCTGTGCTAAGCAGTCAACGCTGCTTGCGAATATCTGCTTTAATTTAAGGAAAAACGAAACAATGGAGGAAGTTAAATTCATCATGGGAAACGTAAAACGTATTTATGTGGAAAAGAAAGAGCCATTTGCAGTAAAGGCACGAGAATTGAAGGAGGAAATCCGGAACTATCTGAATATAGCTGGTATCAGAGAAGTAAGAGTATTTATTCGTTATGATGTGGAAAACTTATCAGAGGATACCTTTGGAGCTGCCTGTCGTATGGTATTTTCTGAGCCGCCGGTAGATATCCTTTATCAGGAGAACTTTGAAATACCAAAGGATGGCAGAGTGTTTAGTGTGGAATATCTGCCGGGGCAGTTTGACCAAAGGGCAGATTCTGCGGTTCAGTGTATCAGATTTTTACGGGAGGATGAGCTGCCCTTGATTCGGACAGCAGTGACCTATCTGATAACCGGAGACGTTTCAGATGATGAGTTTGCGAGGATAAAATCCTACTGTATCAATCCGGTAGATTCCAGAGAGACAGGGATGGAAAAGCCAGACACTTTGATGACAGAGTTTGAAGAACCGGCAGACGTAGCTGTCTTGGATGGATTGATTAAGCGGGAGGAAAAAGAATTAAAGGAGCTGTATAGTTCTCTGGGACTGGCGATGACCTTTCAGGATTTTAAGCATATCCAAAACTATTTTGGAAAAGAGGAGCATAGAGATCCTACAATGACAGAAATCCGGGTGCTGGATACCTATTGGTCGGATCATTGCCGTCACACTACCTTTTCTACTGAATTAAAAGAGGTCGAGTTTGGAGAAGGCTACTATCGGACACCGATTGAAACCACCTGGCAAAGCTATCTGGATACCAGAGAGGAAATCTTTGGAAACCGGGAGGACAAGTTTGTTTGTTTAATGGATTTGGCATTGATGGCTATGCGTAAACTGAAAAAGGATGGCAAGCTGCAGGATATGGAGGAATCGGAGGAAATAAATGCCTGCTCGATAATTGTTCCAGTAGAAGTAGACTATGGAGAAGGACCGGTAACAGAGGAGTGGCTGGTATTTTTCAAGAATGAAACCCATAACCATCCCACAGAGATTGAGCCTTTTGGTGGAGCAGCCACCTGTCTGGGCGGGGCGATTCGGGATCCCCTTTCAGGCAGAGGTTATGTCTATCAGGCAATGCGTGTAACTGGAGCAGCAGACCCTACTGTGCCGGTAGCAGATACCATGAAAGGCAAGCTGCCTCAGAAAAAGCTGGTAAGAGGTGCAGCAGACGGTTATTCCTCTTATGGAAATCAGATTGGATTGGCTACAGGATATGTAAAGGAAATTTATCATCCTGCCTATGTAGCAAAGAGAATGGAAATTGGTGCAGTAATGGGAGCAGCTCCCAGAAGAAACGTAGTACGAGGCACTTCAGAACCAGAAGACGTGATTATTCTTCTGGGAGGCAGAACAGGACGGGATGGCTGTGGAGGTGCTACCGGTTCCTCTAAGGTACATACAGAAAACTCTATTGAAACCTGTGGAGCAGAGGTGCAGAAGGGAAATGCACCTACTGAGCGTAAAATTCAAAGACTCTTCCGCAGGGAGGAGGTTAGTAGGCTGATTAAAAAATGCAACGATTTTGGAGCTGGCGGTGTTTCTGTAGCCATTGGAGAACTGGCAGATGGATTGACAGTAGATTTGGATTTGGTACCTAAGAAATATGCTGGTCTGGATGGAACAGAACTGGCCATTTCCGAATCTCAGGAGAGAATGGCAGTGGTAGTAGACCCTTCTCATGTGAATCAGTTTTTGGCCTATGCAGCAGAGGAAAATCTGGAGGCTGTACCGGTAGCTACAGTGACAGAAGACCCCCGATTGGTACTGAAGTGGAGAGGAAAGGATATTGTGAATATCAGCAGAGCTTTTCTGGATACTAATGGTGCCCATCAGGAAACCAACGTGAAGGTAGAGATTCCTGCCAGAGAAGATAGCTATTTCCGGAAGATTGCTACAGAGGAGGTCGCACAGAAGCTGGAAAAAGGCGAAATCAAGGATGCTTGGCTGGCTACTCTCAACGACTTAAATGTATGCTCCCAAAAGGGCTTAGTGGAGATGTTCGACTCATCCATTGGTGCCGGTTCCGTGTTAATGCCTTATGGCGGCAAATATCAGTTGACAGAGACACAGACGATGATTGCCAAGCTGCCTCTGCTGGAAGGGAAGACGGATGCCGTGACGATGATGAGCTATGGATTCGATCCCTATCTTTCTTCCTGGAGTCCTTACCATGGGGCAATCTATGCAGTTACTGAGTCTATGGCAAAAATTGTGGCGAGTGGAGGAGACTGCAGAAATATTCGTTTTACCTTCCAAGAGTATTTCCGTAGGATGAGCGGAGAGGCAGCACGCTGGAGTCAGCCTTTTGCTGCTTTGTTAGGAGCCTATGATGCTCAGATGGGTTATGGTCTACCTTCTATTGGAGGAAAAGACAGTATGTCCGGTACCTTCCAGGAGATTGATGTACCTCCTACGCTGGTCTCTTTTGCCGTGGATGTGGCAAAGACGGGAAATGTAGTGACACCGGAGCTGAAAAAGACAGGCAGTAAGCTGGTACAGTTCTGGATAGAAAAGGATGAATATGATGTACCTGTGTATGAGGAGGTAATGGAACAGTACCGCCAGATTACCGTGTTGATTGACCAGGGAATTATTCTGTCAGCCTATGCACTGGATGCCAGAGGTATGGCAGCAGCTATTAGTAAGATGGCCTTTGGAAACCAACTGGGTGTAAGGCTTTCTCAAGAGCTATCTCCCAGAGAGTTGTTTGAGAATGGCTTAGGAGATCTTTTGGTAGAGATTGATGCAGAGCATCTGGAGAAGCTGGAAGAAATCGATGGCTGTCGAGTAATTGGAGAAGTAACAGCGAAGCCGGAGTTTGTTTACAAAGATATGATTATCCCGGTAAAAGAAGCCTTAGCAGTATGGACAGACAGATTGGAAAAGGTATTTCCTACCAAAGCATCTGAAGAGAATATGCCAGTGGAATCTCCCCTGTATCAGACAGATAAAATTTATCTTTGCAAACATAAGGTAGCCAAGCCTACTGTGTTTATCCCTGTATTTCCGGGAACAAACTGTGAGTATGATTCTGCCAGAGCCTTTGAAAGAGCAGGAGCTAAGGTAGTAACGAAGATTTTTAGAAATCTTACTGCTGAGGATATCAGAGATTCGGTGGAGGTATTTGAAAAAGCTATTGACCAGGCACAGATTATTATGTTTCCGGGTGGTTTCTCAGCAGGTGATGAGCCGGATGGCAGTGCCAAGTTTTTTGCGACAGCCTTTCAGAATGCAAAAATAAAGGAGGCCGTAACCCGGTTATTGCAGGAACGGGATGGACTGGCTCTGGGTATCTGTAACGGTTTCCAGGCTCTGATTAAGCTGGGATTGGTACCCTTTGGTAAGATTGTAGGACAGAAGGAAGATTTTCCTACATTAACCTTTAATACCATTAACCGACATATTTCCAAAATGGTATATACTAAGGTGGTTTCCAATAAGTCTCCTTGGCTGCAGGAGACTCAGGTAGGACAGGCTTATGTCACACCTGCTTCTCATGGAGAGGGTCGATTTGTAGCACCGCAGGAATGGATAGATAAGCTGTTTGCCAATGGACAGGTGGCTACTCAATATTCAGACTTTGAAGGGAAGGTATCTATGGATGAGGAGTGGAATGTAAATGGCTCCTATGCTGCCATAGAAGGCATTACCTCAGAGGATGGAAGATGTCTGGGTAAGATGGCGCATGTAGAACGCAGGGACACTTCAGTAGCTGTCAATATCTATGGCTGTCAGGATATGAAAATCTTTGAATCCGGGGTTCATTATTTTACAAAGTAGTACCTGGTATACTACAAAAACTGCCATATTTGAAGAGGAGGACACAGCATGAAGCAGACGAGAAAAATTAGCACAAGGATGGTTGCAGTCATTCTCCCGGTAGTCATTGTGGGACTGTCAGCTTTGACAGGTATTAGTATTATATTTAGCCAAAGAACCATTGCTGAAGAAATTAAAGTCCAGATGGAGCAGCAGCTGGACAGTCAAAAAAGTCAAATTGAGGAACAGCTGTTCAGTGTCAAGAGACTGGCAAAGCAGATAGCCAGTGTGGTAGGAAACTCTTATACCAGTCTTAGTCTGGAAGAGTATGAGGCTATGTTGGGAGAACTAATTTTTACCAACGATATGGTAATGGGAAGTGGTATTTGGTTTGAACCCTATGTGTATGATAAAAATAAGGAATATGTGGGACCTTATGTATATAAGGAAGGAAATCAGGCAAAGGTAACTTATGATTACAGTAATGCAGAGTATAACTATTTTGCCTATGAGTTTTATACAAATGTACAGGGGGGAGTAACGGATCCGGTGATAACTGAGCCTTATTATGATGCTACTTCGGCAACGGTGATGTCTTCCTGTTCTGCTCCGGTTTTCACTCCTGCTGGTCAGTTTCTGGGAGTGGTTACAGCAGATATTAATTTGAATACTATTCAGGAAATAGTAACCGGTATTCAGGTAGGGAGTAATGGAAGAGCATTTATGCTCAACCAGCAGGGGCAGTATCTGGCTCAGAAGGATAGCTCCAGGTTACTGGGTATCAGGATTACCGAGGAAGCGAATGCTTCTCTGGCAGAGGCAGCCCAGAATATCCTAAGCCAGAAAGAAGGCTATGTGTCCTATGAAGAAAATGGGGAGCGCATGGATGTCTATTTTACCAAGGTGGGGGATTTGGACTGGACATTGGTTTTAACCTTAGGCTATCAGGAACAGATGGCACCGTTGAAAACCCTGGGAATAGAAATGATTCTAGTTGCTGTAGTGGTACTGATTATTTTGATTGTGACTATTTTACTGACGGTATCCAGAATTTCCAGACAGATTACCAAAGTCAAGGATTTTGCAGTTAATCTGTCTCAGGGAAACTTTACTATTCCTCCTCTCAATGTAGAGGCTTATCACAAGGATGAACTGGGTGCCATGGAGGCCTCACTAAATGAGATGTATATTAGTAATAAAAATCTGATTAGTGATATTGCCGAACATGGGCAACTGCTGGAAAAATCCAGTCTGGACTTGGAGAAGGACGCTAAGGAGATGGCAGACCAGTTCCATAAAATCAAGGAGTTGATGCACCGGGTAAATGAAGAGATGTTTTCGGCAGGCTCGATGACACAGGAAATTAATGCTTCTGTGGAGGAAATACACTCTACCGTATCCGTTTTGGCAGAGGAAACAATCAAAAGTGCCAGTCTGGCTAATGAAATTAAGGACAGAGCCGGCAGTATCGAAAAGAGCAGTCAGAATTCCTATGAGCAGGCTAAAAATCTGGGGATGAATCATGAGATTAATCTGGATAGAAGTATCCAGAATGCAGGAGTAGTTAAAAAAGTAGAAGAGATGGCAGAGGTGATTGCGGGTATTGCTTCCCAGATTAATCTGTTATCCTTAAATGCTTCCATTGAGGCGGCCAGAGCAGGAGAAATGGGCAGAGGATTTGCTGTAGTAGCAGGGGAAATCAGCAAGCTGGCAGGAGAAACCTCCTATGCAGTGAATCAGATTAAGATAACCATTGAACAGGTGCAGGAAGCTTTTGACGAGTTAGTAAGCAATTCCCAGTCCATCCTGCAATTTATGAGAAATACAGTGACTCCGGATTATAATATGTTTATAGGAGTGGCCAGACAGTATGGACAGGATGCAGTAGCCATTGAAGGTTATTCCAAGAAAATTGAAGAGATGATGGATGGTATTCAAAGAACGATTCGTGAAGTGGGAGAGGCGATAAGCAGTGTGGCAGATGCTTCTCAGAATACAGTACAAAACGGAAATCATATTTTGGCTTCTATCCAGGTAGTGTCCAACGTGGTGGAACAGGTAGCACAGATGTCGGAGCAGCAGGAGCATATTTCCGGAGAACTGGCACAGGAGGTATGTAAATTTAAGCTGGGCTGATTCTGGTAGTGGTCTTGATAAAAATATAACTTCAGTGCCTCTATTTGATGACCTGTCGTTATACAGATTGATGAAAAACAGCCCTTGCCAAGCAAGCTTGCCTGGTCTGTTTTTCATCAATCAAAAGAATCCAATGGCCATAAAAGGAAAAAGTCTATCGTGCAGGTACTTGACAAATTGATGATTAACGGTATAATTCTTATGATAAGCTTAATGTAACTATTCAGTCGGTCTGTACACTTGTTGTGCTGACCGTAGGAAAATGTAGTGATAACGAGTAAAAATCCCATCGCTACAGGCGATTTTCACGGATTTTTGCATTATAATAGTAAGGGTACTGAACAGTTACAACTTAATATTATAGAATGGGAGGAATATAGATATGGCACAGAGAAAAGACATTCACAAGGTACTGATTATTGGTTCTGGTCCTATTATTATCGGACAGGCTTGTGAGTTTGACTATTCAGGTACTCAGGCATGTAAGGCGCTTAGAAATTTAGGCTATGAAATCGTGTTAGTAAACTCCAATCCGGCTACCATTATGACGGATCCGGAGATTGCTGACGTTACTTATATTGAACCGTTGAATGTAGACCGCCTTGAGCAAATCATCGCGAAAGAAAGACCAGATGCTTTACTTCCTAATTTAGGAGGGCAGTCGGGTCTTAATTTATGTTCAGAATTGGCTCATGCAGGTGTTTTGGAGAAGTATCAGGTAGAGGTTATTGGTGTCCAGCTGGATGCTATTGAGCGAGGAGAGGACAGAATCGAATTTAAAAAGACAATGGATAGTCTGGGAATCGAAATGGCCAGAAGTGAGGTGGCTTATTCTGTAGAGGAAGCCTTGGCCATTGCTGATGAACTGGGATATCCGGTGGTACTTCGTCCGGCCTATACCATGGGTGGTGCAGGTGGTGGCCATGTCTATAATAGGGAAGAACTAAAGACAGTCTGTGCCCGTGGACTGCAGGCCAGTCTGGTAGGACAGGTACTGGTAGAGGAATCCATTTCCGGCTGGGAGGAGCTGGAGCTGGAGGTAGTACGTGATGCAGAAGGCAATATGATTACGGTGTGCTTTATTGAAAATATTGACCCTCTGGGTGTGCATACCGGAGATTCCTTCTGTTCAGCCCCTATGCTGACGATTTCAGAAGAAGTACAGAAACGTCTGCAGGAAAAATCCTATAAAATTGTAGAATCAGTTAAGGTAATTGGTGGTACCAATGTACAGTGGGCGCATGACCCCAGGACAGACAGGGATATTGTTATTGAGATTAATCCCAGAACCTCCCGTTCTTCTGCTCTGGCTTCTAAGGCAACCGGTTTCCCTATCGCTCTGGTATCGGCCATGCTGGCAACTGGACTCACGCTGAAGGATATTCCCTGTGGAAAGTATGGCACTTTAGATAAGTATGTACCAGATGGAGACTATGTGGTAATTAAGTTTGCCCGTTGGGCCTTTGAGAAATTTAAGGGAGTAGAGGACAAGCTGGGAACCCAGATGCGTGCTGTAGGTGAGGTAATGAGTATTGGAAAGACCTTTAAAGAGGCCTTCCAGAAAGCCATTCGCAGTTTGGAGACAGGGCGTTACGGTCTGGGTCATGCAAAGGATTTTGATACCAAGTCTAAGGAAGAACTGTTAAAGGGATTGATTACTCCTTCCAGTGAACGATATTTTATCATTTATGAGGCACTGCGTAAGGGAGCATCTATTGAAGAAATTCATGAGTTAACCAAGGTAAAGCATTGGTTTTTAGAGCAGATGAAGGAACTGGTGGAGGAGGAAGAGGCACTGGCGGCTTCTTCAGGCAATCTGCCGGCAGATGAGGCCTTGATTACAGCCAAGAAAAATGGTTTTTCTGATAAGTATCTGAGCCAGATTCTGGGGATATCAGAGGCGCAGATAAGAGAAAAAAGAATGGCATTGGGATTGGAGGAAGCCTGGGAGCCGGTACATGTAAGTGGTACTCAGGATAAGGCTTACTATTATTCCACTTATAATGCAGAAGACAAAAATCCGATTACCGAGGGTAAGCAAAAGGTGATGATTCTGGGCGGAGGTCCCAATCGAATCGGTCAGGGTATTGAATTTGACTACTGCTGTGTCCATGCCGCACTGGCGTTAAAGCAGTTGGGCTTTGAAACCATTATTGTCAACTGTAATCCGGAGACGGTTTCTACAGATTATGATACCTCAGATAAACTGTATTTTGAACCGCTGACTTTGGAGGATGTACTAAGTATCTATAAGAAGGAAAAGCCGGTGGGAGTGATTGCCCAATTTGGTGGACAGACACCCTTAAATCTGGCCGCAGATCTGGAAAAGAATGGAGTAAAGATTTTAGGAACAGCACCTGCCGTTATCGACCTGGCAGAAGATAGAGATTTATTCCGTGCCATGATGGAAAAACTGGAGATTCCCATGCCGGAGTCAGGGATGGCAGTCAATGTAGAGGAAGCGTTGGGTATTGCAGATGAGATTGGTTATCCAGTGATGGTACGTCCTTCCTATGTTTTGGGCGGACGTGGTATGGAAGTAGTTTATGATGCGGAAAACCTGAAAAAATATATGGAGGCAGCCGTAGGTGTGACTCCTGACAGACCCATTTTGATTGATCGCTTCCTGGATCATGCCCTGGAGTGTGAGGCAGATGCCATCAGTGATGGAACACTGGCTTTTGTTCCCGCAGTAATGGAGCATATCGAGCTGGCAGGAGTTCACTCCGGTGATTCAGCCTGTGTAATTCCGTCCAGACACATTGCAGACAAGCATGTAAAGACGATTAAAGAATATACTAGACGGATTGCTGAAGAAATGCATGTACAGGGCTTGATGAATATGCAGTATGCCATCGAAAATGATAAGGTGTATGTGTTGGAGGCTAATCCCAGAGCTTCCCGTACGGTACCTTTGGTATCCAAGGTATGTAATATCCGGATGGTACCTTTGGCCATTGAGATTGTTACTGCTGAGCTGACGGGTAAGAAGTCTCCGGTACCGGAGTTAAAGGAAAAGGAGATTCCTTATTATGGAGTAAAGGAATCCGTCTTCCCCTTCAATATGTTCCAGGAAGTAGACCCGGTATTAGGACCGGAAATGCGTTCTACTGGAGAGGTATTAGGACTTTCCAGATATTATGGAGAAGCTTTCTACAAATCTCAGGAAGCTACACATACCATACTGCCTATGGAGGGAACGGTTCTGATTTCCGTCTGTGACAAGGATAAGCCAGAGGTAGTAGAAGTAGCCAGAGCCTTTAAGGAAGAAGGATTTAACATTCTGGCCACGAAGAATACCTGTAAGGTACTGGAGGCAGCAGGAATTGAGGCAGAATTTGTTCATAAGTTAAAAGAGGGCAGACCTGATATTAATGATTTTATTACGAACGGGAAAATAGACTTGATTATTAATACTCCTATTGGTGCTGACCGTCAGGAGGATGACAGCTATCTGCGCAAGACGGCAATTAAGAAAAAGATTCCTTATATGACTACCATTGCAGCAGCCAAGGCCACTACCAGTGGTATTCGTTCGATGAAAAAGCCAGGTTGTGGGGAAATCAGGTCCCTACAGGAGCTGCATGCAGAGATTCAGGAGAAAGCATAAACGACAGGCAGCAGACCGGAGGATGGGGTATTGAAGGAAACAGTAGCATTTATCATATGTTATGATGAGGAAAGATGTCTGGAGGAATGTATCTATTATATCAGCAGACTGCAGGTTCCTCGGGATTTGGAAGTCAGTGTGCTAAGTGTCCTAAGCAGTAGTGGAATGGCATCTGCTTATAATGAGGCTATGGAAGAAAGCAAGGCAAAATATAAGGTCTATCTGGATCAGAGGACATTGATAATAAACGATTTCTTTCTGTATGATTTAGTCAGTCTGTTCCGGAAGCATCCGGATGCTGGAATATTTGGTGTTTTGGGCAGCAGTAATACTGGAGAAATGGATCGAGGCCGGATACTGGTCTGGAGTGAGGAAGGTCTGTCGCAGATAGACTACCAGGAAGGCAGGGAGGCAGAAGAAGCAGAGGTGGTAAGTGGTATGCTTCTGGCTATCCGGCAGGATTGGAAATGGAGAGAAGGTGGAGGGCTTTCCTGTCAGGAAGCCCTTTGCCAGGATATAAAATCCGCAGGCTATAGGATACTGATACCCTGGCAGAGTAAAAGCTGGTGTATTTACGATTGCAGAGAATCCCTTGTTTATGAGGGCAGGACAGAAACTGAAAGTAAAATTCAGACTGAAAATGGATTTCAGATGGAATACCAGTATTTATTACAGAGGGTAGAGGTGTGGCACGATATAGACAGTGCGAAAATGATTAAAACACTGTTGGAGGAGGGAAAGCTATCCTATGCAGCCCATATGGAGCAGGTGGAAAAGCAGGCATTTGCCAAAGTGCTGACTGGATATTTTTGGGAAGATTTTTTGAATATAGACAGAAATGAAAGTAAGTATCTGCCGGCTAATGGAAGTTTGCTTCTGGACAGCAGGGAGAAAAATCAGATGCACGTGGCAGCAGCCTTTAACCATGGATATGCTGTCTATGCAGCGGTTATGCTTCAGTCTTTATATGAGAATAATCCTCTTTGTCAGATTCAGGTTCATATTCTGCAATCTGATTTAACCTATGGAGATAAAGTGGGATTGAAACGACAGGCAGAAAGCTTTCAGAATCAGATTTTTTTCTATGATTTTGATAATAGCTTGTTGCCGGATGGTCTGCAGGTAACAAAGGAGTGGTCAAAAGAAGCCTACTTCCGGCTGTTTATGACAGAACTTTTACCGGATACGGTAGACAGAATCTTGTATCTGGATGTGGATATGATTATTGGCAAGCCTATCTATAATCTGTATTTTATGGAGATGCAGGGCAAAGATATTATTGGCTGCAGGGATTTCTCCCAGATTTTGAGGACAGAGTTTGCCGATATGCGTAAGGAGCTGTTTGCTCCTTTAGCAAAGGAAAAGGAATTTGTCTATTTTAACAGTGGAATGATGCTGATGGATTTGGCAGGACTGCGCCAATGGATACGGGGAGCAGACTATCTCCAGGTGGCAGAGGATTTAAAGGGTAAGCTGTTAGCACCGGATCAGGATATTCTCAATTTGGTACACTGGCAGAAGACAGGGCTGGTAGACGAATTCCGGTATGACATCTTCAATGCCTGCCTAAAGGATTTAAAGGCAGAGGAACTGGAACTGTTTGCGTCTATTATTCATTATGCCGGTCCTAAGCCCTGGATGCCTATTGATATCAGTAAGCATGCTCACCGGCTGTGGTGGGATTACGCAAGCCGAACCAGGATGGCTTCCGGATTGCTGTACCGGAAAATATTGCTGTCCTAGTACACTGAATATGAATGTATGCAATCTGAAAACCATGTCTCAGCTAATGTGTCAGTTATTAATTATTCGATGTACTAGGGAAGAAAACAGGAAGGGACGATAGAATGGGGAATCAGAGAAATTATGCAAAAGAGCTGGATAAAATAATAGAGAGTATAATCCATATAGTTCAAGCTGATGACAATGGGATAGCTTCACCGCCTCGTCTTCTTCTCCATAGCTGCTGCGCTCCCTGCAGCAGCTATGTATTAGAATATTTGCAGTCCTATTTTGAAATTACCGTTTTTTATTATAATCCCAATATCACAGAGGATACAGAATATCAATACAGGCTACAGGAACAGAAGAAGCTGATTCAGGCACTGAACCGGCAAGCAGAAGAAAAGGAGCTGGAGGAAACTACTGCTATGACAGAAAGCAGTAGCTGGGATAAGGTTAAAACGTTATATCCTATCAAGATAATTGATGGAGATTATAAGCCTGAGCTTTTTTTTAAGCAGGTAAAAGGGTTGGAGGACTGTCCCGAGGGAGGAGAACGGTGTTTTCGCTGCTATCAGTTGAGGCTAGAAAAGGCAGCCCAGCTGGCAGCAGAACAGAAATTTGATTATTTTACGACCTCTCTTACGATTAGTCCCATGAAAAATGCAGCTAAGCTGAATGAAATCGGAGAACAGTTGGAGCAGCGGTATGGAGTTGCCTTTTTACCCTCAGATTTTAAGAAGAAAAATGGGTATAAACGCTCTATAGAGCTGTCAGAGGAGTATGGATTGTACAGACAGAATTATTGTGGCTGTGTATATTCAAAAAGGGATGCTGCATTACGAAGTGAAGTAAAGAAAGTATTACCATAAGGAAAGGATGGTTATCCCTTTTGGTAAGGATAGAATAAGGCAGAAGGGATGAAAGGAGCAGACAGATAGATGAAAAAAATTCTTGATATTATATCAGAGGAAGTAATGGGAGCCTTTGAGGCAGCAGGCTATGTTGGGGAACTGGGAAGAGTAACGTTATCCAATCGCCCTGATTTATGCGAATATCAGTGCAATGGTGCAATGGCCGGAGCAAAGCAGTATAAGAAGGCACCAGCTGTCATTGCCCAGGATGTGGCAGCAGGACTGAAAGACAGCACGGTATTTGAATCAGTAGATGTGGTAAATCCGGGATTTCTGAATCTAAAGCTAAGCTCCGGATTCCTGACAGACTACTTGGAGGACATGGCAGCTACACCAAAATTTGGTTTAAATATGCCTGAAAATCCTAAAAAGATTATTATTGATTATGGCGGTCCCAATGTGGCCAAGCCCTTGCATGTAGGCCATCTGCGTTCCGCTATTATTGGAGAAAGTATTAAGCGTATTGCAAGATATGCAGGGCATGAAGTAATTGGAGATATTCATCTTGGGGATTGGGGGCTGCAGATGGGGCTGATTATTACAGAGCTGCAGGAACGCCATCCGGAAATGGTATATTTTGATGAAAGCTATGGGGGAGAATATCCTAAGGAGGCTCCATTTACCATTACCGAACTGGAGGAAATCTATCCCACTGCCAGTAGTAAGTCCAAGGAAGATGCTGCGTATAAGGAAAAAGCGATGGAAGCTACCTATAAGCTGCAAAATGGTGTACCCGGTTATCGTGCTTTGTGGCAGCATATTCTGCAGGTATCTGTAGCAGATTTAAAAAAGAATTATGAAAATTTAAAGGTGGATTTTGATTTATGGAAGGGAGAGTCTGATGTCCATGACCTGATTCCCGAAATGGTAGAGAGGATGAAAAAGGAAGGTCATGCTTATTTAAGCGAAGGAGCTTTGGTGGTGGATGTAAAGGAGGAGACAGATACAAAGGAAATTCCGCCTTGTATGATTCTGAAATCAGATGGGGCAGCCCTGTATAATACTACAGATCTTGCTACGATTATGGAACGTATGGATAAAATCAATCCGGATGAGATTATTTATGTGGTGGATAAAAGACAGGGACTGTATTTTGAACAGGTCTTTCGCTGTGCTCGCAAAACAGGACTGGTAGAAGAAAAGACAAAGCTGCGTTTTCTGGGATTTGGTACAATGAATGGAAAGGATGGAAAGCCTTTTAAAACCAGAGAGGGCGGTGTAATGCGTCTGGAGTCTCTGCTGAGAGAAATCAATGAGGAAATGTATCGAAAAATCAAGGAAGGTCGTGCTGTGTCTGAACAGGAAGCCAGAGAGACTGCACAGGTAGTTGCTCTGTCGGCATTAAAGTATGGAGACCTCTCCAATCAGGCATCTAAGGATTATATTTTTGATATTGATCGTTTTACCTCCTCAGAAGGAGATACAGGTCCTTATATTCTCTATACTCTGGTACGGATTAAGTCTATCTTACATAAATTCCAGGAAGAAGGCGGGGTATTGGAGAAGATAGAGTTAAATACTATAGTTAATGGAGCAGAAAAGGAGCTGATGCTGAAGCTGGTAGGTTTTCACGCTATGCTGGAGGCTGCTTATGAAGAAATTGCCCCTCATAAGATATGTTCTTATATTTATGATTTATCTGACGCATTGAATCATTTCTACCATGGAACAAAGATTTTAACAGAAGAGGATGAGGAGAAAAAGAAAGGGTGGATTGCTCTGCTTCGTCTAACCAGAGATATACTGGAAACCTGTATTGATTTATTAGGCTTTTCTGCACCTGAGAGGATGTAGCCGACATGAGAAGTATGGAAAGAAATAAAAATCAAAACAAAATTCAAAGCATCAATCGAAGGATTTACAGGCTGATGGGAGGTTTTTTCATCAGCCTGAATCTTCTATTTACAGCCTGTGGAGGCAAAGAACCGGATAATTCACCTGTTTTGGAGATGACAGAGGATGAGGTAGAAAATCCTGCTGTTTCAGAAGAGACAGAGGATAAGATAGAAAATCCTGCTGTTTCAGAAGAGACAGAGGATGAGATAGAAAATCCTGCTGTTTCAGAAGAGACAGAGGATGAGGCAGAAAATCCTGCTGTTTCAGAAGAGACAGACGATAGGATAGAGAATCCTGCTGTTTTGGAAGAGACCGAAGCTGAGCTAGACACAACCATGGACTTCTCCCGGCTTTATAAGCAAAAATGTCCTATCACCGAAGCAGAGGATTTTGAGGGAAGCTGGAATCGTACCAATATATCATCTGCTTTTGAAGCTGTAGTAGACATTACGAATCAGGATGAAAATGGTTTTTGGTTTACTGGAGAGTTTTGTTATTATTCTCATACAGGGACAGTAGAGGGGCAGGCTTATTGGATAACAGAAGATATGGCTATCTATGAATATATAGCAGATATAGATACTGGCAGGGAATATATTTTGTTTAAGAAACAGGAAGAACAGTTAAATATTGTTGCTTCTGCCAGCTCCGGCAAGATGGGATTCGGTGCAAATGTGACAGCTGATGGAGAATATACACAAGAAATACCGGTTTATACCAATGCAAATGTACTAGAGGAAAATTTTGATTCCCGACAGAGGGAAGATATTCGGCAAATGTTGGGAGAAGACTTCTATCAGGAATATTTTGTCTGGGTTGTAGAAAATGGTGTTCTAATCAGAGAAGAGTGTATTTTGGAGGAAGGAGGTACCGCCATCTACTATCAAGGCTTTGTTCCTACCATGGGAGGATATAGCTTTGAACTGTTAAGCTGTGCAGATGGCAGACTCTATTTCTTATCAGAAAGTGATGCCATGAGATATCAGACAAATACCCAGGGAGAACTGGATTTTCCCCCATATTATTATATACCGGAAGCTACAGAAGAATAGCCGGATTTGCAGGCATATTTCCATGAGAAATTACATCATTCCTGAATCATAGGTAAGGGTGGACGTTTTCCCAAAAGGTCAGAGGAGCAAGGTACAATATGGATAAAGAGCAAATGGAGAGTGATAGGATGGGATTTGTAATCGAATTTTTCATGGAACTTCTGTTGGAGGGAAGTGTAGTAGTCGTCAAAGAAAAAAAGGTACCTATAGGAATCAGAATCCTGGCTGGTATCGTTTTGCTGGTGTTTTGCCTGCTTTTCCTTGGAGGGGTGGTAAGCCTATGTCTGAACTTATCAGATGAGGGAAACACAGTAGCCTTCTGTTTAGTTTTAGTGGTAGGATTATTGATAGGTAGCTCATTTGTTTATGCCATTGGTAAGAAGTGTCAGGAGTACAAAAATAAAAAGTAAAAAAATTAAAAAAGGTATTGACAAAAAGGTATAAATAATTATATAATATCTAAGTCAGCTGCGGTAAGCAGTGGCAAAATAAAATGGGATCTTAGCTCAGCTGGGAGAGCATCTGCCTTACAAGCAGAGGGTCATAGGTTCGAGCCCTATAGGTCCCATCTTCTACCACAATAGT
>JAFXJR010000090.1 GCA_017532145.1 Lachnospiraceae bacterium | reverse complement strand
TCTGGAATTTTCAGGGTTGCATTACTGTTTATTTGTCAAGGTTCTGTTTTATAATCCTTTTCAGGAAATCCGTCAGCAGACGGAACGGAGAAGGAGGGATTTGAACCCTCGCGCCGCTATTAACGACCTGCACCCTTTCCAGGGGTGTCCCTTCAGCCTCTTGGGTACTTCTCCAGATCAAAAGCTGATTTTAAAACTTATATCTTAGCTTGATTTATTCCGAATTCTATTTCAAATCGTCCGGCGGAGAAGGCATCTCCAGCGGAGAGGGTGGGATTCGAACCCACGCGCCCTTGCGGACAAACGGTTTTCAAGACCGCCTCGTTATGACCACTTCGATACCTCTCCATGTCGTCCACCAGTTTTCAGGTGGCTGCTTTGGTGTGTTTGTTTTCCTCAGCAGTGCAAAAATGATTCTAGCAAAAAATTCTTTCAATGTCAACTACTTTTTTTAAATTTTTTCAATTTATTTTTTGATT
Source organism: Lachnospiraceae bacterium (assembly GCA_017532145.1). GTDB lineage: Bacteria > Bacillota > Clostridia > Lachnospirales > Lachnospiraceae > Kineothrix. Next base: position 6,830 of record JAFXJR010000090.1, on the reverse strand, counting down.
ATCTATTTTTCCCATCATTTCAACACTTTAGTCTAATGAAACTCGCAGCGATTCCGCAATTTTTAAATCCTCTGGCGTAGTAATTTTTATATTTACATAGCTGCCTTCTGTCAGTCTGACCCTCTGATTGGTGAAGGTCTCCACTACCATACCATCATCTGTAATCTGGATTCCCTTTTCCAGTATCTCTGCCTCCTTTGCCATCAGCAAAGAGTAAGCTTGCCGAATCAGGGAAGACTGAAAGACCTGAGGAGTCTGTATCACCCAAACCTGATTCCGTTTGGGTGTGGATTCCACAAAATTCTCTTGGTCTGCAATTCGTATAGTATCCTTAGCCGGCATTCCCACCACACAGGCACCATATTGTTGAGCATCAGCATAGGCTCGAAGCAAAATTTCCTCTGTAACAAAAGGCCTGGCTCCATCATGAATAAAGATGTAGTCACTCTCTCCTGCTGCCTGCAGTCCCTGGTAGACAGAATGATATCTCTCCTTCCCACCGGAGATAATGGTATTCACTTTATGTAAACCATATTTTTTTACTATATCCTTTTGACAATAATCTATATCCCCTTTTGCTGTTACCAGAACAATCCTATCCACAAAGCTATCCTGGAAAGCTTTAAGAGCATAATAAAGCAGGGGTTTTTCTCCTAACTGCATATACTGCTTGGGAATATGACTCTGCATTCTGCTGCCACGGCCAGCTGCTAATACAATAGCTACCGATTCTTTTTTCATCAAATTCTTTCCCCCAGTCTCAAATTAGGAACAGCATTTAAATCAAGACCATGGCGCACTCCCTTTTGATATTCATAGTAGGCGGCAGTTCCAATCATGGCTGCATTGTCTGTACAGAACAGAGGAGAAGGATGATAAAAAGCAATATTTTTTTTCGCACAGGCTTGCCCAAGCGTCTCCCTTAGTGCAGAATTAGAGGCTACTCCACCGGCTATAGCCAGCTTTTGAAAGCCAAATTCTTCTGCTGCCTTTATCGAATGGTCTACCAGTACATCCACTACTGCTTTCTGAAAAGAAGCCGCCACATCCGCCTGATTCACCTTCTCTTTTTTCATTTCACAGGAATTTAGATAATTGAGTACTGCAGATTTTAAACCACTAAAGCTGAAATCATAAGCAGATTCGACAACCTTTGCTCTGGGAAAACGGATAGCTGTAGAACAGCCTTCTCTGGCCAGCCTGTCAATTCTGGGACCTCCCGGATATCCCAGTCCAATGGCTCTGGCTACCTTGTCATAAGCTTCCCCTGCAGCATCATCTCTGGTTTGTCCAATAATTTCATATTTTCCATAGTCTCTGACAGCTACCAAATGGGAATGCCCACCAGAAACCACCAGACATAAGAAGGGAGGCTCCAGATTTTCATTTTCTATAAAATTAGCACTGATATGGCCTTCAATGTGATGCACTCCAATCAAAGGAATATCCGCGGCAAAGCTGATTGCCTTGGCTGCTGACACTCCAACCAGCAAAGCACCTACCAGCCCCGGTCCATAAGTTACTGCAATAGCATCTATATCCTGTAAACAGACTCCTGCTTCAGAAAGAGCCTGTCCTATTACCTGATTGACTTTCTCAATATGCTTTCTGGAAGCGATCTCCGGCACGACTCCTCCATACACAGTATGCAAATCAATCTGTGAATAGATAATATTGGAGAATACCTGGCGACCATTACATACCACTGCCGCTGCCGTTTCATCACAGGAGGTTTCTATTGCCAGAATAACGATATCCTTTTTGTCTTTTATCCTCATTTTACTATGCTTCTCCTCTTGCTGCGGGATTTGCCTAAACCGTCAGCTCCAGTTCTTTTATCAACGATTTTATCGGCTATTCTACCAACTGCCAACCATAAATCTTCCAATGTCCGTTTTCATCCTGCCTAAGTAAAAACTGTTCATTTGTATCCATCACTACAGTTCCCTGGCGAATAGAAAAATTGCAGTAGAGTCTGGCCCATTCAAAACCATCCTGAGCAAAATACTCCACATCCGTACTGGGAGAAGTAGAATAGCTGGAAATCACCAATCCACTCTGCTTCATCGCGGCAATATCACTAATTAAATTTTGAATATACTCTTCCTGAGTCTGATTCGCCACCAATTCATTGTCATAGAGCTTCTGAATCTGTAATGCCAGCTCATGAACGGTTTCGTCTGGATTTTCCTCATTATAAAAACATTGAGTGATCTCACAATAATATTTGACAACCTCCTTGGGAGAGGGCGGATAATTGATATCCAGATTTCTCATTAAAACCTGCTGAGTTTTTGTTATCGTCTCTGCTTCCTGTACACTTTCCGTTTCCATCTGACTGGCTACATAATAATAGAATCCTACTAAAAGTCCTACCAAAATACAGCCAATCAACAGCAGCTTCAACGGATTTTGTTTCACTTTTTTCGTTTTATTTTTTTGTGTTTTTGCCATCTGCTTTAATCCTCTTCAAACATAAGATCAATACTTTTTCCATCTTTTCCGGCTTCTGCCTGAGGAAAAATTTTTCTTACCTCCGGCATAAAATCCTCTGCTCTAAGCAGAGAGGGACTATAATGGGTAAGCCACAGCTTCTTGACTTTTGCCTTTTCTGCCAATCCTGCTGCCTCATAAAAGGTCATATGCTTATATTCTCTGGCCTTATCCTGCTTTTCCGGCTCTCCATACATCCCCTCACAGATAAAAAGGTCTGCCTCTGCTGCATGGCGGACGATTCCCTCTGTAGGTCGGGTATCTGTGCAATAGGTAACCTTCAGTCCTTTACGAGCCTCTCCCAATACCATATCAGGAGTATAGAGCTTTCCTTCCAGCTCTACCTGTTCTCCTTTTTGAAGCAGATTCCAATAGCGTCTGTCAATTCCCAAAGCCATCGCCTTATCTACCTGAAATTTACCAATACGGTCTACCAGAATACTATATCCGTAGCATACCACATTATGATTCACACGGAAAGCCTCAATTCTAAAGCCCTCAAAAGAAAAGCTTTGCTCCGGCTCTGTTATTTCCACGCATTGAATCTCAAACGGCAGTTCGGGAGCAATTACTCTTAAGGCAGAAACTACTCTAGTCAATCCCTTGGGCCCCACTAAAAGAAGCGGTTCTGTCCTTTCTGCATTCCCCATCGTAAGGAGCATGCCTGGCAGTCCGCTAATATGATCCGCATGAAAGTGGGTGAAGCAGATAATATCTATGGGCTTTGGACTCCAGCCCTTTTCCTTCATGGCAATCTGTGTACCCTCTCCACAGTCAATCAGTATACTTTTTCCATTATATCTTGCCATCAAAGAGGTGAGCCACCGATAGGGCAGCGGCATCATCCCTCCTGTACCAAGCAAACAAATATCCAACATAGCTACGTTTATGCTCCTTTCCCATTCTGTGAAAAGGCTGGTTTTATAACAATTCCTTTGCTTCCCGGCAATCCACTGGTATTTGGAAATCAGCTACCATCTGATCATAGCATGCCTCACACAAATCAAAGCTGTGAATCTGTCCGTCCTTTTTGCTGAAATACCCAAACACAGAGGTGCCATCGAAGCACCCTTCCTTTAAAATTCCATTTTCAACCAGTAAACCCTTCCCGCATTTGTTACAAACTACAGTAAGCAGTTCTCTCCCTTTTTCCTCCATATATTTACGCATAGCCTCATCCTCCCACGAACTATCAGAATCCATTCTACTGTCTGTCATTATACATGAGCCTATCAAGTAAAAACAGTGGTAATTCTTCCATCCCCTGCCTACCTTTTCCACATAATCAATCCATCCTCTCTGGGTTTTTCATAAAAATTCTTTCGGATTCCCTCCAGTTGAAAGCCAAAGCTTTGGTAAAGACCTATCGCTGATCGGTTACTGCACCTTACTTCCAGTGTGTAAGCCTGAATCCCCCGCCTTTTTCCTTCCTCCAAAATTTGAGTCAGCAAAGCAGAAGCTATCCCCTGTCTCCGATAGGCTGCAGCTACGGATACATTACTGATTTCTCCTTCACCGGATAAATCCCTGCATCCACAGATACCTACCCTCTCTCCATCTGCTTCTGCCACATAAAAAAAAGCATAGTCACAGTGAAGAGTATCCAAAAAAGCGGTTTCTGTCCAGGGAGTGGAAAAGCAGCTTCTCTCCTGTGCTGCTGCCCAGGCTACATCCTTTTCTTCCATCTGTCTGATTTTAAGCATAAGATTTTTCTGTTCCTTCCTTCTGCTTGGCCTGTCTTTCTCTCTCTGCCTGAGACAGTCGCAGATAGACTGGATGGTGGGTATCGGCAGATATGCTTTGCCCATTTTTATAATATTGACCTCCCAGTGCTGCAATGGAAGCTGCTCTCTGTCGATTCATCGAAGAAGGTGCAAGGAAATAGGCTACTTCCATTAGCTCTGCCAGCTTTTCCTGATAAACCGGTACACCATCACCTAAAAATATGACCGGCTTTCCCAAATCATTCAGTTTTTGTATAATTTCTTCTACTGCTATAGCACACTGACCACAGATTATATTCATCTGAAAGCTGTGAATTTCTCCTTCCATCCGGGGAAGAAATTCATAGATTCCGGTATAGACCTGTCCTCTCCGGGCATCCATAATCGGACAGACATAACCAGAAGCTCCATACATATTATAAGCCAATCCCTCCAGCGTAGGTACCTCCACCAGAGGTAAATCCAATGCCAGCCCCAGTCCTTTAGCTGTAGCCGATCCAATACGCAGCCCGGTAAAGGACCCCGGTCCTGCTGCCAGTGCTATAGCATCCACACTGCCCAAATCCAGCTCTGTCATCTGCTTAATTTCAGCCAGCATCGGAAGCAGCGTCTGGGAATGTGTTTTTTTATACTGAATACTATACTCAGCTACCAGTATCTCATCCTCCACGATTGCCACAGAGGCAACCAGTCCGGAGCTATCCAGCGCCAATATCTTCATCCTTTCATCCTCCTAGAGTGGTTTGTCGTCCTATGTACCATATGCTGTAAGCGTTATCCTTCGATAGTCAAGACCTTTAGAAAAATCCTTTTCTATCCGGATTTCTTTATAGCATTTTGGTAAAATCTCCTGAATCAGACTGGCCCATTCAATTAAACACACTCCTTCTCCATAGATACAGTCCTCATACCCTATCTCATCCATTTCCTCCGGGTCTGAAATACGATATACATCAAAGTGATAGAACGGCAGCCTGCCCTCCTCATAGACCTGCAGTATGGTAAAGGTAGGGCTGCTCACCGGACCTTTTATCCCCAGACCACTGGCTACTCCCTGAGAAAACACTGTCTTTCCTGTTCCTAAGTCTCCGGTTAACGTATACACCTCTCCTGCCACAGCCTGCTGCCCTATCTGCTGTCCTAATGCAAAGGTATCCTCTGCACAAAACGATTCCCATTCCATTCTGTCCCCTCCTTTTACCATCGAATTTTTACCTTATCTGGCGGCATATGGGTAGAAATTATGCGAATCACCTGGGGCGTCAGTTCTCTCAGGTCACTTTTAGGAAAGATAGAAGCATTTACAGGGGAGGTATAGACGATAATACTTTTTGTCGTAGAAACCGCCTTATACATCTGTCCCCAGGGCTGAGTCTGCACAGTCTCTCCTTGAGATACCTCTATCCCTTCTTCTGTCAGCTTATAGTGAAGGGGCTGACGAAAGGCAGGAGTATTTAACATCTGCTGTCTGGATTTTATAAATAACGTCCAGGGAAGATACAATAGAATCACTACACCGGCTATCAGAAAGGGGATTCCACCTCCGGCAAAAAACCATATCACCATCAAAGCTCCCACTCCTGTACCAATTAAACCAGAGGCACTATTATAAGTATGACGCAACAAATAATCATACAGGATACCTGCCGTCATTTTTATGTTAAATTCAAGCTCCATAAAAATTGCACTCCTTTCAAACCTATTATACCTAAGTTCAAATGAAGTGCAAGTATTTTATCACTACTCTCTGCGAAGTGCTTCGATGGGACTGAGCTTTGCCGCTTTTTTTGCTGGATAAATCCCAAAAAAAATTCCCACTGCCGAAGAAAAAACGGTGGCTCCCAGTACAGTCGATACCTGAATGCCTGCCTTTACTTCCAGCATAGCACATACTCCGCCTGCTCCTAAGACTCCTAATAGAATGCCAATCACCCCTCCCAATAGAGTAATAATGGAAGCCTCTGCCAGAAACTGTAAAAGGACGGAACCGGTTCTGGCTCCCAATGCCTTACGAATACCAATTTCTCTGGTTCTTTCTGTTACAGAAACCAGCATAATATTCATCACGCCAATTCCTCCTACCAAAAGAGAAATAGCTGCGACAAAGGAGATAAACAGGGTAATGATACCCAATACATTGTCAAACTGAGCACTCATATCGGCAAAGCTCTGTACCTTAATCTGTCCTTCCCCTCGTACCTTATACTTATTTTCCAACAGACTTACTGTTTTTTTCGCAATCTCTGTACTGTACTCAGCGGCTTCCCCTATGACATAAAACTGGCTAAATTCCTCTATATGATAATAAAAATCGTTACCCATTACCGACAGGGGAACTTCAATCTGGATATAGGTTCCTGAACCCATATTAATCATACTGGCTGCACTGTCCTGACGAATCCCCAGAATAGTCAGTTCCTGTGTAATCCCATAAAGAGTCAAATCAAAGCTAAGTCCAATTACATCCGTGGTGCCAAACAGAGAAACAGCACTGCTTTCTGTGATAATACATACTCTGTTTCCACTTTCTACATCGCCCTTGGTAAAGTATTTTCCACATACCAGCGGATCCTTTGTGGTATATTGGAGTCCCTCTGTACCTGCTGATACCTG
>JAFXJR010000011.1 GCA_017532145.1 Lachnospiraceae bacterium | reverse complement strand
GTCATTTTTTCTCCTCCTTTCGTATGTTAATCTATATATAAATACGGTTTCCCGCATTATATATCATCCTATCACTCATCAGGATTCCGGATCCATAATCTTAGTGATACGGGCAGCAATCTCCGGATCCATCGCTCCCAGAATGTCACCACGTTCTTCTGCAGTCATCACTGACAAAATTCTGGATGCAAGTGCCAGATTGTCTGTCATTGCTTCAAAGATTGCAGCAGCTTCTTTAGGCTTCATCTCTGAGTAGGCCTGAGCATAATCCTTAACTTCCTGAGATTCTTCTACCTGCATCGCAACCTGCTTATACAGATATTCAGCTGTAGTAGGATCAATACTCTCATAATATTTTTTGTAAGCCTCTTCTCCAGGGCCATTTTCTGCGTATACTACTTCTTCATAAAACTCATTTTTGATTCTCTGAAATTCTACCTGATTCTTCTCAAAGGTTTTCAGTCTGGCTACCTCTGCTCTTAAGCCTGCTGCTTCCTCTGCGCTGGAAGCCTCGGCAGACTGTGCCCTTTGCAGTTCCAGCTGAAGTTCTTTAATATAGTCTACTGCTTCCTTCAGACTTGTATAACCACCATAAGCCTCACCTGTAGCGTCGTCTATCTCCACCTCATTGACCGCAGGAAGTATCTTATTGACTACAGGAACATCCCTTAAGACAGGAGCCAGGACATTGGATCCGAAGCCTCCTACATCCAGCTTAATCAACAAACACAATATGGCTATCCATACCACAACAATCAATAGTGTCACCAAAAAGACAGAAACACTATTACTATCGTCGTCATCCAGCCGAGCCTCTTGCTGGGCAATTTCCTTTGCCCTTCTTTTTGCTTCCTTCTTCTGTTCCTTTCGCTCTGCCCTCAGTCTCTTCTTTTCTTCTGCAAGTCGCTTCTTCTCCTCGCGAGGATCTATATCCGTCATGAACTCTGTTGTACTTGGCATTTCAATCACCTTCTTTTCTGTCCATAAGTGTAGCTGATAAGCTCATCTATCTCTTTGCGCTCTCTTGCATTCTCTTCCTTTATGAATGCCTCAAAAGCCTTTTCCCTGAGTTTTTCCTGTACCTGACGCTCCTGCATAATCTCCTGCAGCTTACGCCTTTCTGCCTCCAGTTCCTCTTCTGCCCTGCTTACCTCTACCTTCTGAAGCAATATATAGTCGTCCATCTGTAGAATGGCATTCTTGTTGTCCAAAATATCTTGAACGTTTAACTCCTTTTCCCGAAGCCGAAGCCCCTCTTCTTCATACGCTGCTTTACGTCCAAACAAGATGTCCAGCTTTTCCAGCTCATCATCCAGTCGCTTTCTTGCAGCTGCAAAATCCAGCTTAGCCTGTTCCTCCAGCTTATACTTCAGATTTAGAATATTCTGCATCCTATATACAAACTTTGACATATGTCCCTCTGGCTCTATCCTTCAAAGATTTCCTGCATTAATTTTACTGTCTCTTCAAAGTCATACTTTTCTTCCACTGCCTGCATTAAAAATCTGTTGACAGCTTCTATTTTCTCTATTGCATAATCAATATTGGGATTGCTACCATTTTTATAAGCACCAATATTAATCAGGTCTTCTGCCTCTGTATAAGTAGCCAGTACGTTCTTCAAACGTCCTGCCGCCTGCTTATGATCCCTTTCTGCAATCTGACTCATACAGCGTGAGATACTTTGCAGAATATCAATAGCAGGATAGTGGTTTCTATGAGCAAGCTTTCTGCTAAGCATAATATGCCCATCCAGAATACTTCTGGCTGTATCCGTAATTGGTTCATTAAAATCGTCACCATCTACTAACACGGTATACAGTCCGGTAATAGAGCCTTCCTGCGTACGCCCTGCTCTTTCTAACAGCTTTGGCATCTCTGAATATACACTGGGCGGATAACCTCTGGAAACAGGCGGCTCTCCGCTGGCCAATCCAATTTCCCTCTGAGCCATGGAAAAACGGGTAAGAGAATCCATCATAAACAGAACGTCTTTTCCCTGATCCCTGAAATACTCTGCGATTGCCGTGGCTGTTTTTGCCGCCTTATTTCTCTCTAAGGCAGGCTTATCTGAAGTAGCCACAATAACTACAGAACGAGCCATTCCTTCCGGTCCAAGATCCCTTTCAATAAATTCACGAACCTCCCTGCCACGCTCACCAATCAGTGCAATCACGTTGACATCTGCCTTTGTATTTCTTGCAAACATACCAAGCAGGGTCGATTTTCCCACACCAGAACCTGCAAAAATACCGATTCTCTGTCCCTTACCAATGGTAATCAGACCATCCACTGCCTTTACTCCCAAGGGTAATACGTCTTCAATAATATCTCTGCTTAAAGGATCCGGAGGTGGTGCCTCTACAGAATACATCTTACCTCCGGTTACAGGTATTTCATCCACAGGTCTTCCTAAACCATCCAGAGTACGTCCTAACAGCTCATCACTTACCTGGATGGAAAGCGGTGAACCTGTATTCTCAACCATACACCCAAATCCAATACCTTCTACTACTTCATATGGCATCAGTAACGTCTTTTTATCCTTAAAACCCACAACCTCTGCCATTACAGGCTTGCCGTCAGCATTTGAATCCGGATAAATCAGACATATATCTCCAAGCTTTGCCTCAGGTCCTAAGGACTCTATGGTTAAGCCTACAATATTGACTACCTTTCCCTTCATCTTATAAAAAGTGCCTTCAGCTACCCTTTCATATTTTACAAAATTAATTGCTGCTTTCAAGTTACTCCCACCTTATACTAGCTACTCTTTTGCTCTTACCGACTGCCAGCTTCCTTAGTTCTTTCTGTAGGATAATAGTCTCAGCTTCTGAGAAAGATCCTCCAACTGAGTTCCCAATCCACAATCAAAGACTCCTCCGTCTGTTTCAATAATACAATCATTGGGTTCTAAGGTCATGTCCTCTACCACCTCTACAGAGGCATTAGGGGACAGAACGGAAGCAAGGACATCCTTCTTTTTCAAGTTTACATAGGAGTAGTCTTCCTTTGATACATGAATCAGATAATTTCCACTTCCCTCAATCTTGTGCAAGGTCGAAGAAAGTAAGTGTATAACAATATCATGCTGTTTTTTCAAATCTACCTGAAATACCTTCTCATAAATATCGGTCAGTGTTTCTACAAACTTAGGCTCCAAATCGTCTATCAGCTGCTGATACTCTGCCTCCAACTGCTTTTTCTCTTCTAACAGTCTGGCCTTTTGCTCCTCAACCTCTGAAATACCGGTCTGATAACCTTCTTCATAGCCCTGTGCCTTTGCTTCCTCCAGTGTAGTCTTTCGGAGATTTTCTATTTCTGTATGTACCTCCATCAGAGCATTAGAACGGATACTTTCTGCCTCTCTCCTTGCTGCTGCAAGCATTTCTTTTGCCTGAGCTGAAACAACCGCCAAGGCGTCTGGTGCTGAAGTCTTTTGCTCCTGTGCAGTAGTTTCTGCAGGGGCTGCTTTAATCACTGCCGGAAGCTCCTCCTCTGTATCAGAGGTAAGAGCCTCTACCTGCTCAGCATCTAGCCCTGTAGTAAAACCTTCCAAAATATCTTCCGCTGCTGCACTGCTTGCTTCCTTTACTATTTGCTCAGAAAGATATTCAATCTTCTTTGCTACTTTTTCATTGTTATCAATGACAAGCTTATCTTCATTATTGACAACAACCTGATAACTTTTAAAGATATTGATATTATTATACGACAATCTCGTCACCTCCACCTCTGGAGATAACAATTTCAGCCGAATCTTCCAGTTTTCTTATAATATTAACAATTTTCTGCTGTGCTTCTTCCACGTCCTTCATACGAACAGGACCCATAAATTCCATATCTTCTCTAATCATAACAGCCAGACGTTTAGACATATTATTGAAGATTGCATTCTGTACCTGCTCATTAGAGCCTTTCAATGCCATTGCCAGGTCATTGTTATCCACATCACGAAGAACTCTCTGGATGGCTCTGTCATCAAGCAGCAGAATATCTTCGAATACGAACATCTTCTTTCTGATTTCGTCTGCCAATTCCGGCTCTTCGATTTCCAGAGTTTCCATAATATGCTTTTCTGTACCTCTGTCTACCGTATTCAAAATTTCTACTACAGCATCCACACCACCGATAATGGTGTAATCCTGATTTACCAAGGAAGCCAGCTTGGATTCCAACACCTTTTCCACATCCTTTATTACTTCCGGACTCGTTCTGTCCATAACAGCTATACGCCTTGCCACATCAGCCTGTCTGTCAGGTGGTAAGGCTGATAGAATCATCGCTGACTGCGCAGCAGACAAATAAGACATAATCAATGCAATCGTCTGCGGATGTTCATCCTGAATAAAGTTCAGCAACTGAGAAGCATCTGTTTTCCGAACAAATTCAAAGGGCTTAACCTGCAGTGATGCTGTCAGCTTGCTGATAACATCCATTGCCTTTTCCTGACCCAGAGCCTTCTCCAACAGTTCCTTAGCATAACCAATACCACCTTCTGCAATATACTGCTGAGCCAGACATATTTGATAAAATTCTTCTACAACCTCATCCTTAACCTGTGGTGTAATACTTCTGGTATTTGCAATTTCCAGCGTCAGCTCCTCTATTTCTTCTTCCTTCAGATGTTTAAATATCAAAGCTGATCTTTCTGGTCCCAGAACTACCAGCAAAATTGCTGCCTTCTGCAGACCTGTAATTTTTTCCTCTGCCACTCTGGACATCACCTTTTACCCCCAGTCCTCATTAAGCCAGTTTCTCAGCAGACTGGCTGCTGCTTCCGGATTTTCATCCACAAATTTATCAATCAATTTCTTAGTTTCAGACTGTTCCTCTGCACTGATATCTTCTAAGTAAACATCCGGTGCTGACTGCAGCAGGGATTCCACTTCCAGCTCCTTGTCCTGAGCAGCTTCTTTTTCTCCACGCATGCTTCTGAAAATAACAAAAGCAAGGAATGCAAGAATAAGGATAATCAGCAGAATCTGTGCAACATCAGTAGGTGTTACATTCAAGCCTTCACTGTCAAAGAACACATTCTCCCTATAAGCTACGATGGTAATATCTTCCGGATTAATACCAGTCGCATGAGCCACTACATTATACAGGTCTTCATTTACCTCTATCCTGGTGCTTCCTTTGTTGGCAGCCTTATATTCATCCCAGGTAATTCCATCCAAAAGTCCCTGCTTCTTTGCTTCTTCTTCCCTTACTACGTTGTAATCAATAGCAGTAACAGAGATAGAAGAATCCGCATAAACAATTAAACCTGCAGGTATACTCTTCTGAATAATCGTTTCATTAGGTAAATACTTCCGTGACTCCTCTGTCTGTGTGGATGTACTGTTTGCCGCATCCTGATACATATATGTAGTATCATCGGAGTTTGAAGTCGTACCAGGTATACCACCGTTGGAATTTACATTTTCAGAGTTAAAAATATCCTCCTGACTAAGAACTCCCTGAGTCTGTCCCTCAGCCGGTGTATAGTTATGATAGGTCTCATCTGTTGTGGAGAAGTCCAAAGAAAGATTACTTGCAACCTCAATATTATCAAACTCATTCGTTCCAAGCAGAACTCTTTTTACTTCATTTTTTACCAGGTTTTCTGCCTGAGTTTTTACATTTAACTGTGAATTTGCCACTCCGGAAAGAGTATAGTTGTCATCACCGGAGAAAAGCATATTTCCTGCTGTATCCAGGATTACGATATTGTTTGTGGTTTCATTGCCAATCGCAGTCGCCACTGCTCTTGCAAGAAATGCCGCATTATCTGTAGTAAATTCCTCATTCAGTTCCAGAAGCACGCTGGCGAAGGACTCTTCTTCGGCTCGCAGCAGAGTGCCATCATTCTCAGGAATGGAAAGATCTACAGTAGCCGTCTTTACCGCTTCCAGTCTTTCAATATTGCCCTCCAGCTTCTTTTCCATATAAAGCTGGTATTTTTTCATCTTATCTGATTCTGTGGTACTAAAGCTTCCATCTACTACACTGTCAATACTGTAGTCTTCTGATTGGATTCCATTTGCACCTAATAAAAGATTGGCATCTGACAGACTATCTCTGACCACCTTAATTCTTAGTCCATCATCTGATACCTTATGTTCAATTCCATTTTCTTCCAGCAGTTCTGCTACCTCTGCCGCTTCCTTTGTTGATTCACAATCTGCCAGCAGTATATATTGGGGTCTGCTTAATACCGTAGCTACTATAGCAATCACCAGTACCACCAAAGCCAAAGCTGATATAATAATTGTTTTTTGCTTTGCTGTAAACTTATTCCACCATTCGAGAATCTTGTCTAACCTTCCCTTTAATTTATCCGCCATTTCTATGTCTCCTTATCTGATCTCTTTATCAGATTATTTAGATTTGCATCTGCATCAGCTCTCTGTACGCTTCCAGTACCTTGTCACGAACCGTAACGGTGTACTGCAGGGCAGTAGCTGCCTTATTCATTGCTATGGTAAGTTCATGAGTACTGTCTGTTTCACCCAGCATCCATCTTACTTCTTCATTTTCCATGTCTGATAAATAACTGTTGGTGGTGTTAATATTTTCCATTGCTTTCTGGAAGATACTTTCAAAAGATGTGTCTGCTTTTTCTAAGGACTGCCGTCCTATTACGCCACTTTCAGCAGCCTGCCGTATGGCTCCTGATGTTACATTATACAAAGATGTGATTTCCATTTTTCCCTCCATTTTTCCAAGACCCGTGTCTTATTTATTCTATGGCAACAGCGTCTGTTTCATTACGCCTTACCCATTTCCAGACCCTTCAGTGCGATAGCCTTGCTGGCTGTAAAAGCAGTGGCATTCGCCTCGTAAGCTCTGCTTGCATCTATCATATCGGTCATTTCCGTCACAACATTTACATTTGGATACCAAACATAACCATTTTCATCTGCATCTGGATGGGAGGGATCATAGGTCTGAATCAATTCATTCCAGGTATCTTCATAGACACCGTTTACCTTTACTCCTGTACCGCAATATCGATCTGTAGCTTCATTTAATACCCGACTAAAGGTGGTCTGGGTATTCTTCTCGGTAAAGGTAACTACCTTTCTGCGATATGGAGTTCCATCCTCCGTCCTTGTGGTATTGGTATTGGCAAGATTCTGGGATATAATATCCATCCTGTATCTTTGTGCCGTCAGTCCTGATGAATTAATATTAAACGATGAAAAAATACTCATATATACACTCCCTCACTTTTATTTCATAACCATCTGCAAATTTTTAAACTCCTGGGTAAGACAATTCATTAAACCATTGTACTTTAACAGATTGGCAGCCAGTGTGACATTCTCTGTTTCGATATCCACATTGTTCCCATCCAATCTATAGGAATAGTTCGCTGAATCCCGGTATGTACGGATGCTCAGACTGTTTACCTTTACATCAGCCACCTTATCATCCATGGACGTATATCTGGAATTCTTCAGTGCCTTCTGCAGTTCAGCCTCAAATTCAATCTCTTCCCGCTTATAACCAGGTGTCGTTGCATTAGCTATGTTATTGGCAATTACATCGTTACGAATCCATGCGGCATCTGCCGTTTTCCCAAGAATATTGATATAATTAAATGCACTTGAATTAATCATTACTTTCTCCTTTGGATATTCTCTTTTAATCGTTTGTTAACTGTTACCTGTCAGCATTCTGCTTGTCATTATTGCTACTTATTACAACTGTCACGTGTCCGTTATCTTCTATTATATATTTTTTATACAAAAACACAAGATTTTTTTGCAAAAAAAAAAGATTTTTACAGGTAGATGTAAACGTATTATTTATTCTGTCGTTTTTTGCGATAGATTATAATTTTCTGTTTTCTTTTTCAATTTTCCGATTTCGTCAAACACTACTTCGTTCAACACTTTAATATATGTTCCTTTCATTCCTGAGGAACGGGACTCAATTACTCCTGCACTTTCAAACTTTCTAAGGGCATTGACAATAACTGAACGGGTAATCCCTACCCGATCGGCAATTTTACTAGCTACCAAAATTCCCTCCATTCCTCCCAGTTCTTCAAAAATATGAATGATGGCCTCTGCCTCAGAAAGGGAAAGTGTACCAATTGCGGAACGGATTACTGCCAGCTTCCGGTTTTCCTCTGCGCTTTCCTCATTGACAGCCCGAAGCATCTCCAGTCCCACCACGGTAGTTCCATATTCACAAAGAATAATATCGTCTATATCATACTGCTGATTCTCCTTATAGATAAACAGAGTTCCCAGCCTTTCTCCGGCAATTTCAATAGGGGCAATAATGGCCTGAAATTTCTTGATATCTACGCTTTCAAAGCCCAAAGTCTGCAGATTGACATTTTCTTTTGTGGAAAGCACAGCCAGCATCCTCTCATTTAGTAAGGAATCAATAAATCCTCCCACACCCCCTACAATCAATTCACCGATGGATTCTACGTTTTCTTTAGAAGCGATTCCAAGAATTTTTCCTTTTTTGCTAATAACCAGCACATTAGATAACAAAATTTCGCACATTACATTACAGATATCATTAAAGACAACCTTACTTGAGCTATTATTATGAAGTAACTTCCCAATTTTTCTTGTCTTGTCCAATAATTGCACACTACCCATGCCACTACCTCCATCTTTATCGCCTATTGTCAGTATAAAAATCCCCTAAACTGTTGGATATTATATTTGGCTTATTTTAACATAGTCTACCAAAAATATCAACAATTCAGGGGTAAATTTTCTGAAAATAATACTATTTTTTAAATAATTTTAGAATTTGCACTTATTATTTCTTCATTTTTATGGCTTTCATTCTTATCCATAACTGCTCCACAGTCTTCAGCAGTGCATACCAGCTTATTTCCTTTTTCCAGCATTAATGCACCACAAGCACTGCATTTGATTTGGGAAGGCTTCTGCCAGACCATAAAGCTGCAGTCCGGATTATCAATGCAACCATAGTATTTCCTGCCCTTTTTCGTCTTTTTCAGTACAATATCCTTTCCACATTCAGGACATTCCACTCCTATCTTCTCATAATAAGGCTTGGTATTACGACAATCTGGAAATCCCGGACAGGCCAGAAACCTTCCATGTGGACCATATTTAATCACCATCTGCCTGCCGCACTGCTCACACACCTCATCCGAAACCTCATCGGCAATTTCCACATGCTCCAGTTCTGCCTCTGCCTTTTTTACCGCCTCCTCCAAATCAGGATAAAAATTTGATACAATCGTCTTCCAGTTTACGTCCCCCTCTTCCACACCATCCAGCAGAGCCTCCAGATTGGAGGTAAAGTTCACATCAACAATACTGGTAAAGGCTTCTTTCATAATATTATTTACAATTTCTCCCAACTCTGTTACATACAGATTCTTGTTTTCCTTTACAACATAACGTCTTGCCAGTATGGTAGTGATTGTCGGTGCGTAGGTACTAGGGCGGCCGATTCCCAATTCCTCTAAAGCCCTTACCAAAGAAGCTTCTGTATAATGGGGAGCAGGCTGTGTAAAATGCTGCTTATAATCAAATCCCTCTAGCTGAAGATGGGTATCCTGAGTCAGTCCCTTCATCAAGGTATGATTTTCCTCTTTTTCCTCATCTTCTGCATATACACTCAAAAATCCGTCAAAAACTATTCGGGAAGCAGACACGGTAAAACGATGACCATTTCCATCAATCTTTACATTAGCAGTCTCATATCGGGCAGGGTTCATCCGACTGGCCAGAAACCGTTTCCAAATCAGCTGATACAGCCGAAACTGATCTCTGGACAGAGAATCCTTTAATTCAGCAGGAGTTCTGGTAATATCTGTAGGCCGAATGGCCTCATGGGCATCCTGAATCTTTTGTGCCTCTTTTTTCTCCCGAATGCTCTGAGCTGCATAAGCCTCCCCATGATTTTCTATAATATATTGCCTGGCCAGCTGCTCTGCCTCCTCCGAAATCCGAGTCGAATCTGTACGCAGATAAGTAATAATCCCTACCGTCCCACTGTCTTTGATGTCGACTCCTTCATACAGCTGCTGTGCCAGACGCATCGTCTTTTGGGTAGAAAAATTCAGTGTCTTACTGGCTTCCTGCTGCAGAGTAGAGGTAGTAAAGGGCAGAGGTGACTTCTTCGTTCTTTCTCCCCGCTTTATCTCTGCTATCTGATACTCTGCTCCCTCCAGCTGTTCCATAATCTGCTGTAGTTTCTTTTCAGAAGCAATTATCTGACGCTTAGTCTGAGTACCATAATATTTGGCTACAATAGGCTTTTTTTCTCCTGCAACACGGAAAAGAACATCCAAGGTCCAGTATTCCTCTGGAATAAATGCATTGATTTCCTCTTCCCTATCGCAGATGATTCTCAATGCCACAGACTGTACTCTTCCTGCACTAAGTCCCCGTTTTACCTTAGCCCACAACAGAGGGGAAATACGATAGCCCACCATCCGATCCAGCACTCGTCTGGCCTGTTGAGCATCAACCAAATCCATATTAATTTCTCTGGCATTTTTTAAAGAAGCTTTGACTGCATTTTTTGTAATTTCATTAAAGGTAATTCGATATACCTTCTTTCCCTCCAGCTTTAATGCTTTCAAAAGGTGCCAGGAAATGGCTTCTCCTTCCCGGTCAGGGTCCGTTGCCAGATAGATTTTTTCTGCTTTTTTTACTGCCTTACGAAGATTAGCCAGTATATCCCCTTTTCCCCTAATCGTAATATATTTGGGTTCATAATCATGCTCTACATCCACACCCAGCCTGCTTTTGGGCAAATCTCTTACATGCCCGTTACTGGCCGCCACCTCATAATTGGTACCCAAAAATTTTTTTATTGTCTTCACCTTTGCCGGTGATTCTACAATCACTAAATATTTCGCCATACACTTCACCTGTCCATTCTCCAGTCTATCTTTTGGGATAGTCAGCTTGCAACACTATACAATAAAATTTCTGTGCTTGCAAGTAATATTATGAAAAAACAGAATATTTATTCATCTGTCTCCCTCTTTCTTTTTTTAATAAACTGACCTGCTGCCAGCTGCTCTGCCATTCCCTCTATACATAAATTCATCAGGGCAAACATCATTTTTCCATATTCCATCCCACTTTCAGCCTGTATCTCATCCAGACTTCTAGGATAAAAGTCCAATACTTCTAAAATCCTGTTCATTTCCTCACTTCCAGAATTTAGCAAGGCTTTCATATCCCCTTCTGTCTTTCCCTCCCCTATTTTTTGAGAATGAACCATTCCTGTCTCTTCCAGCATTTCCTGAACGGAAATTAACAATCCGGCTCCCTGGCACAGCAGGCGATTACATCCGGCACTTAAAGAATCTGTCACCCGACCAGGCACCACATAAACCTCCCGTCCCTGTTCCAGAGCCAAATCTGCGGTAATCAACGTTCCACTTTTTTCTCTGGCCTCTATAATCAGAACCAAATCCGCCATTCCACTAATGATTCGATTTCTTAGAGGAAACAGCTCCGGTCTGGGAGATGTCCCTGGTGGCCATTCAGATAAAATTCCTCCTCTGCTTTTTAACGTCTCATAAAGCTTTCTGTTTTCTGAAGGATAACAGATATCTGTACCACAACCCAGAATACCGCAGGAAAAACCATCTGCCTGCAGAGCTGCCCATTGACTGATACCATCGATTCCCCGAGCCATTCCGCTAATAACGATAATTCCTGATTTTGCCAGCTCCTGACCACACTGTTCTGCCATATATCGTCCATATTCCGAACACTGTCTGGCACCAATTACAGCTACTGCCGGTATTTTTTCCTCGGGCAATCGACCTTCTACATAGATAGCATAGGGAGGATTTCCAATAGTTTTCAGTCGATTAGGATAGTTCGGATGGGAAATAGGATAAAAATGGATATTCTGTTTTTTCAGTACAGCATAGTGCTCCATAAGCTTCTCTTTATCTGTTTCCCGTCCCGCCTCCATCAGACTTTTTATCTGCTTTTGTGTCAGGATTCCTTTTAGGTCTGTTTCCTTCATCCCATAGACAGCTTTAGCACTGCCGGCATAGATTTCCAGCCTTCTTTTTGTTTGATTTCCCAGACCAGAGCAGTTGGCCAGCCAGTAGGCATAAGCCTGTTCTTCCTTTTCTTCTTTTCTTTCATTACTCATTCTACATCCGCCTCTCCCAATAACCCTCTCCCGCCATCCTGCATTCTAATGCTTCTGCCAGATGAAGCTTACTAATTTTTTCCTGACCATCCAAGTCTGCAATGGTTCTGGCTACCCGAAGCACCCGTTGATAAGCCCGTACACTCATTTCCATTCGGGTATATGCCTGTCCGATAAACTCCTTCTCTGCCTTTTCCAACCTGCAAAATTCCTCCATATCCTTTTGAGGAAGTAGTGCATTGCAACAATAACTGCGATGCCGATAACGCTCCTCCTGTATTTGCCTGGCTTTTATCACTCTTTTGCGTATGGTTCGGCTATCCTCCTGTCCGATTTTCCCTTCCAGCTGTTTTAACTCCAAGGGAGCAATTCCTGCACAGATGTCTATCCTATCCAATATGGGACCGGAAACATGATTCTGATAACGTCTAATCTGGGAGGCCGTACAGTGGCACCGCTTCATATTAGGGTAGTATCCACAAGGGCAGGGATTCATCGCTCCTACAAACATAAAATCAGCCGGAAAGGCATAACTACCCTCCAATCTGACGATTCTGACCTGCTTTTCTTCCAATGGCTGCCTCAGCAGATTAATGGTATTCATTTTAAACTCAGGAAGCTCATCCAAAAACAGTACTCCCTTATGAGCCAGACTTATCATCCCCGGTTGAATTACCTTTCCACCACCCACCAGTGCCTGAGCCGTAATCGTATGATGAGGATTCATAAAGGGTCTACAGGAAATCAGCGTATGACTATGGCTTAACAAACCTGCCACACTATATATAGAAGAAACTTCCAGCTTTTCTTCTTCCGTTAAGGGTGGGAGGATACCGGGAATCCGTTTGGCAATCATCGTCTTTCCTGAACCGGGTGGTCCTACCAACAGTAGATTATGAAAACCGGCTGCCGCAATTTCTGCTGCCCTTTTGGCTGCACCCTGACCTACAATCTCCTGAAAATCTCCCTGTATCGCTTCTTCTCTCTCCCCACAAGAAGTGTTTTGTTCCTCTGGTATTCTTCCGGTTTTCAGATAGGCGATTGCTTCATCTAAATCAGCTACACCAATCATATCCATTCCTTCAATCATTCTCCCTTCCTGACGGTTGCCCTCAGGTACAAGACAACGGAGATAACCCTCCTCCTTCGCCTTTTTTACCAGAGGAAGGACTCCATTTATCGGATTAACTGTACCATTCAGACTCAGTTCTCCTACTGCCAATATTCCTTCCGTACTTTCAGGGGGCAGCTCTCCCAAAGCCTTTAAAATCCCCAGAGCAATCGGCAGGTCAAAAGCAGTTCCTCCCTTCTTGATATGTGCGGGCGAAAGATTTACTGTAATTCTCATTGGTGGCAGAGTAACCCCTGCATTCTTTAACGCAATCCTCACTCTTTCTCCCGCTTCCTTTACCTCACTGCTCAGATATCCTACCAAAATAAACCCAGGCAGTCCCTGTGCAATATCCACCTCCACATGAACCATAACAATCTCCATACCGCAGACAGCCGCTGATGCAATTGTACTGTACATATATCCTCCTTTTCCTTATCTTTGCCAAAGCAGATATTCGCAATCCGCTCCACTACCCTTTACCCACACTTAGTACTTGACATACTTAAAATGGGGAACTTTCTTGATTTGGTTAAAATGCATGAAATAATAAATGAAAAATTTTTATGAATGAAAAAATAGAAAATAAGTGATTATTCAAAATAGAGAGAAATTTTTGATGTTAAGACGATAAGAACCTGATTTAGAACGGTAAAAATCCCAGTAACTATTCCGTAGATTTGCACACTTGCTGTGTTGACCGTAGGAAAACATAGTGGTAATGAGCAAAAATCCCATCGTCATAGACGATTTTCATGGATTTTTCTACAGTAACTGTAAGGATACTAAACAGTTACAAATCCCCCTATGAAAAGCAATTTTAAGTGAACTTTGTATGATAATGATGGAGATACTGAATAACGATAAAAATAAAACAGATTGACTTATTTCAGATTTGAATATTTATTTTGATATGCAGAAGAAAATTGGGCAGAAGTGCCAGAATAAAAGCCAAGATTCCCAGTACTCCGGCAGAACACCGGAAGTACCGGAAATATAATCTTTACCACAACTGATTAAACAGGAAAACCATCTCATTATCTATATCCATACAGAAAGTTTTATTCCTAACAAAAAATCTTATTTTTAACAGAGTGCTTTAGCCTTCTGTTTCTTCATCATCTGTTTCTTCAATTCCCTTCTGCATCTCCGCTTCCTCCGGCTCAGGTACAAAAATACCATTATCCCGCAGTGTTTTGGTATCCAGAATATAACGATTATCCATAGTCTTCATAATATCCATTATTTTAATATCATCATACTCCTTTTCCCCCAAATCAATAATATTATTATTTTTAAAGCATAGAACTCTGGGACGCAGAACGTTTCTTGGATTATTTTTGATAACGATAGCCTTTTCACCGGTGTTCAGCTCCACACTCACACCAGGAATCAAAATATTAACCGAACGAATCAATGCGTCAATAATGTCTGTCTCAAATACATCCTGATGATGAAGCAGATAACGAATTGCAGTTACCTCTGACTCCGGAGCATGCTCCAGACGCATAGCCGTCATCTTATCATATGCCTCTGCTACCATCAGTACCTTGGCTCCCTGCAGCAGTCGATTCCTCTCCACCGTACCTCCTGTCTGTAAGGTCTCCATAGCCTTATGTGCCTGCACACAGATTCTGCGAATATTAGGAGAATTAGGCAATACCTTTCCTATCAGCTCGTGACCAGTCAATTCATAGGTAGAAATCATCTCCAGTTCAGCCTCACTGGGATCATCCTTTTCCATAATATCCTTGGGAATAGAAAGCTTACCTATTTCATGCAGTAAGGCAGCAATAACTACCTCTGCCTGCTCCTCCACACTCATATGCAGACCATGAGTTATCATCGCACTTAAAATTGCTACATTCAATGCATGCTTATACACATAATCCTCTTTACTTCTCAAATTCTGGATAAAGTTAATTTTTTTATCCAGGTGGCCATAACGCCTTTGTATATTATTGACGATTACCTGCAACTTGGGACTCTTCTTTTCATCTGTTTTGATTCGATTGAGTTCCTCCCTTAAAGCAAATACAGTCATCGTCTGAAAACGCTCAAAAAGTATGTCTTCCTGGGTCATCGGGGGAACTGGTTCCGCTGGCTCAAGGATAAATAATCCCAGTAATCCAAAGGCCTTAATACTCTGGATACCCTGCAAAGTAAGCTTGGAATTACGTTCGTAGAGCAGCACTCCATCCTTGTTATAAATAGGCCGCGCAAGCCGCATCCCTTTTTTTAGTTTATTGGTTCTGACAAAAAGCATGGTGTTTCCCCCTATCTGTCCTTTTTCATTTTATTGTTCTCTGTGAACTACCCATTTCCTAAAATCAATGGGATTCCTAATTTATCGTCCTTGTAACCTCTTGAATCCACAGGTATTCATTCGGGCAATTTCTCCCCTATCCCGGTATATGCCACACATGGAATCGGCTATCTTTTACTTGCTGAAAAACAGCTATTTTCATTATGGTCTTCCCATTTCAAAGCCTTTTCGCAGCTTACCCAAGGCTCTTTTTTCAATCCGCGACACATAACTTCTGGATATGCCCAGCATCTGACCGATTTCTCTTTGCGTAACCTCCCGGTCTGCAGTCAATCCATACCGTAGATAGATAATCTGCTTTTCCCGACCCTCCAGCCTCTGCAGAACACCGGATAATATCTTTAAATTGGCTTCCAATTCCATCTGTTCCGCTACATCCACCTGCTCTGACTCTATAATATCCAGCAGATTAATCTCATTTCCTTCCTTATCGGTACCAATGGGTTCATATAAAGAAACCTCCTTTGAGGTTTTTTTCTTTGTACGCAACAGCATCAGTAATTCATTGTCAATACATCGGGAAGCATAAGTACTCAGCTTTCCTTTTCCTGAATCAAATGAGGCAATTGCTTTAATTAATCCTATGGTTCCAATAGAAATCAGATCCTCCATGTCTTCATCTGCATTCTGATACTTCTTGGCAATGTGGGCTACCAGACGCAGGTTGCGTTCGATCAGGATGTCTCTTGCTTCCCTGGCCTGTGCGCTGCTCCCCTGCTGCAGTATCCGGATATAATGGGATTCTTCTTCCGCTGTCAAAGGTTTTTGAAAAGTTTGCAAAAGGCGCCCCCAAAGTCAATTTATTATAGTCTATGACTTGACGGGTCTTCAGGTGCTTTTCCAATCAGTAAATTCACTTAATCATAAAGGCTTATACTCGAAATTATCTATATTATACAAACATATGGAAAAAATATCAAGATTTTTATGAAAATAAAAACTGTGCCATGACATAATTACTAATATCCCTGCCATAAGATGTTAAAGCAAGGTATTCATCCATCACAACCAACCCCTGTTGTCTCAGTCTTTTTATCACCTTTCCATAAACCTGTTCCATCGTCCTGCCAAACAGTCTTTCAAACTCTTTTATCGACACACCCCTGGTTAATCTCAGTCCCAGAAACATAAACTCTTCCATCTGTTCCTCCTGACTGAGTCTCTGTATCTGACAGCGAAGCAGGTCGCCTCCTCTGCCTGCATCCGCCAGATAGTCGGCCATAGAAGAGGTATTTTTCCATCGTATATTCTGCACCATGGAGGCTGCCCCCAATCCAAATCCTGCATAATTATTCCTTTTCCAATAGGCTAAGTTATGTTGACATTCCCAACCCTCTTTGGCATAATTGGAAATTTCATATCTTCGATATCCCTGACTTTCCAGAAAATATTCGGTTTCCGCATCCATTTCTCTCTCTTCTTCCTCTGAAGGCAGTAGTTCCCTTCCAGCTGCACTGTCCCCATACTCCTTCCAAAAGGGCGTTCCTTCCTCTATCATCAAGCTATATACTGAAATATGCTCCGGCTTCATCTGACTCACCTGCAAAAGGGTCTCCCGATAAGCAGCTTTTTTCTGACCTGGCAGGGCAGCCATAATATCCACATTGATATTGGAAAAATCTGCACTTCTGGCCTCCTGATAAATTCGGTAAAAATCTGTTGCCGTATGGATTCTTCCTAACAGGTCAAGCTCCTGATTCTGAAGAGACTGAACACCAATGCTTAGCCGGTTTATCCCTACTCTGCGATAACCCTTCAGCCTTTCTCCATCCACTGTTCCCGGATTGGCTTCCAATGTAATTTCTACAGAATTTCCTAAAGGAAACCGAAGATTCAATCTATCCAAAATGGCATCTGCTTGCTGTTCTGACAGCAGGGAAGGGGTTCCCCCTCCCAAAAATATGGTTTTCACCTGATAATCAGTATATTCACTGGCCTGTTGATCAATTTCCTGCAAAAGTGCCTGTAAATAAACTTCCCTTTCTGCTTCTGTCGCTGGAAAGGAAAGGAAATCACAGTAGTTACATTTTTTCAGACAAAAGGGAATATGAATATAGATACTCAATTCCTTTTGTCCTCCTGCTTCCCTTTCTGTTTCCATTCTTTTTTTCATCCTATCCGGTTTATTTTTGCTTCTATCGGTCATCCAGCTTCAATACACTCATAAAGGCTTTTTGAGGAATTTCCACGTTACCAATCTGGCGCATCCTCTTCTTTCCTTCCTTCTGCTTCTCCAACAGCTTCTTTTTTCTGGTAATATCTCCACCATAACACTTGGCCAATACGTCCTTGCGCATAGCCTTGACTGTCTCCCGGGCAATTACCTTTCCTCCTACGGCAGCCTGAATGGGAATTTCAAATAAATGGCGGGGAATCTCATCCTTTAACTTCTCACACATCCTTCTGCCTCGTTCATAGGCACTGTCTGCATGAACAATAAAGGATAGCGCATCTACCTCCTCTTTATTAATCAGAATATCCAGCTTCACCAGCTTGGACTCCTCATAGCCCTTTAAATCGTAGTCAAAAGAGGCATAGCCTCTGGAGCGGGACTTTAAGGCATCAAAGAAGTCATAGATGATTTCATTTAAGGGCAGCTCATACTTTAATAAAGCACGGGTTTCCTCCATATATTCCATTCCCAGATATCTGCCCCTTCTCTCCTGACACAGTTCCATAATAGAGCCAATAAACTCTGTTGTCACCATAATTTCTGCATTGACGATAGGTTCCTCCATCCGTTCTATTTCTGTAGGCTCCGGCAAATTGGCAGGATTGGTCAGTTCAATCATTTCTCCATTGGTCTTGTATACCCGATAGATTACACCCGGTGCTGTCGTCACCAAATCCAGATTGTATTCTCTCTCCAGCCTCTCCTGGATAATTTCCAGATGCAGCAGTCCCAAAAAACCACAACGAAAACCAAATCCCAAAGCAATGGAAGTTTCCGGCTCGTATTGAAGTGCTGCATCATTAAGCTGCAATTTCTCCAAAGCATCCCTTAAATCCGGATATTTGGCACCGTCTGCAGGATAAAGACCACAATATACCATGGAATTTACCTTTTTATATCCAGGCAGCGGCTCTTTACAGGGATTGGCAGCATCCGTAATCGTATCTCCCACAGCAGTATCCTTAACATTTTTAATGGAGGCAGTAATATAGCCCACCATACCTGCTGACAGCTCTTCACAGGGAATAAACTGACCTGGTCCAAAATACCCTACTTCTACTACCTCTGCCTTGGCTCCTGTAGCCATCATCTGGATTCGTGTCCCCTTTTTCACCCTTCCCTCTTTAATTCGGCAAAAGACGATAACTCCCTTATAGGAATCATATAAAGAATCGAAAATCAATGCCTGCAAAGGATTGTCCATACTGCCTTCGGGATCTGGTATTTTATGAACAATAGCCTCCAATACTTCCTCAATACCAATTCCATTTTTGGCAGAAATCATAGGAGCATCCTGTGCTTCCAGACCAATCACATCTTCGATTTCATCCTTAACCCGCTGAGGGTCTGCACTGGGCAGGTCAATTTTATTAATCACGGGGAAGACATCCAGGTCATGATCCAATGCCAGGTAAACGTTGGCTAACGTCTGTGCTTCAATCCCCTGTGCTGCATCCACTACTAAAACAGCACCGTCGCAGGCTGCCAGACTACGGCTTACCTCATAGTTAAAATCCACATGTCCGGGGGTATCAATCAGATTAAAAACATACTCCTCCCCATCCTGTGCCTGATAAATAATCCGCACGGTCTGTGCCTTGATGGTAATCCCTCTCTCCCTCTCCAAATCCATATTATCCAGTACCTGTGCCTGCATTTCCCTGCTGGTCAGAAGTCCTGTCTTTTCTATAATACGGTCTGCCAAAGTAGATTTACCATGATCAATATGTGCTATGATACAAAAATTTCTTATTTTACTCTGCTCTGTCCCTGCCATTGCTTTCCTCCGTTGCAATATAATCGGAGTAAGTATATCACAGTTTATCCCTCATTGTCCAGTTCAATACCAGCTGCCATTCTGGCCTGGTCTCCGGTTTCTCCGCTAAGTACCTTGGCAATTACATGAGCTAAGGGGTCACAGGCATTCATAATTTCCTCCACTGTGTTCGTCTGTGCCCCCAGTTCCACCAGCATACACTGTGCCTTCAGGTGCATATTATAGCGATATGCCTTGAGATAAATCCTGCGGGCCAGTCCTGGATAATATTCATTACAGGCTATCTGTGCCTGGAAGGAAAAGGCCAGATTTTCGTCTATGTACTGATTTTCCAGATAGGAAATATCTCCATTTTCTCTGGTTCTGCTCAGTCCGTTAAAAAACATAAACTGAGCTGTGGGTCTTCCATCCAACTCCACCACCAGCTTCTTCCCCTCCGGCATGGCATCCCGATGTAAATCAATCACTACTTGAATATTGGGATTTTCTGCCAAAATCTGTTCAATTGCCGGCAAAGAATTAGAATAAGCATAATCCCTAGATTCCACATCATACTCTCCTTTATGATGGAGTACCCGGTAACCATAGGTTTCTTCCAGCAGACGAGCCAGCTTTTCTCCTGCTCCAATAATTGTAGTGGAAGAGTCTCCTTCCACCGAATCCACAAAATCCTCCTGAGAATGAGTATGATAAATCAAAATCTGATAGCCCTCCTTTGAAGCCTGCATTCTCATATCCTTTCCTAACAGATTTTCCAGATTCAGTCTCTCATTCGTGATAGAGGTGGTACTGTCTATCGCATAAAAGGCCGAAACAATATCGTCATACTCCTCCAACTCCGCCCAGTTATATTCATATCTTTTTGCCAATGCCTTTTGAAAGTCTCCATTTTCCTCAGCTGTTTCCTGTTGTGTGGTCTCTTGTTCTGTGGTTTCCTGTTCTGCAGTTTCCTGTTCCGATGACTTCTGTTCCGCGTTTTCTACCGTTTCCTCCGGTTTTTTGCTATGGCGGTTGTTTTCTTCTTCCATAGCCTGATGCAAGTCTCCATGAATATGAAGGGCATTTTCATCATATTCCAGAGAACCTTCTGCTACTCCCTTTCTTTCTTCATCACTTCCTTCCTGCCAGATTAACAATTCCCTTGTCTCCCTGTCCTCTATACTAATCCTCTCTGCCTCCCGCTCACTTCCATAGGCCAGCAGAGGAAGTCCCGAACGAAAAAAGTCTTTTATCAGCTGAAAAGGTTCTGGTTTTATGCCTGTCTCTTCTTCCACAAACGAAAACACAGGCATACACATTCTACCAGCCCTCTCCTGCAGCCATTCTGCAGTCTTTATCCAAAAACTTCCCTCTTCCTTTATTGAATTTTTCTGTATACTGAACAGGGGACAGAATAACACCATTCCTACCAGAAATACTGTTATCCCTGCTGTTATCCTCCGTTTTTTACCAGTTCTGCTTCCCCTTCTTCCAGAATACAATTGCCTCACCCCTGTTTCTTCCTCCATCTCTCAACATAGTCCATTATATTCCGGATAAGCTCTTATAATTCCAGTGCCATATTTAACGCATCACAGATAATATGACCAATCTGCCTTATCTGATAGTCCACATCCTTGCTGGTAACATACATATTGCCCAGTTCTGCCAGATTCCCCTTAATCTGACCGGCTGTAGCATCATTTACAATAGTCGCTGCATCCACTACTGTGGGAACCCCGATAGCAATTACAGGAACCTTTAAACTTTCCTGAGTCAGCCCGTTTCTATGATTTCCTACTCCAGAACCGGGATGAATCCCTGTATCCGTAATCTGTATCGTTCGGTTCAGTCTTTTGGTTGACCTGGCTGCCAGAGCATCCACTACAATCACTACATCCGGAGAAGTCTGTTCCACCACTCCCCGAACAATCTCCGCACTCTCCATTCCGGTTTTTGCCATCACTCCCGGGATAATACAACTCACCATATGCATTTGACTTCTATTATAGGCAGCCTTACCATATTCCTTGACGATATGTCGGGTGACAAAAAGATTATCTGCTACAGTAGGTCCTAACGCATCGGCTGTTACCTCCCGATTTCCCAGCCCTACCACTAGAATAGACTGCTCCTTTCCCGAATTTGGAATAATCTGACATAATTCCTCAGCCAATGCAGAAGAAATCTCCTGATGATAGTTTTCCTCCGGCTCAGCCATTCGGGGAGCCTCCAAAGTAATATAGATTCCCATAGGTTTCCCCAGTGCCTTTGCCGCATTTTTCGTCTCTATTATTACTCTGGTAATCCGAATTTCCTTCTCCTCCTCATAGGTTTCCTCTACCCGGACACCTCTGATTTCCTCCTCCATTTCTCCTACACACTCTCTGGCCTCTAAGGCTAAATCTGTTCTTACCTGAAAATGACTCATTTATCTGCTCCCAAACCTTTTCTTTGTTTAGTCTATGCAGTTTATACCGATTGTCACCGGAACTTCTGCCAAACTTTCACTGCCCATATTTTTTACAGAAAACAATAAATTATGTATTGACATCCATAAACTCTTATTCTACAATTATACGAGTGTACGTAACTGTTCAGCATCTTCACCGTTACCATGTAGAAATCCATGAAAATCGCCTATATCGATGGGATTTTTGCTTGTTACCATTATATTTTCGTATGGTCAGCGCAATAAATAGGCAGACCTGCTGGATAGTTACAAGTGTATTTCCATTAAGACGTCCGTGTCCGGCTTTAATGGAATACTTACTGCATGATTTCTTGAAACGATGAAACAATAGGAGGTGTGGGTCTTGGCTAATATCAAATCTGCAAAAAAGAGAATTTTAGTGAACAAAACAAAGGCTGACAGAAATAAGGCGATTAAGTCCGGTGTGAAGACAGCAATTAAAAAGGTAACTGCTGCTATTCAGGCACAGGATAAGGCAGCTGCTTCTGCTGCACTGCTTGCTGCTACATCTGCGATTGATAAAGCGGCTACTAAGGGCGTATATCATAAAAATACAGCTTCCAGAAAAGTGTCCAGACTGAATCAGGCTGTAAATAAGATGGCTTAAAAAAAAACAACCCATACCGTCATGTGGGTTGTTTTTACTTTATCAGAAAAATCTCCTTGCTCATCATCTGCCTCAAGCAGATACTTACTTAGTGCAAAACTAGCTTACACCCAACATACCTGAAATGGGGCGAAAGGGGAACTTTCTTGATTGGATTAAAGTAAGGGGATTTCTCAATCTCTCTGCACTCCTTTATTTCTTCGTAATCGTTCTGTACTTGCATTAATCCCCTGCATAATCTTTACAATGCCTTCAATACTCTCTAAATCATGACTGCCTTCCTTCAGCACTCCATTGACTCCGTCTGCTACCTCCTGAGTAACAAGAAACACACTATCTATATTTTCACTGACTGCACTGTTTGCCATAGATACAGTATCAATCATTCGCTTTAAATGGTCGATTTGAACGAAGATATTCCCTACTTCTTTCTCAATTTGCTCAAAATTTTCCACTGCTTTACCAATGTAGTCTGACTGCTTATCATTACTTTCTAATAGCCCTGATACAGATTCTGTAGCTTCTCTTGCTGCTGCTGTTACATTACCAATCAGCTTATTGATTTCTTCTGTAGCAGATCGGGTTTGACCTGCAAGAGAAGAAATTTCAGAAGCCACCACGGCAAATCCCCTACCTGCTTCCCCTGCACGGGCTGCTTCAATACCGGCATTTAAAGAAAGAAGAGCCGTCTGATTAGCCACACTTTTAATCATTCCTAATATTCCCTGCATCTTTTCTGCATAATCCATCAGGCTCTCCATCTGTACAGATACTCTTTTACCAGCTTTTTCGGATTCCTCCAGTTGTTTAAGCAGACAGGTAATGGTCTGTTTTTCTGCTTCCAGACTCTCCTCTGTTCCATGGATATTGCCCACCATGGAATCAGCCACCATACCAACCTCTGATATCTGTCGGTTAATCTCCTCTGTATGGTCCTTTTGAATAGAAATCACCTCAGCAACTTCAGCAGTTCCTTGGGAAAACCGCTCCATCAGGGTTTGCGTACTGCCTACAGAGCCTTTTAAGCGTTCTGTCTGCACCGTTACCCTGCTTACATCTACCCCCAATTGATTTGCTACCTCCAAAATGGTAGCCAGCAATTCCTCTGACTGCTTCCTCTCTCTCTGTGCCTGTTGAATATTAGCCTGATTAATTTCTGTAATCTTTGAGTAAGACATTAAACTGAAAACGATGGAAAAAATCAGGCAAGCCAGAATTACTTCCATTTCCATCAGAAAATTATCTCCGGCCTTTCCACTGGTAAACAGAACAACTCCCTCTGCTATATTCACCAGTACCGCATAGATACCAATTCCAATCGAAAGCCATTTATTCACATAGACTGCCAAAATAATATAGACCACAATAATATAACAGAAGGTTAACCGGGTAGCTGCCGTAAAAACAATACAACCATAAAAAAGAGCGAAGCTTACCCCAATAATATATTGAATGGCATGACTGTCCTTCTTACGCAGATAACAAATAATGGAAAGAACATGAGGCAATATACAGAAAAATAGAATAATGGCTAAATACCTAAACGATCTGTCTCCCTTGATTACTTCCAATGAATAAGCCAGTCCCAATACAGCATACATGGCACCGCTTCCCTTCATTGCTGTTAAATTCCTGCTCTCGGCTGCTTTTTTAGGATCAGATAAATCCTTGTTTATCCCTTTCATCTGTACAATCCTGCTCCTTTTCTATTTCTTTCGTTCACTTTCATCAAACTAAGCCATAACCGTTTATTATTATAAATCAAATTCTTCTATGGTGCAAGGAACAATAGATTAACTTTGAAGGAAATCATCCATTACTGAAAACTGGTAAATTTTCATTCTAAATCATAGAGAGGATCCTCCGATTATCGGGAGGACCCTCCAGCCTGCCTGTCTTTCTCAACAGTGATTCACCTTATTTAGGATACACTTGTATATTTTTCCATAAACATCATCAGCATCTTTGCACACTCTGCCCTGGTGGCTCCATCCTGAGGTGCCAGACGGAAGGTAGCATCTTCATTCGGCTTACCGGTGATCATCTGTGCATCCACTGCCCAGCTGATAAATTCCACTGCCCAGCCAGGTACCTGGCTAAGATCGGTGAACTGATCCAAAGATGCTTTTTTGCTGACATCGTATCCCTGTACTTCTCCATACTTATTCAGCATCTTTGCAATCTCCTGTCTTTAATTGACCGCTCCACACCATAGCTTCCATCTGTGTATCCATCTACAATACCAACCTGGTTTGCCCAGATTACAGCATTACTATAATACGCTCCCGGCTTTACATCAGAGAATCTTCCTTCTGTAAATACTACCTCCGGCTCTCCTGCCATACGATACAGCACAGTAGCAAACATCGCCCTGTTAAGCAGACCATCCGGATTAAATAAGGTGGTTCCGCTAATACCATTCATAATATCCCTGTCCCATACATACTTCACACTAATATGTTTCCACTTGCCATCAGGTACAACATCCGTAAAGATAAAGGACTTTTCTGGTGCTTTGATCATATATACTGCTTCTGTTACAGGGCTGAACAAACCATCTGGATGCTTTGCCACAGCCTTCAGAGTCAGGGATGTCTGGACGGTCAATAGCTCTCCCTCCTGATATACTGCACTATCCTCTGTTGGTTGTGTTCCATCCAGTGTATAATAGATCACTGCTCCCTCTGTTGCCGTAGAAATAACTACCTTCTGAGCTGCAGTATAAGTACCTGCAGCAATAGAAAATACCGGTGCTGCTGCCGCTTCCGGCAGATCGATCACATACACGGCCTCTGTGACAGCACTGATTAGTCCTTCAGTATGCTTGGCTGCTGCCTTCAGCGTTACACTCTCACTGATTTCCAAAGCTTCCCCTTTGACATATACCTGACGCTCTTCGGTAGGATCCGTACCATCCAATGTATAATAAATTACCGCTCCCTCTGTTGCCGTAGAAATAACTACCTTCTGAGCTG